>RFGU01000146.1 GCA_003696955.1 Deltaproteobacteria bacterium | reverse complement strand
TCGTCCCGGTCGATGGGACCGCGGCGTTGCCACGCGGCGGGGGTGCATCCGTCGACGTCGAACCGGCGCCGGATCGTCGTGCGCGCGGCTCGTCGTGGGTCCACGACGGTTAGTTCCAATGTTGTAGAGTGACGACGCAACGCTGCGGCGATGGAACCGCCGATGAGGCCGGCACCGAGGATGCTGACCCGGGCGACGGGGGGCGGGGGGGCCATGGGTGGGGACGATAGCCCCCGATGCGGGACCGGCCCTCGGCCGGGTGAGGAGGCAATTCCACCGGCCGCGAGAAAAATCTCGGCGGGCGGCCGGCCGGCCGAGTTGTGCACGTCGGGCAGGCCGGGAGCGCCGGGTAGGGCTGCGCAAGTTGCGCCTCCCACAGAGCGCAGCATGCGCATGCCAGCCCGTTTGGGCCAGGAGAGAAGGCCGAGAAACCGGGCGGCTAGCCCAAGTGCTCGAAGTGACGGTTGCAATCATGCAAGCGCGGGATCGAGCACCGGTGGCACGTGGAAAAGGTGTGGACAACCTCTGAATCGGTCGCGATCCGGGCTCTTTCGAGGGGCCGAACGCGCCCCGAAACGAAATCGTCGGAGTTCTTGCCGACGCCTCATCTTGGGGTGTACAAGGTTCGTCGCCCCAAGATCTAGGGGTTCGGGCTCGGCCCGGCGGACCCGGGGCCTCTCCTCGACGGTCCGACTCCTTCCTCCCCGGATGAAGGCAGGGATGCCCCCTCCGGGACCTCCATCCGATCGCCCTGGGGCGGCGGTCGGCCAGGCACTTCGTCGCCCCGAATCTTGATTTGCGCATAATGCGCACGTCGGCCCGTGTCACGTGCAAAGGCCTTGCCCGCCCCCGGACACCCAACCTGGGGCAGCCTCCCTCGACCCACGCACCCATCCTCACCTTCGCGTTTCCTCCCGTCGTTCGATCCCATCCCCCGAGGCACCCACCGATGAAGATCTCCCGCCTGTTCACGCGCAACACCCCCGAACCGTTCGCCGGTGTCGAGTTCGAACCCCGGACCTCCAAGATCTCCAACCCCGATGGCTCCGTCGTCTTCGAGGCCCGCGACATCCTCGTCCCCAAGGGATGGTCGCAGGTGGCGGTGGACATCCTCGCCCAGAAGTACTTTCGCAAGGCCGGCGTTCCCACGCGCCTTCGCAAGGTGCCCGAAGACGGCGTTCCCGAGTGGTTGTGGCGCAGCGAGCCCGACGAGCAGGCCCTTTCCGAGCTGCCCGAGGAGGAGCGTACCCGCGGCGAGCGCGACAGCCGCGAGGTCTTCCACCGCTTGGTCGGATGCTGGACGTACTGGGGCTGGAAGCACGGCTACTTCGACGACGAGGACTCGGCCCGCGCCTACTACGACGAGATGACCACCATGCTGGCCCGGCAGATGGGCGCGCCCAACAGCCCCCAGTGGTTCAACACGGGGCTCCACTGGGCCTACGGGATCACGGGACCGGCACAGGGGCACTACTATTGCGACCCGGAGACGGGTGAGGTCCGCCGCTCCGAGAACGCCTACGAACACCCCCAACCCCACGCCTGTTTCATCCAGTCGGTGTCGGACGACCTCGTGGGCGAAGGCGGCATCATGGACCTGTGGTTGCGGGAGGCCCGCCTCTTCAAGTACGGGTCCGGCACCGGTACGAACTTCTCGAACATCCGCGCGGAGAACGAGCCGCTTTCGGGGGGCGGCCGCTCGAGCGGTCTGATGAGCTTCCTCAAGATCGGCGATCGCGCCGCCGGTGCCATCAAGAGCGGCGGAACCACCCGTCGCGCGGCCAAGATGGTGGTCGTCGACATCGACCATCCCGACATCGAGGACTTCATCGAGTGGAAGGTCATCGAGGAGAAGAAGGTGGCGGCCCTCGTGGCCGGTAGCCGGTTGTGCAACCGGCACTTGAACGCCGTGCTCCAGGCTGGTCACGGTGCCACGGACCTCGACGACGATACGCGTTGGGACCCGCGCAAGAACCGGGCGTTGCGGGCCGCCGTCCGCGAAGCGCGTCGCGCCGAGATTCCCGAGAACTACATCCAACGCGCCATCCAGATGGGCCGCGAGGGCGTGCGGGAGATCGAGTTCCCGGAGTACGACACCAACTGGGACTCCGAGGCCTACCAGACCGTATCCGGCCAGAACTCCAACAATTCGGTGCGCGTGACCAACGACTTCCTGCGCGCGGTCGAAGACGACGCCACGTGGGATCTGGTTCGCCGCACGGACGGCTCCGTGCAGCGGACGGTGCGAGCGCGGGAACTGTGGGAGAAGATCGTCGACAGCGCGTGGGCGTGCGCGGACCCGGGCCTGCAGTTCGATACGACGATCAACGAGTGGCACACCTGTCCCGCCGCCGGGCGGATTCGGGCGAGCAATCCGTGCTCGGAGTACATGTTCCTCGACGATACGGCGTGCAACCTCGCTTCGATCAACCTGCTCGAGTTCATGATCGAAGGCGGCCCGCGCGACGGTGAACTCGACGTGGCGGCCATCCGGCACGCCTGCCGGCTGTGGACCCTCACGTTGGAGATCTCCGTGTTGATGGCGCAGTTCCCGAGCGCCCGCATCGCCGAACTGAGCTACCGGTACCGCACCCTCGGACTCGGTTACGCCAATCTCGGTGCCTACCTCATGGTGACGGGACGGCCCTACGATTCCCCCGAGGCCGTGGCCATCTGCGGAGCGATCACGGCCCTCATGACGGCCACGGCCTATGCGACGAGCGCCGATCTGGCCGAGGAACTCGGCGCCTTCCCGGGGTACGAGGAGAACCGGGCGGCCATGCTCCGCGTCGTTCGCAACCACCGGCGGGCGGCCTACGGACGCCCCGAGACGGAGTACGAGGGACTTTCGGTGCCGCCTATGGGGATCGACGGCGAGCACTGTCCCGGCTATCTGCTCGAGGCGGCGCGGGCGGAATGGGATCTCGCTCTTCGGCTCGGCGAGGAGCATGGCTATCGCAACGCCCAGGTCACCGTCATCGCGCCCACGGGCACCATCGGCCTGCTCATGGACTGCGACACGACGGGGATCGAACCGGACTTCGCCCTCGTCAAGTTCAAGAAGCTCGCCGGCGGTGGGTACTTCAAGATCATCAACCAATCGGTGCCGGCGGCCCTGGCGCGACTCGGCTACACGAGCACCCAGATCGACGACATCGTGCGGTACTGCAAGGGGGCGGGGACCCTCGCGGGCAGTCCGCGGATCACCCACGCCGATCTCAAGGCCAAGGGGTTCGACGAGGACGCCATCGCGCGCATCGAGGCCGAATTGCCCCAAGCCTTCGACATCCGGTTCGTGTTCAACCGGTGGGTGCTCGGCGACGACTTCTGTCGTACGGCCCTCGGGTTTGCCGACGAGCAGCTCGACGATCCGGAGTTCGACATGCTCGAGGCCCTCGGCTTCTCCCGCGAGGACATCGACGCGGCCAACGACTACGTGTGCGGGACGATGACCGTCGAAGGTGCGCCCCACCTCGACCCGCGCCACCTGCCGGTGTTCGATTGCGCCAACAAGTGCGGCCGCAAGGGCACGCGCTTCATCGCGCCCATGGCCCACGTGCGCATGATGGCGGCCGCACAGCCGTTCCTGTCCGGGGCGATCTCCAAGACGATCAACATGCCCCACGAGGCGACCTTCGCCGACGTGGACGAGGTCTACCGGGCCTCGTGGCGCATGGGGCTCAAGGCCATCGCGCTCTATCGGGACGGCTCGAAGCTCAGCCAGCCCCTGTCCACCGCGACCCTCGCCGAGCTGTTCGAGGAGATCGAGGAAGAGGAGGCCGACACGGCCCAGCAGCCGGCGCTGGTGGCCACCACGGACACGCGGGTGGTGCAGAAGGTCGCCGAACGGGTCGTCTACCGCTACCTGGCCCGTCGCCGTCGCATGCCGGACCGGCGGGGGGGCTACACCCAAAAGGCCGTCATCGGCGGCCACAAGGTGTACATCCACACCGGTGAGTACGAAGACGGCTCGTTGGGCGAGATCTTCATCGACATGCACAAGGAGGGGGCAGCGTTCCGCAGCCTGATGAACAGCTTCGCCATCGCCGTCAGCCTCGGCCTTCAGTACGGCGTGCCCCTCGAGGAATTCGTGGACGCATTCACGTTCACGCGTTTCGAGCCCAACGGCCCCGTCGCCGGCCACAAGTACATCAAGATGTGCACGTCCATCGTGGACTACATCTTCCGGGAACTTGCGGTCAGCTACCTCGGCCGCCAGGACCTCGCCCACGTCTCTCCCGACGATCTTGCGCCCGATACCATGGGGGAGGGCAAGAGCGACGGCATGAAGCCCGGCATCGACTACGAGGACGAGGAAGTCGTCGAAGAGCGCATCGTGACGCCTGGCCCCTTGCGCCTATCGAGCAAGGTTCCGAGTGCGGGCCTGGTGGCCGCCGTGGAGACCCGCGAGCAGTCCCAGATCCTCTTCGAGGATCGATCCGTGGAGACCACGGCGGGCATGGGTGGAAACGGCGGGGCGCGCTCCGAGCGCTCCGAGCGCCTTCGCGTCGAAGCTGCCCGCAGCCGCGAGGTGCAACTGGCGAGGATCAAGGGCTACGAGGGCGATGCGTGCCCGAGCTGCCAGAGCTTTACGATGGTCCGCAACGGCTCGTGCCTCAAGTGCGAGACGTGCGGCGCCACGAGTGGCTGTAGCTGAGCCGAACGGGCCGCGCGTACCTCGATCTGCGGCACCCGCGAGCGGCGAACGATGCCCTCGCGGGTGCTCGCACGTCGGCGGCGTGTCCCCCGTGGAAAGCGGCGCTGTTCCGACGGTATCTTCGTGGGCCGGGCGGGGGATGCGTTCGACCATGCGGCCCCGCAAGGGGGCGCGGCCCGACGACGCACCGCGTCCGCCCGGGCCGGGGGGCGGGTTTGGCCATGCCTACTCGGCGTCGTGGGCCTCGGGGGCGCGGCTCGACCGCTTCGCCTGGCGAATCTGCTTGCGGTAGGACTTGCGCCGCTCCCATGCGTCCTTTCGACCGCGCAGCACGTCCCAGCGCCGGACGCCCTCCGCGGGCGGGAGGCCGTGGCGCTCCCGGATCAGGTTCGGAAGCTGGCCGTCCACCTCCTTGTCGCATTCGACGCTGAAGATCTTGGTGAACGTACCCTTGCGCCGAAGTTCTTCCCGTGGATCGTAGGGTCCGTGCTCCCGCACGTATTCCGGCGTGGGAATGGGGTAGGTGATCTTGACGAGTTCGACCCGCTTGGGACGGCGCCCGCCGTGATCGAGTTCCCACTTGCGACAGACGTACCGGGCGTACCAACGCTGGTACCACTTGCCGTGCCCGCCTTCACTGCCGGCGATCCGGCGGTTCATCTTGCCCTCGCGGGAGTACCAGATCCACGGGATCGGCTTGTAGCCCTCCGCATAGACGTCGCGCGCCAGATCCCAGACCTCGCCGTCCGCATCCGTCACCAAGGTCTGCAGGAAGAGGTTCGCGCGCGGCGGATTGGGTGCGAACATCTTCCACCCTTGGGTGGTCTGGGTGCGCGTCAACCAGAACCGGAACGGCTCGTGCACCTTGGTACGGAACGTGGAGAAGCTGTCCTTGTCGGGCAACAGCCACGCTGCCACCGCCGTGACGTGATAGACGAAGAGGAAGCCGATCAACGTGCGCCCGACGGGGCCGTAGGCGAGGGGGCGCCCGAGGGTGCGCGTGCGATCGGGCAATTCGGGCCAGGGATCGCGGCGAGGCGGCGGCGGGACGATCTCGAGATCCGGGGCGCCGGATCGCTTCGCCCGAAGGGCCCCCGCGACGAGGAGCGCCAAGATGGCGGCGAGCGTCCAGTAGTAGGAAAGCTCGAAGAACACGCGGGCGAAGACGCCCGCGAGGGCCAGGGCGAAGGCCGACCACACGGTCCACCCCGGCAGGACGGCGCCGTCGGTTCGGTATGCGGGGAGCGTCCAGTCGGCCGTCGGGATCGGGGGTCGCCCGGCGCGGACGTCCGCGGGGATCCAGCGGGCGATCGGGCCCGGGAGGATCCGGCCGAGTCGCCGCCCGATGCGGCGGCCCAGAAAGGCGATCTCGGTGCCGTTCAAGAAGCACACGTAGCCGGAGAGCAGGCCGGGGGAGAACCACCCGATGTTCATCAGGAGGATGAGGTGGCTGTGGAACACGATACCCAGGGCCAGCCACAACCTGCGGCCGAAGAACCACCTGAGGGCCCAGTCGGCGTCGAGGACGAAGGTGCGCCCACGAAGGCGCATCCGAAAGGGACGCACGCGCAGGCGGTGCTGCACGTATCCGATGAGCGCCATCGCCGCAAGCCACCCCCCGGCGATGATCGCCGCGAGCACCTCCGTGGACGGATAGCGCGGCGATGGCGGTGCGTAGTGGACGGGCAGGAGGTAGAGCACGAGCCCCAGGGAGAGGAGACCGAGGGCGATCCAGGCCGCGCGCACCCCCCAAAACGCCAGCTTCGAAGGCGGCGGCAGGACTTCGCGCATGGCCCACCGAACCACCAGGCCGAACACGACCAGGTGGAAGAAGACCTCCCACCAGTGGGTGACGTGCGTGTTGATCCGAAAGAGGTTGGTGCCGAGATACGACGAAAGGAGTTGCGGCGGCAGACGCCAGAAGTGGTCGAGGTTGAGGGCGTAGTAGAACGCATCCCCCCGCGCCCAGACCGACCCGTTCTTCACCACGCCCGTGTAGAGGTAGATCGTCGCCACCTGGAGGACGACGAACATCCGGGGCCAGAAGGGGATCGGCGCGTAGACCGGTTCGAGCCCTTGCGGGTTTCGCTCCGAAGGTGGCGCCCCGGCGCCGTCCCCTTCGCCGCCCGGCTCGCTCAGGCGCCCGGCGCGTCGCAGCCTGCGGCAGCGCAGCACGTTGTCGAGGCTGTAGGCGGCCCCGCAGCGGGAAAGCGCCAGGTAGAAGAAGAACGTGCGGTAGACGTTCTCAGTCCCCTCCCAGAACACCGTGTTGCGCAGGATGATCGAATGGAACAGAAACCAAGCGATCCATTTGACCCAGCGCGTGCCGAGCCCGAAGATGAGCAACACCATCGCGACCTGGAACGCCGCCCAGTGGATCCAGAATGCAAGCGGCGAGCTCCAGATGAGCAGCAGGCTGTAGTTGGGGCCCTTGAGCCACTGCAGGAAGCCCTCGAAGTCGAGGAAGCCGAGGGGGTCGCCGTCGAGTCCGTGGCCGAAACCGAGGAACTGCTCGTGGGCGTAGACCTCTCGCGCAACGTCCGTCAGGAAGAGTCCTTCGTCGGTGAACAGGAAGTGGAAGTGCTCCCACAATCCGTTGACGTTCGCGAGGGCGCAGAGCCCGAACACGATCCGGAACAGGCCCATGGGGCGCGGGTCCTCGAGGCGCAGGACGAGCCGCCGAAACCCCTCGCGCTCGAGCAGGAAGATGACGAAGATGCAGGCGACGGCCGCAAGGAGGATCCAGCCGGCCGTATCCGAACGGGCGATGGCATCCTCGTTGGGGATTCGGTCCGCGGCCTGCGCAAGGCGGGCGCTCGCCAGCAGGCCCGTGGAGCATGCGTAGGTCATCGTGGCGGCGACTATCCCGCCAACGTGTGCCCGTGGGCAAGGGACCGACGATAGGGTCGCCGTCCTTGCGCGGGTCTGCCGGCGGGGGCCGGCGAGAGGAGGTCGAAAGCGAGGCGGCGCCGGGGGGCCTGGCAGCCCCTCGTTTCGATTGACATCGGCCCGGGCCTGCGAAACGATGATGATCGTGGCGAATGTCCACCTCCGTCCTCCATTCACCGTCGGTTTGGCGGCCATGATCGCCGTCGGTGGCTGCGGCGACGATTTCGAGCGGGGCAATCCCTACCAGGCCAGCGCGGGTACCGCCGCGACGGACACGGGCGGCGGGGCCTCGTCCGGCGGGGGCACCACCGGCGGCGACGCGTCGAGCGGCAGCGAGGGTGCGACCACGGGGGGTGGGGGATCTTCGACCACCGGACCGGCCACGACCACGACGACCGGCGGCGAGACGACCGGCGGCGAGACGACCGGCACCGGGACGACGGGCGGCGGGACGACGGGCGGCGGGGCCGAAGAGGCCTGCTATCCCGGGCCGAACATGGACTGGACGGTCTGCCTGCCCGTGGTGTCCATCGACCCGCCGCCACCCGACTACGTGTACCCGCCGGCGTACCAGGACGACCCGAACTACCGGCCCCCCATCCGCTTTCTCGAACTCGAGTCCCTCGACGGGGCGACGATGCTCGCTCCGAATTTTCGCCTCGACGAGTTCGCGCAGGTGGCCAAGGGGCCATACGCCGTGGTCCAGCCCCACGCCGTCGAGGAGATCCAACTCTTACGCGACCAGGTCGGCCCCATCGTCGTCAATTCGGGCTACCGCAGCCCCGCCTACAACCAGATGATCGGCGGCGCCACGTTCTCGCGTCACATGTACGGAGATGCCTTCGACATGGACCCGGCCAACGTGCCCCTGTCGACCCTCGAGAACCTGTGCAGCGACAGCGGCGGCATGTTGGTGCAGTACCAGACGCACGTCCACTGTGATTGGCGTTTCGATCCCGTCGACGAGGTGTTCTTCGGCAAGGAGAGCGATTGGATGCCGATCTTCCCGGCGCCGCCCATGGTCGCCCACATCGAGCGCAGCGGCACGGTGTTCACGGCGCCGGCCTACGGCTTCGACGAAGGAGAGCCGCTCCGGCGCTGGACCGCCCTGTCGGCGGACGGTCGGGTGCTCGCCCGATCCGTGGGCGAGAGCTTCGAGCCGCCTCCGGGGACGGCAACGGTGACCGTCGAGGTGGGCGGCCTCCTCTTCGTGACGAGCGACGACTGACCGGCCGGCCCTGCCCGGCCGCCTTGGCCTCAGTGCAGGACGATGGACTCCGTGCCGGCGTCCGGTCGGCGTTTCGTCTTGCGTCGCGTGCGAAGGATGCGCGCAAGTGCCTCGTGCAGCTCTTCGGGGGCGTACGGCTTCTTGAGCAGGTGGACCCCCGGCGGCAGACGTCCTTCGCGGACGAGGACGTCGTGGGCGTAGCCCGACGTGAACAGCACCGAAAGGCCCGGGCAGCGCTCCTTCGCGACGGCGGCCAGATCCGCGCCGCTGAGGTTGCCCGGCAGCACGACGTCCGTGAAGAGGGCGTCGACGCACGCGCGTTCGAGGATCTGCAGGGCCTGGTCGCCGTCCTCGGCGGCGATCGGTTCGTAGCCGAGGGCCGAGAGCAGGCGGACGGCGACCTTGCGTACGGCCGGGTCGTCCTCCACCACCAAGATCCGTTCGCCCGCGACGGGATGGGGCCCCGACACCTGGGCACCGCGGGGACGCGGTGCGCGGTCCGTCTTGGGCAGGTACATCGCCACGGTCGTGCCCCGGCCGGGCTTGCTCTCGATCTCGATGTGGCCGCCGGACTGCTTGACGAAGCCGTAGACCATGGAGAGCCCGAGGCCCGTGCCCTTGCCCTTGGGTTTGGTGGTGAAGAACGGGTCGAAGGCCCGCTCGATGACCTCGGGCTGCATACCCGTACCGAAGTCGCGGACCTCGATGACGACGTACTGTCCAGGCGGGACGTCCGCGCCCATGGCCCACGAGTCGCGCACGTCGAGGTTGCGCGCGCCGATCACCACCTTGCCACCCTCCGGCATGGCGTCGCGAGCGTTGACGACGAGATTGATCAGCGCGCTCTCGAGTTCGTTGCGATCGACCTCGCAGCACCATAGGTCCGCCGCCAGTCGGATCTGCACGTCGAGACCCTCGCCCAAGGTCCGGCGCAACAGGGCGCGCAGGGAGACGAGCAGCTCGCCCGGGTCGATGACCTCGGGCTCGAGGGGCTGCTTGCGCGAGAACGACAGCAAGCGGTTCGTGAGTTCGCGCCCCCGCTCGATGGCCTCGATGGCCGCGTCGAGGCTGCCCTGACCGTCGTCCGACGACGGCGCGATGCGGAACACCTCGAGGTTGCCGCGGATGACCGTGAGCAGGTTGTTGAAGTCGTGGGCGATCCCCCCGGCGAGCTGGCCCACCGCCTCCATCTTGAGAGCCTGGCGCAGGCGGCCTTCCTCCGCCGTGCGACTGCGCAGGGCCATCCAGGCCTTGCGGGCCTCCCGTTCGGCGTCCTTTTGTCGCTGCATCATGAATCGAACGGCGTAGTAGACGGCGAACGTGGCGATGAGCACGTGAAACGTGCGCGCGAGGACGTGATGCAGTGGCGTGTGGGAGAACCACGGCTCCGGCAACAGGCCGGCGACCCGCGCGACGAAGAGGCCGACGAGCGCCAGGATGTCGAGGGCGCCGGCCACGACCGCAGCGCGCTCGCCCCACAGCAGCGCCGCCACGATGACGATCAGCACGAGTCCACCGAGGGCGGGGCTCTCCGGCCCTCCGGAGACCGCCGCGGAGAAGATCGTCGCCACCCAACCGAACCCGACCACGCCCACGCTGGCCGCCTGCAGGTGTCCGCGATGCAACAGGACGTGGAGCACCACGAAGCCCGCCAGGGTCGTCGCCGTCATGCCGTGGTGCAGGGAGGAGTGGGGCTCCATCGCCCCGACGATCAAGAACGCCACCATGGTGATCTCGCAGACCAGGATCACCCAGTGGGCCAGGACGGCGATGCGACGCCGATTGGGGTCGTCGATGTCCCGTGGCGGCAGGAGCGCGCGCACGAGGGCCAGGGCCAGGGTCGACGGTTTCATCACGGGGGGCCCGTCCATCGTACCCGGCACGGAAACCGGCGCAAGGGGGCCGAGTGCGCGACACCTACGGCCGTGGCCGCAGGGTGACGTCGAGGTGCTCCCGCGGTGGGTCGAAGGTCGCGTCGAGCCGATAGCCATGGGCCTCGAAGCGCTCCAGGAGTCGCCGGGTCCCGTCGTCGCAGGCCTTCCACGACGGGGGCAGGGGCGCGGTGACGGTCACCTCGAGGGCATCGAAGGTCCCCCCCACGGCGCCGGGGTGGGCCCGTTCGAGCGCCGCCAGGTAGGGGCCCACCGCCTTGGGCCCATGGGCCCACCAGGATTCGGCACAACGCCCCACGAACACGAAGGGGGCGTCCGCGGGCGGCGTGACCAGGACCGGGGGCATACCGAGTTCGGTCAACGTGGGACTCGCGGGCCCTTCCGGCAGGGTCTGGGCCCACACGCGGCCGGTCTCCGAAAGGGACAGGCGTGCGCGCACCTCCATGCCCTCCGTGCCGAACGGGGCGTAGACCACCGCCCGATCCGCCAGGGGCGTGGGGCGGTCGTCGAGGGGCGCACGGAAGGAGCGGGCCCGTCCATCGAGGGCGCCGGCCGCCGCCACCTGCCGGTCGAGGGCCAGAAGGCCGGGCACGTCCAGCACCGCGACGCTGGCCGTACGTGGGTCGTGATCGTAGACGAGCCCCCGCTCCGGACGGGCCAGGGCGTTACGGATCGCCTCGGGGTTGACCTGCTCCCACAGCCGGACGAGCCCCCGGCGCGATGCCGGCAAGAGCGGATACGTGAAGTGATCGAGCACCAGCGCGTCGCCCACTTCGCGCACCACCAGAAACGCCTGCCCGAGATCCTGCCGCACCACCGCCACCACGTCCGGCTCGGCCAGGGCGTGCTCGACGAAGGCCAGCTCGAGATTCCCGTCGAGCTTCTGGCCGCGCAGGAAGACGTCGGACGGACCCGGGTGTCGCGGGACCAACTCGGAGGCGTGGCGCGAAAACCACCCGGGCCGGTCGGTGCGGCCGGCCATGCGCACGTGGATCCACGGCATGGGGGCGCCGGAAAGGTGCGCCGCGAGTTCGTCGCGCAGGCCTGCGAGGGCTTCCGTGGCGCGGTCGTCGTCGGCACAGCGGGCCGAGACGGGACGGCGCTCGCAGCCGGCCACGAGTGCCTCGACGCCGAGGCGCCGCGCGGCGTCGCATGCACAGGCTCCGGCCGGGCCCGAGGCCACCTGCCGGGAGAGTTCGTCGTGGGCCTCGACCAGATCGGCGACGCGCGCTTCGACGTCCGTTGCCTCGTCGGGGGCGGGCACGAGGGCCGCACAGACCACGTGGTCCCGGGTGAAGCCCAGGCTGGCCAGGGCGATGGGGTCCATGTGGCGGGCATAGAGTCCCGTCGGGATCGTCGGAGCCGGGACCTCCTCGAAGATGGGTTGGATCCGGTGGGGACCGGCCACGACGCAGCGCACGTAGGGACTGTCGGCAGGGAGGAGGTGGGGTGTGCCGCGGCCCGGCGCACAGGCCGCGAGTGCCGAAAGACACGCTCCGAGGAGCGGCTGAGCCCGGGACGACACCGGCGCGACGGTACCATGCCGCAACGCCCGAGACGCAGGGTGGCCGCGTCGTCGATGGCGAACCGACCGAAGGGCGTGGCGGAAGGTCGTGCGCCGTTGCGCTCGTCGAGTGGAACTCGCCCGTCCTTCTCCTCGGTCGCGCGGCACGGGGGCGCCCGACGGCGGCGTGGGCCCACGCGCGGGTGCCGGTCCGCTACGCTTCCCGTGGACCCCGCGTGGCCGGAAGACGCCGACAGCCCTCCCCACGACGCGAAGACGATGCCCAGGCCGGTCGTCCGCGGCGCGTGTGGTGGCCGGCGGCCGCCGTGACCGCGATCGCGATCGTCGGAACGATGGTGGCGAACCGCGCCCCGGTGGCCCATGGGGTCTACGTCCCGGCGGCCTGTGGCGTGCTCGCCGGCGCGGTCGTGCTCGCCATCCGCCGCTCGTGGCCGAGGGCCGCCGTCGTGGCCGTGGGCGTGGCGATGGCCGTGTTCGCAGCGCATCGTGCCATGGTCGTCTGGGCCGCCGCCCAGCAGGCCGAGCGCCTGTCCGTGGTCGATCTCGCCACCGAGGATCCACCATCGGTGCCGCCGCCGTACATGGCCGTCCGCGGCGTGGTGCGTGGCGGCATGCGTCTTTCCGAGTACGACGTGCCACCGGGCGAGGTGCCGGACCAGTCGGCGCCCCCCGAGGCCGTCGTCGCCGTCATGACGCCCACCGCCGATGCGACCCAGCGGACGCGCGGGACCGTGATCCTCGTGCGCCTTGCGCCCACCGAGATCGGGCCGGACGACGCGGTGCGGACGGTGCGCGGCAAGGTGACCGAGGCCCCGGCCGCGGCGCGGGACGTCCTGGTCCACATCGACGGCACACCGGCCGAGGATCTGCATGTGCTGTTGGTGGACACCCTCGACATGCCTCGGCCGGAGGCGTCCCTCGGCGCGTGGGTCCTCGCGGCCCTCGGGCTCGGACTGGCTCTGGTCGCTGCCCGGGGGCCGGGGGAAGGTCGCCGCAGGGCGTCGCCACCCGCGTGACCGGTGGTGCCTCACAGAAGGCGGAGCTGGTGGGCTTCGCCCGATGGCGCCGTGCGAAAGCCCGCGTCCTGCAAGAAGGCGTTCGCGCCGGAGACGATGGCCGGGTCGCCACGCAGGCACACCGCCGGCCGGTCGCAGGCGTCGAGGAAGGCCACGAGACCGTCGCGGTCGACGATGCCGGGAGCCGTCACCGCAGCCATGTCGGGCATCGGGGACAGCCCGCGAACCCACGTCTCGGCGGCCGCGCGAACGTACTCCGGTGCGTCCACGAGCAGCACCGCCAAGAGCTTGCGGCGCCTCAGCCCGCGGCTGCCCAGGGCGTCGTGGGGCCAAAGGACGACGCTGGCGTCGGCGTCGAGGCCGTCGAGGTGGGGCGCGAAGCGCGGATGGGCGGCCAGGGGCACGCGGCCGCGCAGGTGATCGGCCACGAGGCGTGCGGTGACGGCCGTGTCCACGGCCACGAGCACGTCGCCCAAGGCGGCCGCCGTGGCCAGCGGGGCTGCGTCGAGGACCGGCGGCGGTTCGTCGAGGCCGAAGGCCGGATGGGCGCGAAGCAAGAGCCAGTCGGCAGCGACGGCTTGCGCCTTCGGACCGACGGCCCAGGCGTAGAGGATCCTCGGACCGGCGTCGCGGGGCTCGATCCACAGGAGGGATCCGCCCAGGGGGAGCCCCGAGGGCGCCGTGCGGAGTCGCAGCCGGCCGACCCCGAAGTCCCGCCCGTGCTCGACGAGCACCGCCCGGGCCAGGCTCTCCCGCTGGGTCGGGGCCAGGTTCGCGAGGGCCAGGGCGTAGAGCAGATCCCGGTGCCCGATCCACGGGCCGGGCCGCAGGCGAGGACTTGCGCCCAAATGGGAGAAGAACGCCGTACGCCCGTGGCTCGTATCGTCGAGGGCCAGGCGCTCGCGCGCCAACAGCTGCACCACCGGCCCCGGATCGATCTCGCTCACGATGCCAGGATCCGTCGCTTGCGGCGGGCGTCGCGGAAGAACGCCGAGAGCACCGCACCGCAGGGTTCGGCCAACACGCCGCCGCGCACGTCGAGGCGGTGGTTCAACCGTGGGTCGTCGCAGATTTCGTACAGGGAACGAACGGCCCCGCCCTTGGGGTCGGTGGCGCCGTAGACCAGTCGAGCGACGCGCGCCGAGACGAGGGCGCCCGCACACATCACGCACGGCTCCAAGGTCACGTAGAGGGTGGCTCCGTCCACGCGCCATCGCCCGGCGGCGCGGCAGGCATCCCGAAGTGCCACGATCTCCGCGTGCCCGACCGGATCCGCATCCCGCTCACGCACGTTGGCGCCTTCGCCGACGATGCGACCGTCCCGCACGACGACGGCACCCACCGGCACGTCACCCCACGAGGCGGCGCGGCGCGCGAGAAAGAGTGCGCGCTCCATGAACACGTGGTCGGCGTCGGGCACGGGGGCAGGATAGCAGCCGTGCCGGTCGCTCGCGGGGGCCTACGGGTCCTGCGGGCCCCGGTCGTACCGCAGGCACACCGGCACGTCGTGCAGGGAGAGCACGTCCGTGGGGCGGGCGTGACCGAAGGCGTTCCACACGTCGATCTCGTGGGTCGTCATGTGCCGCTCCGGGAAGTAGAGGGCGAGGTCGGCCCGCGCGGGTGGGGCCGGGACGAGGTCCTCCGGCCACCTGCCTTCGCGCACGTAGGTTCGGCGCGCAAGCTCGTGGAGGTCGTGGGGGTAGATCCGCCCTCGCTCGGGGAGCGAGCCGAGCAGGGGAACGACGGCATGTCCCCAGAAGCCGCGGCCGAAGCCGAGGCGGGCTGCACCTCGCGCCCCGCCGGTCAAGGCCGTGTACTGGGACAGGCCGAAGGGGTGGCCCGAGGCCGTGGTGAGCGCCGCGGGCGCGAGCGCAGCGCAGGCCGCGGCGGCCCGCCACAGGGGGGGCAGGCCCGCCACCAGGGCCGCAAAGGCCCGCGCCGCGCCCAGCGCAAGGAAGGGATAGGCCGGAAACCAATGCTTGGTGCCGCCGAAGATCGGCACGGTGGGCCATGCGATGAGGACGAGGGGCCACAGGGCGGACATGGCGTACAAGAGCCCCTCGCGGCGTCCGTGACGATCGGGAACCGGGACGAAGAAGGTCGGGCCCGAGTGCGGCACATCGGCCGCGGCCGCCCGCCGGTCGTCGCGCAGTCCGAGCCACAGCCCGGCGATCCCCAGGACGAGCACCGTCGCCGGCACCGTGACCGCCGTCATGACGAACGGGTAGCTTACGGGCAGGGGCGGCAGGTTGTAGTTCTGCCCGAAATACTCCATGTTGTACCAAGGGTGGGCGGCGTGGAAGCGGACGAACGCGGCGAACCGTTCGAACGGCGCCCGCCAAAGCCATGGCCACAGGGCGAGTCCCACCAACGGGCCGCCGAGGGCCGCCGCCCAGGTCCAAGCGGGGAAGACGAGGCCGAGCCGCAGCCGCACACCGTCGCGGAGCACCTGTCGGGCGAGCACGGCGAGGTAGTGGAGGTACAGGACCGGTCCGACGAACAGGGCGTTCAGCTTGACGCCGATGGCAAGACCGAGGGCGACGGCCAGGGCGGGCAGCGCCCGCGGGTCCGAAAGGGCCCGCAGGTAGCACAGGACCACCACGAGGATCGCCACCGCCACCGGCACGTCGAAGGCCGCCAGGTGGGCGTGGAAGTGGACCCGCGGCAAGAGGACGAATGCTCCGGCCGCCACGACGCCCGCGACCACGGAGCTTCGCCGCGCGGCGACGAAGCACAGCAAGGCGGCGCCGAACGCCGCGATCACCTGGGCCGGCAGGCGCATGGCCGCCGATTCGGGCAGGAGGGGCACGAGTCCACCCCGGTCGTGGGGCCCGTCCGCACCGGCGACGGGGGGCTGCGCGAACAGGCGCGCCGAGACCCCGAAGGCCGTCTTGAGCAGGTCGGGATGCTCCCAGTTGAACGCGAACGCGCGGTCTCGGTCGGCGAGGGCGCCTCGTGGATCGCGAACGAGTCTGGCGACCCATGCCCCGTACCGGCGGCCGGCCTCCATGTAGACGCCTTCGTCGCGGGTGATCCCGACGTCGCGTCCGCCGACGGCCAAGACGGCCAGGACCACGGTGAAGACGGCGACGGCCGCGGCGGACGGGGCCCGGCGGGTGCGTCGAGGCGGGTGCCGTTCGTTCATGGGGAGCCCCCTCCGTCGAGGATCTCTACGACCCGAGCGTCGAGGCACGGGCGGTGGGCAGGTCGCGGCACGTAGCCGTCCTTCGGATCGAAGGTCCCGGCGGACGGTACGGCGATCCGGATCTCCACGGGCACGGGGCCGTCGCCGGGAAGGGCGACCTCGAAGGGCCGCAGGCCCTCGACGTCGGTCACGACGAAGCGACCGACCGTCTCCCCGTCGATCACGATCTCCACCCGCACCGCGCCGTCGCTGCGCAGGCGGGCGTTGAAGTCGGAAAACCCCACGTGGCCCCGCAACAGATCGCCCCGGGCCTCGGCCCGCAGGGCGACCGTGGTGCCGTCGGGCACGTCCAGGCCGAGGCACCGGATCGGGGCATAGTCGATCTCGGCGAGGGTCGGGACGATGCGGCCGAACACGCCGCAGTCGAACCGGCCGCTCCGCAGGCGACAGGGGTGTTCGTCGGCCCGGGCGTCCGTAACCTTCGCGTCGGCGAAATCGAGAGCGATCCGCTCGCCCCGTGCGAATCGGTAGCGGGCGATCCGAAAGTCGCCGGCCCGGTACGATGCGATCCGTTCGGGCCTGGGGCGACCCGCGAGCATGGCGTCGAGGGTTCGGGTCCACGTCGTCGCAAGGCCTACGACGTAGAACTCGGTGACCCCCCGAAGGTCGGGCCGGCCGATCCAGCGCAGGTCCGCCGTGCTGGCCAGGCGCGTGCGCAGGTGGGGGGCGACGAAGGCCTCGGCGGCCAGGACGGGCACGCCGGCCGGGACCTCGCCGAGGGTGTCGGCCAACGCGTCGAGGTCCCCATCGTCGATCCGACGACGATGGACCCAAAGTCCCACGGCGAACTCGACCGCCGCGAGCAGCAAGAAGGCCACGAGCCAACGGCGGCGCTGCGTCACGGGGACTCCTCGGGCCACAGGTCCACGACGAGGGGTGGCGGCGTGCCGTGGGCCGTCACCTCGATCTCCAGCCGGGCTCCCGAAGGTACGTCGAACGACAGGGGAACGCTGCCCGGCCGGTGTCGTACGGGAGCACGGATCTCGGTCGGCGGGCCTTCGGGGGGGACGATGCGCAGCAAGAACTCGAGCCGACCCTTCGGACGCATCTTGGCGGGATCGTCCTCGATGGCACGAAACCCGGTGTAGCGGCCCGGCGGCAGGTCGGAGAGGACCAGGCGCGCCGGTCGCCCCTCGCGGGGGGCGAAGAACACGGCGGGGCGGATCCACATGTCCACCTTGGCGGGGCCCACCCGCACGCCGTGGGCCGGGTCGGCGCTTGCGCGCGCGTGGAGGTGGTCGGCGTGGGCCCGGGCCGCCCGGGCGTAGCGCAGTCCCGTGGCCGCGACGAGGAGGACCACGAGAACCCCGGGAACCGCCACCGGAATGCGGCGCCGGGCGTGCGCCTCGAGGGTGCCGAGGGCTCGTTCGGCGACGTCCGCGCGCAGCCCCGCGAAGACGACGAGGCCGCAGGCGAGTAGGGAGAGGACCCCCATGGCCCAATCGAAGGGCAGGGCGTGGTCGTACGTCAACTCGAAGGAGCCGTTGCGAGCGGGCGCTGCGACGAGAATGGGTTCGGAGCCGTCGTCCCCGTGGGCCTTGCCCCCCCGTACCCGTCCGGCGAGGCGGTCCTCCGGCGTGACGTCGGGGGCGTCGCCGTAGATCGGCGTCTCGACCCAAGCGACGGGCTCACCATTCATGGTGAGCCGAAACCGGGGGTGTCCCGCGATGGCGAACACGATGCGCGAGCCTTCGTCGGCGCCTTCGATGCGCCCGCGGACGTACGGTGCGAAGCGATCGTCGGTGTCCACGTGTACCGCACCCGGACCTTCGATCCATGCGACGGGGCGGATGGAGCCCTGTCGCGGGCGCAATCGGAACGCGCCGAAGTGCAGGGCGTCCCTGCGGGAGGGGCGCCCGGATCGGACGCGCTCGATCACGTAGCGTACGCCGAGGGCGTCGAGCACCTCGGGCCGGCCCGACTCGGGCTTGTGGACGAAGTTGTCCCCTGGCGTAAAGCCCATCTTGTACACGGGGGCGCCCGTCTCCACCACGAGATCCACGAGATCGTGGGCGTTGCGCGGGGCCCGGGCGGCGAAGCGGAAGAAGCCGTCGCGCTCGGCCCAGAGCCGTTCCATGGCCCGGGCCAGGTCGGCCCAATCGGCCGTACGCCCGGGATTGCCGGGATAGCGCTCCACCTGGACCCGAGCGGCCGGGCCCGCCCGGCGCAGGGCGCCGAGTTGCGCGGCCGCCACCCATGTGACGATCGCGGAAACGAGGACGATCCCCACGACCCGTGCGGCACGGCGACCGCGCCCGAGGGCCGTCACGGCCCGGAGGATCCGGTCGGCGCCGAAGCCCGCGAGGACGTATCCACCGAACTTCGCCACGGCCAGGAAGCGTTGGAACTGGACGTGGGCGAAGGAGGGGGACAGCAGGTCGAGTCGAAGGTCCCAGAAGGCCTCGCGGGTCGCGAGGACCCAGCAGGCCAGGGTACCGATGGCGATGGCGCGGAGGCCCGAGCGACGGATGCAGGTGGCGCTCGCAAGCCCCAAGAGGGCGAGGAGCGTGGCCGGCGGTACGACCCCCTGGGCGAAGCTCCCGCGAAGGAGCATGGCGACCATGGCGTGCATCGACGGGCCCAACCATCCGTAGCTGGCCATGTAGCCGCGAAACCGCACCATCGGTCCGAGGAAGAAGGCCGCCAGGGCCACCGCCAGTACGAACACGCAGCCTGCACGTAGGAGGACCCGCACCCCCTCGCGTGGAACGCCGGCCCATCGCACCGCCACGAGGGCGGCGCCGAAGATCGCCAGGACGAGCAGGGCCATGGGGTGGGCGAGCAGGGCGCAGGCCCCCGACACCGCGGCGCCGATCCCCGTTCGAACGGGGGGGCGCTCGGCGTCCATCCACCGGGCGGCGAGGGAAAGGCCCAAAAGGGCCAGCGACGTCGCGAAGGCCTGGGGCCATACGCCGTAGGTCACCGTGTAGACGAAGCCCCCCTCGCGGTAGGCCCCGACGTCACCGAGGATCGCCATCCCCGCCAGCAGTGCTCCGAGGCGGCCGACCCCGCACAGCCGGGCACACAGGTAGGCGGCCACCCCCTGGAAGGCGAAGACGGCGAAGAATCCGAGGGCGTAGGCCAGACGCAGTCCCACTCCGGGCACCAGGTGCAAGAGGAGGATCAGCGCGTCGCCCAGGATGGGATAGAACTCCCCGATGGGGACACCGAAACCCCACTCTGGACGAAATCCGCGCAGGTGCCCGTCCGCGAGCACCGCTTGCCACAGGTGGATCCGGGTCAGGTGGACCGTGTGGTCCGCGGAGAGGGGCATCACGCCCCGGGCCACCGGATCGGTCAGGTAGGCGGCGAAGGCGACGAGCGCAGCGACGGCCATCGCGTCGAGCCAGCGTACCGTCGCGAGCGAAGACCTCATGGCGTCGGTTCGCCGCCGGCGTGGTCGGTCGTCCAGGGAGCCGCTCCGGTGGTCTCGACGCCCTCGACCGTGGTGGTCGTCGTCGGCCGCAGGTGCCCTGCGATGGTGGCGTCGAGCCGACGGACACGGGCGAGGACCTCCTCGGTCAGGCGTCGGTTCGTCGCCAGCAGGTCGCCCACCAGGGCCAACAACCCCACCACGAAGGCCAGCACGATGGCGCCCACGCCCACCAGGAGGGACTGGACGTGGCCGCTGTAGTCGGGGTCCTGGACGTAGAAGTAGAGGAAGCGCAGGCCGAGGAAGGTGCCCACGAGCCCGAGGAGCAGTGCGAGGAAACCGAACGTCTGCACGGGCCAGTACATGTTGTAGGCGCGCAGGATCACCGGGATCGAGCGGCGCAGGTACTCGCCGACGGAGCGGAACAGCCGCGACGGCCGCGTGTTCGGATTGGTCTCGATGGGGACGTTGGCCACCACCAGTCCGGCTTCTCCCGCCTGGATGATCGTCTCGAGGGTGTATGTGAAGCGGTTGTGGACGAAGAGGTGGTAGGCGGCACGGCGGTTCATGGCGCGAAAGCCCGAGGTGGAGTCGGCGACCTCCGTGCCCGAGGCGCGCCGCACCACCCGGGACCCCCAGCGTTGGAGCAGCCGCTTGAGGGGGGAGAAGTGGGCGAGGCGATCCGGCTTCCGATCACCGACGACGATGTCCGCCTCGCCGGCGAGGATCGGCGCGACCAGTTTGGGGATCTCGCGGCCCGGATACTGGTTGTCCGCGTCGGTGTTGACCACGATGTCCGCGCCGAGGCGCAGCGCGGCGTCGAGCCCCGCCATGTGGGCGGCGGCAAGGCCCCGGCGACGCGGGAAGCGGACGATATGATGGACGCCGATCTCCCGGGCCACGTCGGCGGTGCCGTCGCGGCTGCCGTCGTCGATCACGAGCACCTCGATGGTGTCGATCCCGTCGATGTGGCGCGGAAGGTCGGCGAACGTACCCGGCAGGTGCTCGCGCTCGTCGAGGCACGGGATCTGGATGACGAGCTTCACGACGCGCGCCGGTTTTACCACGGGCGGCGACGGCCCATGTCTGCGACACGGGGACCGACCATTGGGTACCATCGGCCCGTGCCGGGCACCGCGCAGGCCGAAGCGACGGAGCATCGTCGCCTGCGGCGCACGGGATGGCTCGTGGCCGCGGGAGCGTGCCTGCTCGCCCTGGCCCTGGCCCACGTCCGTGCCTGGCGCTTCACGGCCGACGATGCGTTCATCTCGTTTCGCTACGCCGAGAACTGGGTTCGCTTCGGCCTACCCGTCTACAATCCCCTCGACGTCGACCCCCGTCCCGTCGAGGGCTACACGAACTTCGGATGGGTCGTGCTGCTCGCGGCAGCCCATGGGCTCGGGGCGGACATACCATCCGCGGCCGCCGTGCTCGGGGCCGTGTCCCTGGCGGGCGCCTGGGGGGTGGTGGTGGCACTCGCATGGTGGCTCGCCGCGTCGTGGCGGCCGGCCTTCGGGGCCCTTGCCGCGGGTGCCCTCGCGGCCGCGACGCCCGAGTTCGTCGTGTGGGGCACCGGTGGCCTCGAGGGGCCGCTCGCGGCGGCCCTTGCGTGGGGCGCGGCGTACGCCTTCGAGCGTGGCCGCCCGCGGCGGGCCGGCCTGCTCGGCGCCCTCGCCGTGCTCGTGCGCCCCGACGCGGTGGTCGTTCCGGCGACCTTCGTGATCGCCCGTGTGGCGGCCGACCCGGCGCGGCGCCGCCCGGCAGCGCTGCTGCGTCTTAGCGCCGACCTTGCGTGGGGGCTTCCGCTCCTCGTCGCCCACCTGGTCTTCCGTTGGGTGGTCTACGGGGCGCTTTTGCCCCAGACCTTCGCCATGAAGGCCGGCGGGGTCGCCCTGGCCGGGACGTACGGGCGGGCCTACCTGGCGGCGTGGGCGTGGGGCGTCGGACCGTGGACCCTCGTCGTGGCGGCCTTCGGCCTCGGGCGCAGGGCCCTTCCGGTGGCGGCGGCGGTGGTCGCCCACCTCGTCTACGTGGTGCTGGTGGGCGGCGACTTCATGGCGTACGGCAGGCTCGCCCTTCCGGCCACCTGCGGCGTCCTCGTCCTCTTCGGATGCGGCATCGGGCGGCTTGCGAGCCTTTCGGCGGCCCGGCGGAGGGGCGCCGCGAGGTGGGCGGCCTTCGGCGTCGCGGCGGTCGTGGTGGGCCTTGCGTCGCGGGCGGCCTTTCTGCGCCATCGAGACGACATGGCTCGAACGTCCGGGTGGATCGACGGGCGATTCGAGGGGGTCCACACCATGGACCGGTTCGCTCGCGTACGCCGGGTGGCGGGCGAGCGCCTCGCCGAGCGGGTGCCGCCGCGGACCCGGATCGTCGTGGGGGCCGCCGGGGCCTTGCCCTACGCCTCCCGTCTGCCGGCCTGGGATGCCTTCGGCCTCGTGGTGCCGGGCGCTCCCAAGACGGCGCGGGTGCTGCCGCCCGAGCGATCCCGTCCGGGGCACCAGCGGGTGGTTCCCGAGGCCGTCCTGTCCCGCTTCGACCCCGACCTTGCGTGTCACGTCGGCTACCATGGCCCCCGCCCGCCGGGGCCCGCCCGGATCCCCCGCTCCATGCGACGCGACCACGTGTTCGCATGCGTCGAACTCGGACGCATCGACGACCCCCACGCCCCTTCGGGGAGCTTCGACGGCGGGTACTACTGCTGCCTGCGTCGCCGTGACCGGCTCGCCGACGTCTTCGCCGCTTCGCCATGAAGTCCTCCCGCCCGCTCGCCGCCGCCCTCGTGCCCTACGTCGAACGATCGGCGGCCGCCTGTGCGGTGGTCGCCTGTGTCGCCCTGGCGGCAGCCGTCGCCGCACGGATCGGTTTTCCCCTCGAGCTCGAGTGGATGGAGGACGGAGCCTTGCAGCATGCGCGGTGGATCGCATCGGGGCGTCCGGTCTACCCGCCGCCGAGCGCGGATTTCGTGCCCTACCTCTACACGCCGCTCTACCCCATGGTGCTTGCGGCCTTGTCCTTCGTCGCGCCCTTGGACTTCGTCGCGGCGCGGACCGTCTCGGTGCTGGCCGCGTGCGCCCTCTTCCTGGCGATCCATCGTATCGTCGTCGACGAGGGCAAGCCTCGCGCCCACGCCATCGTGGCCGTGGGGCTGTTCGCATCGGCCTACGTCTTCACCTACCGGTGGCTGGACCTCGCCCGCGCGGACACCCTCATGCTCGCGCTCGCGGCATGGGGACTTTGGGCCCTTCGTCGGGGCGCGGCGAGCCTGCCCCACGCGGCCGCGGCCGGGGCCCTGCTCGGGCTCGCCTTCTGGACCAAGCAGACGGCCTTCGTGCTGCTCGTCGCCGGCGGTGCCGCGGCGCTCGTCACGGGGCGGCGATACCTGTGGGCCACGGTCGTGGTCGCCGGCATCGTGGGGCTGGGGGGCCTTGCGTGGGGGCAGTCGGCGTCGGACGGGTGGTTGTGGAGGTACGTCTACGAACTGCACCAGGCCCATCCGTTCAATCACCAGAGGTTTCGGGCCAAGAGCTGGGGCATGCTGCTGCACGCGGCCCCCTTCGCGGCCGTGGCGGTGGTCGTGGCGGGATGGGCGGTGCTGCAGCCCTTCGTCGTGGGCACGCGTCGCCTCGACGACGACCGCGCCGCACGTCGCCGGGCCCTTTGGCGGGGACACGCGGGCGTCGCATATTGGGTGATCGTCTGGCTCGGGGCGCTCGTCGCGAGCGCCCTGGGATATTCGACCCTGTGGGCCGAGGCCAACGCGTTCCTGCCGGCGGCTGCATTCGGAGCCGTAGCGGTTTCGGTGCTGTGGCCCGTGCAGCCGTTGCGGGCGCGCTTGGCTTGCGCCGTGCTGTGCGGCGCGCAGGTGATCTTCGGGCTCTTCGTGGAGCCCACGTTCCAGCCCGTATGGGACGAAGGGATCGCCGGGCTTCGCCGTAGCTATCGGCTCCAGCGTGTGGACCGGACGATCCCGACCGAGGCCGCCCGGCTGCGTGCTCGGGCACTGCGCGACGGGCTCGAGACGGCGTCGCAGCCGGTCTTCGCCCTGCATCGGCCGTGGTGGAACGTGCTCTCCGGTGGGGACGGTCATGCCGGCGCCATGGGACTGAACGACGTCGATCGGGCGACGAGGCGGCGCATCGAGGCCGGGCTCGCCGCGCGGATCCGCGGCGGTGCGTACGGTTCCGTCTTCACCGACACGCCGGCGCCGCCATGGCTGCGTACCGCCTTGCGTGGCCGCTACCGCATGACCGAGCGCCGAACGGGCGATGCGCGGGTGCTCCCGATGACCGGATGGCTGTCCATCGCCGGGATGACGGTGCCCCAGCGCCATCCCCAATTCCGGTTCGATCCCGTGGCCCCGCGCATGCCGCCGGCCGGCGCCACGATCGTCGCCGACTTCGAAGGCGGCGGCCTGTGGCCCATGCGCCGGGTCGGCGGCGCCTTCCCAGGGCGCGGGCAGCGGCTCTTCGAGGGGCGTCTGCCGGCCTTCGGCCCCCACGGCGGCGAGTTCTACGTCTGCAGCACGCCGAGCACCTATCGCCCGAAGGCGACCGGCCGGCTCGAGTCGCCGCCCCTCGAGCTGAACGCCGGAGATCGCCTCGTGGTCCACGTCGCCGCCACGGGGGCCGACGGGATCTCGGTCGCGCTCGCCGACGAAGACGGCCGCGACGTCGTCGCCCGCGTGCCCGCATCGCCGCCCTACGTGTTCGGCCGCATCGAGCTGGCGGTCTCCCGCGCGGGCCGCTACGTCCTGTCGATCCGCGACGGGTCCAAGGAGCACGTGGTCTGCGTGGACGACGTGTGGCGTGTCCCGGCCGGATGAGCCCTCCCAAGGGCGCCCGTCGGGCAGCGCGAGATCCGTGGGCGCGGCCGCGATGGAGGGGCACGTCGTGGGGGCGCCAGCCCCTCGAGGTCCGACGACCGTCGGACGGTCGCGGGCGCACGGACGCCCACCGGTCACGGGCGCGTCGGGTAGGATGGGCCGCGTGCCGCCTTCGAGGCTCGCCCGCATCCTCCGGGAACCGATCGCCCACTTCGCCATGCTCGGAACCCTGCTGGCTGCCGTGGTCGCCACGATGAAACCCGGCCGCGACGTGGTCGTGTGGGACGAGGAGAGCGAGGCCGTCGTGTCCCGCAGCCTCGAGGCCGAGCTGGGCCGCCCTCCGACGGCGGCCGAGCGTACGGCCCGGCGCCGCCTCGCCATCGAGCGTGAGATCCTGGTCCGCGAGGCGATCCGTCGGGGACTGCACCTCCGAGATCCCGTGATCCGCCGCCGCCTGCTCGAGAAGATGGAGGCGATCCTGGTGGCGGAAGGCTGGGACGACGCGGCCCCGGTGGGAGCGCCGTCCGCATCGGCCGCGGAGGTTCCCTGGGTGAAGGTGGAGGTCTGTCGCCTCGCGGACGAGACGGCGCGCGGCGGCGAGGCGGCCGATGCGGTCGGAGCCGCGCCGTCGTGCGTCGCCGATCCGCGGCCGTGGCCGGCGCAGGCGGTGCCCCTTTCGCGGTTCGAGGCGGCCTTCGGGGCTGGTGCGGCGCAAGCGGTTCGGGCGGCCGCCGCGGCGGAGTCCTTCGGCACCTGGCGTCGGGTGCCCGGGGAGCCCATGGCCGTGCGCCTCGAGTCCTTCGAGCGGCGGCCGCAGGCGGCACCCGATCTGCGAACGGCCCACAAGGACCGCGCCGCCCGGCGTGCAGCGGCTCGCGCAGCCGCCTTGGAGCGCATCGTCGAGCGTTACGAGGTGCGGGGGGTGCCCGAGTGAGCAATCGGCGAAGATGGCGGGGCATCGGGCTCGCCCTGATCGCGTGCGCCTGCATCTTCGTCGGGGCGGCCGGTGCCGCGCTCGCCCACGGCGGCCCGCCCCTGCGCCTTGCGCTCCACGCGGTCTCCGCGTCCAGCTACGCCGTGGTCGCATCGGCCGACGAGGCGGGCGAGACGGCCGACCCTTCGTGGCTCGTCTGGCCGGAGGACTGTGCCTACGACCCCGCACGTCGGTTCCTCTCCTGCGATGCGCCCCTCGAGGGGCGTGCCATCGACGGATCGAAGGCGCCGACGAACCGGGAGATCCTCGTCGTGGTCGCACGCGACGGCGTGGCCTCCCACGTGGCGGTGGTCTCGCCCCAGGCACCCGTGGCCGTCCTGCGGGGCAAAGCAGCGCCGGCCGCCGAGCGCGGGTTCTTCGTCGCGGGGATCGTCCACGTCCTCGGCGGATGGGATCACGTGGCCTTCGTCGCGCTGCTCGCCGCGGTGGCCACGTCCGTGGCGCGCCTATTGCACCTCGTGACCGGCTTCACGGTCGGGCACGCGGCCAGTCTCGTCGCGGCCGCGCTCGTGCGGGTGGAACCGTCGGCCCTCGTGGAGGTGGCCATCGCCGCCTCCATCGTCGTACTCGCCCGCGACCTCGCGTTGGGACGGGGGCACGCCGGTGGCGGCGCCAGCGTCGTCACCGGCTTCGGATTGGTCCACGGACTCGGATTCGCCGGCGGGCTTGCTTCGGCCACCTCGGGCCTTGCGCAGGGCGGATGGTTGCCCCTCGTGGCCTTCAACCTGGGCATCGAGGCCGGACAGATCGTCGTCGTGGTGCCGATCTTCGTCGCGTTCGCCCTCTTGCGGCGCCACCGACACGACGCTTCGGTGCGTCGCCTCCTGGCCTACGCGGCCGGCACGGCCGGGTTCGCCGCAGCCATATCGCGACTCGAGGGAATCGTCCAATGAGAAGGTTCGCATCCTGCCTCGTCCTCCTGCATCTCGTCTCCGCGTGCAAGCACGAACCGCCCCCCTTCGTCGACGAGCGGGAGCCATGTGCCGAGCAAAATCCCCTGCGTAACCTCTACTTCGGCGATCTCCACGTCCACACCTCCTATTCGGCCGACGCCAACCTCGCGGGCGTGCGCGTCACGCCGGAGGACGCCTACGCCTTCGCCCTCGGCGAACCCGTGTACCTGCCCCCGCAAGGGCCCGACGGCAAGGGCACGGTCGAGCTTCGGATCGACCGCCCCCTCGACTTCGCGGCTGTGACCGACCACGCCGAGTTCCTCGGGGAGATCGACATCTGCTTCGACCCGGATGCGTCCGGCTACGACAGCGAGACGTGCGCCCTCGTCCGAGCGTCCGATCCCGATACCTTCGTTCGCTTCGGCAACGCCCTGACCAAGACGCCGCCAGAACGCTTTCCCGAGATTTGCGGCGCCGACGGCAAGGCGTGCCCGGACGCGGCGAAGGGAGCGTGGCGACGGGTGCAGGAGGCGGCGGAGCGCTTCTACGATCGGACTGCCGCGTGCAGCTTCACCACCTTCGTGGGCTACGAGTGGTCGGCGTCGCCGAACCTGTCCAATCTGCACCGAAACGTGCTGTTTCGGTCGGCCACCGTGCCCAATCTTCCGACGAGCTACTTCGAGGCGACGAGCGCGGAGGACCTGTGGCGTGCCCTCGATGCCGATTGCGGCAGCCTCGATGGATGCGACGTCCTCGCGATCCCCCACAACCCCAACTGGAGCAACGGAAACCTCTTCGCCCCGGTGGCGACGGGGGACCCGACCGCCGACGCCGAGCTTGCGGCCCTGCGGGCACGGCTCGAGCCCCTGGTGGAGATCGTGCAACACAAGGGCGACTCCGAGTGTCGCAACGGCCTTTCGGGGGCGGTCACGGCCCCGGACGAGGCGTGCACCTTCGAGAAGCTGCGGCCCGACCCCGTGGAGGACTGCGGCGACGGCACCGGGGACCGCGGCATGATCGGGCTCGGCTGCGTGTCGCGGCGCGACTTCTATCGCGGGATCCTCATGGAGGGGCTCGAGCAGGCACGAACCCTCGGCCGCAATCCCTTCGCCGTCGGGGCCATCGGCAGTACCGACAGCCATAACGGCACGCCGGGGGCCGTGTCCGAACGAGGCTACGTCGGGCACTTCGGCACCCTCGAGGACACCCCCGAGGATCGCCTGGCGTTCACCGCACGCCCCGAGGGGATCAAGAACAACCCGGGCGGCCTCGTAGCGGTCTGGGCCGAGGCCAACGACCGCGAGCACCTCTTCGATGCATTGCGGCGGCGCGAGGTCTACGCGACGAGCGGCCCGAGGATCGCCGTCCGGATGTTCGCGGGCACCGACCTGCCCGCCGACGCCTGCGATCTGCCGGATGCGGTGGCGCGTCTCGACGCGGCCGGCGTGCCCATGGGGGGTGTCCTGCCCGACGGCGCCGGGCCCGTGCAGATCTTCGTGCAGGCGACGGCCGACCCCGGCACGAACGAGGCCCCCGGCGCTTCGCTCGCGCAGGTGCAGGTGGTGAGAGGTTGGATCGACGAAGACGGCACACCCAGGATCGACGTCTTCGACGTGGCCGGTCAGGCGGATCACACGCCGCCCGATCCCGACACCTGCACCGTCGCTGCCGTAGGCGATCGCTCCTTGTGCACGGTGTGGGTCGACCCCGAAGTGGACGCAGGACACACGGCCTTCTGGTACGTCCGCGTACTCGAGGTACCCACCTGCCGGTGGAGTCGATACACGTGCCTTTCGTTGCCCCCGGAGGATCGGCCCGCTGCATGCGACGACCCGGACGTGGCGTGGTGGATCCAGGAACGGGCAGTCACCAGTCCGATCTGGACCCACGCCGCGGCGCCGTGACCGTCGGGGCGGAAACGACGACACCGGCGCTGCGCATGGGAAGGCGCAAGGCCGGTGTCGAAGGGCGCGTGCAGGGGAGCGCGCCGGTCAGAGGGAGACGCGGATCACCTGGCGGGTCAGGCGGACCGTCTGACGACCGCCGCAGTGGTAGGCCACGGTCAACTCCACGTCGGTGCCCGGAGCGCCGCGGACGGCGGCCGTCCAGTCCCGGATGTCGCCGTCGATGGTCCGGCCGTCCACGGCGACGATGCGCATGCCGGGCATGAGTAGGCCGTCGGCAGGGGTGTTCGGGAACACGCGCTCGATGTAGATGGAGCCATGCTCGCTCTGGCGAATGGCGACACCGATCCCGCTGTAGGTGACCGTTCGGTCCGAGCGGAGCGACGCCAGGGATCCATCGACGTCCACCACGACGGCGTGGCGGGTGGGATGGGGCGGATACCCCATCGTCCAGACGGACGTGGCAAGGGCTCCGGCGAGCACGATGGAGGCCAGCACGACGCTCCGCGCGGTGCGCCACTGGGAGATGGATCGACGAAGGTGCTGCATCACGTGGCTCCTGACCGTGGTGTGCGTTCGAGTTTCCCACACAATCGCGGCCGGTGCCAGCCGTGGATGGGGGAGGTGCGGTGGGGAGATGTAGGTGCGCGACGCGCTGGTCGCGGTCGACCTCGGAGGTGCGAAACGAAGGAGCACGTCGATGCCACTCCCAACGCCGCGGCGTATCGGTTAGAACCCCGGCCATGCATACTCCTCGACCGCGCCGGAAACCACGGTGGCCGACCCGAACGCGCGCCGCGTGGATCGTGGCGGTGGTCGGTTGGATCGCTGGGGCGGGCGCATGCCGCACCGAGGCGACCGGCGTCGAGGCGGTAGCGGTGGTGCCGCCGAAGGGGAATGCCGCCGCGGCCGGAACGGGGAATGGGGCCGACCGGGCCGAAGCGCCGAAGCCTGCGGCGCGAGCGCCGGCCGAGGCGGGGGATGCCGAGGCGGATCCCGCGCAGGCCGCATCGTCGGGTGCCGCCCGCGCCGTCACCTCGGGCGGATCCACGTCGGCCGCCGCGGAGAACGCCGGGACCGTCGGGGCCGCCTCCGGGGAGGCGGGCGAGGAGCCGCAGGGCGACCGTGCGCGGCCCCGCCGCGTGCTGATCCTCGGGGACAGTCTCGCCGCGACGGGATTCGGCGCCCTCCTCGAAAAGGCCCTCGACGACGACCCGCGGATCGTCGCCTATCGCAAGGGCAAGAGCTCGTCGGGGCTTTCCCGCCCGGACTTCTTCGACTGGGTCGATGCGGCCAAGCGACAGATCGAGTTCCGCGATCCGGAACTCGTGGTGGTCATCTTGGGGGGCAACGACGGGCAGGACCTCGCTCCGGCCCCGTGGCATCCCAAGCGCGTAAGGTGGCAGACCCCCGCTTGGGAAGCCGGCTACCGCGCGCGGGTCGATGCGCTGCTCGACGTCCTCGTGGGGCCGTCGCGGCGCGTGCTGTGGCTGGGCCTTCCGCGCACCCAGACGGTCAAGTTCGAGAAGAAGCTCGAGACGATTCGGAGGATCCAACGCGAGGCCGTGGAGGCGCGCGCGCCTGCGGCGGTCTACCTCGATCTGTCGCCGCTGCTGCAGAACCCGGACGGGTCCCTGACACGCACCGTCGAGCGGGGGGGCAAGCGGCGGGCCGTGCGGGCCGAGGACGGGATCCACTTCACCATGGAGGGCAGCCGCTACCTCGCCGAGCGCGTCGCGCCCGAGGTCGTTCGTGCCCTCGGACTTCCGCCCCGATCCCCCGAGGAGGCGTCGGCCGATTGAGGCGGGCGAAGCTTCGTCCCCGGATCGGCGTCCTAGACGCCGTGGGCATCCGTTCCTCGGTCCTGCGCAGGCGCGCTTGCTACCCTCGAGGGTGCGTGCCCGGCCAGCTCCGACCGCCGTCCCGTCCGTTCTCGGTGGGGGTCCCTTGGGTGCTCGGCCTGGTGCTTTCGTCCTTCGTCCCCGTTCGGCCTGCGCGGGCGGCGGCGGTCGGGGAGGCGACGGCCGGAACGTCCGAGCGGACCTGGGTCACCCACGAGATCCTGCCCGGTGAGACCTACGAGGACATCGGTGCCCGGTACGGGGTCTCCAAGAAGGAGATCCTGCGTTGGAACGCAAAGCGCCTCGGGCCGAAGAAGTGGCTCATCGCGGGCAAGAAGCTACGGATCTACGCGCGCCGCGTGCCTCCCGCGCCGGTGCTTTCCACCTACGTGGTGCGCAAGGGCGACACCTACGCCAAGATCGCGGCCAAGTTCGGCATGCGGGAGGAGGCCCTTCGCCGGCTCAACCGTAGGTCCAAGGGTCGGGGCAAGAAGCTCTACGTCGGGCAGACCCTACGGGTGTACGTACAGCCCGAACCCCCGCAGCCGCCGGCGGACGCGGGGCCGTTGCCGGAGTTTTCGGTCCCGGCGGGCAGCTATGCCCACGGCAAACCGAACCGCGGTCGGCTCATCGGCGGTGTGCAGGTCACCTCCAACGACGACTTCACGGTGCGCAACCCGGACCGGGCCTACGCGACGAGCCACGCGGCCCTCGTGCTGCGGCGCGCCATGGCCGACTTCCGGCGGCGCAGCGGCTACCGCGGCACGGTACTCGTGGCCGACATCAGCAAGCGCGGCGGCGGTCGGCTCCGGCCCCACCGGTCCCACCAGACCGGTCGCGACATCGACATCCGCCTGCCGAAGCTCGAGGGGATTCCCGCCGGCAAGTACCCGTCCATGGACGAGATCGACTGGGTGGCGACCTGGCACATGGTGGCGGCGTTCGTCGACACCGGCGAAGTGGAGTACATCTTCCTGGACTATCGGCGTCAGCGTCGCTTGTATCGGGCGGCGCGTCGGCTCGGCGTCTCCGAGGACCGTTTGCGCCAGGTCATGCAGTATCCGCGCGGCCCGAAGGCGACCCAGGGGATCGTGCGTCACAGCAAGGGGCACACGATCCACATGCACGTGCGGATCAAGTGCGCCGAGGATGCACCGAGTTGTGTCAGCTATTGAGGGCGCAGGGGGCGTTCATTCATAGGTGAGCGATCCGAGCACGTAGGCCTTCGTTCCGTCCGTGGCGCGCCGGACCTCGAGGCCCGAGCCTCGATCCACGAGCACCATGTCGTCGGCGGCCACCAGAAAGTCGATCCAATCGACCGCGAAGAGGGGTTCGAGATCGATGCTCCAAAGGCGCGCGCCGGTCTTTGCGTCGAGGGCGGTCATCCGCCAGCCGTCGGTCCCGACACCGAAGACGGCGAAGAGTCGGCCGTCGTGCATCGTGGCGAGCAGGTCGGAATCACGTATCGAAGCCAGCGGTACGTCGGCGATGTCCGCGGTCCACACCGGCTCGTCGCCTTCGAAGCGGGCGGCCTTGGGAACCGCTGTGCCGGGATGTCGAACCCCGATCACGACGGTTCCGTCCTTCCCGGCGTCGAAGCGGGCCAAGGTGCGCGTCTTCGGGATAGCGGGCCCCTTCTTCGAAGACCGCCGCGGGGGACCCAAGGAACCCAGCAGTTTACCGGTCCTCGCGCGCCGTCGTGCGCTCTCGCGCAACCACGTGCAGGATCGGGGAGGCCGCTCGAGGGGCTCGAGGCGCGTCGATCCCGGCCGCCTCACGAAGTACCGCTCGTCGAGTTGCGCCACGAACAGGTTGCCCTCTTCGTCGCGGCAAAGATCCTTGACCCGGTCGGTAAGGGGCGTTTCGCTGCGCAGGGAGCCGTCGCGGGCGTCGTGGACCCGCAGCGTTCCACCGGGGGTGGTCACCACCAGGTCCGGACCGACCACGGCGAAGTGTACGAATTGCATCGCGTTCGAGTAGGTGCCGAGGTCGCCGATCCGGTATGCCCGGCGACCGGTGGCGAGGTCGTAGGCGTCGACGGAGAGTTCGTCGTCGCCGGGAATCGAACGGGTGCGTCCGACGACCAGGGTGCGGTCGTCGTCGCGAACGATCTCGGGGGGACCGGTCGTATCGTCCCATACGAAGGACGGCTCGACGACCTTCTCGGTGGTGTTTCGGATGGCATCCGCCACACCGGAGAGCGCGTCGAGTTGCGGTGGAACCTGGACCTGCGAGACGAAGTAGGCGGTCGCCATCGTTCCGACGGCGACGAGCACCGTCGTCGTCAACGCAATCCGGACGGCACGCCGCTGGTGCCGTTCGGCAGCCTCCCGAAGCGCAGCGTTGCGCGCCGGGTCCTCGGCGCGACCGAGGGCATGGGCAATCTGCTCGAGTTGTTGCGGCGTGAGGGCGATGCCCGCCATCGTCTTGGCGGAGCGGGCACCCTGGAGCCGAAATTGCGTCCCGCAGTAGCTACAGGCGTAGCCCGTCTTCGGGTCGCCCGGCGGAAGTGCGGCCCCACAGTTGGGGCACTCGACGACGATGGGGTCCATCGGCTCGCACACGTTAGCATGGGGCGACCGTCGTCGTCCGCGGACGTGTCGTCGTGGGTGGCCCTAGGAGGATGCTGAGGAGCAGGGCATGCTTGGTCTTGGTGTCGCGGGGGACCGTATCACGGTGTGGTCGGATGGAGAACACCGTTCTTACCGTGGCCGTCGATCGCCGCGGTGCTCCGGCGCCTGCCCGGCCGGCCTAGGGGGCGCTCTTGCGCAGGCGGTAGAACGGGGCGGTCGCGTCGGGAACTTCGAGGGTGATCTCCACGGGATAGGGCACGGACCCCGACAGGACCTCGGTCCACGGCCCGGTCTCGGCATCGGCGGATTCGATCACGTAGTCGGCGCCGGGTTCGAGCAGCGTCGTGGTGATCGACAGAAGGTGCGTCGCCGGGTCCCAGTCCACCACGGTGGCGCGATAGGGGGCGGCGAGGGGTTCACCCACGAAGTTGCCCTGGCCGGGCCATTCGACGCTCTTCCAGTAGGCTTCGATGGCCGTGGCGCCGCGAAAGTAGTGGGCCAGCAGCACCTTGGTGTTGGGGAACTTCTCGACGTAGTTGCACGGCTCCGTGACGGAGCCGTAGCTGGCCGTGACGCCGGCCTCGAGCCACGCCGCGGCGCTCATCTGGCCCCCGGCCGTGGGAACCTGTCCGGCGAAGGACGTCAGGTGGTCGGCAAGGGCACCTGGGCGGTACGTGTTGGTGTCGATGCCCGGCACGTTCGCAAGGCCCGTGAAGTAGAACATCACGTCCTGCGCATCTTCGATCGTGTTCGACCCCATACCGTCGGCGTTGTCCACGTACGTGAGCGCAAGGCCCCCCGGATGGTCGAAGAGGTCCACGGTCTGCTCGAACACCGGCCAGCGCACGCTGCGGGCCGCATCGGTGGTGCGGACCAGGTAGCCATCACCGGGCGGGGCCGTCCCGTCCGCGGCCACGCCGCGATCGATCGTGGCCAGGACCGCGTCCGTGGAGACTCCCGCGAGCATCATGGTGGGACGGATCCCCAGATCCGTCCATGGTCGCGTGGTCGGGTGATCGAAATACGGCGAGGCCGGCGTCGTGCCGCAGCCGTTCATGCCGCCGCAGTACGCCTCGTCGTAGCCGAGGGCGAAGGCGCTGGCGATGGACTGGCAGCCCGCACGGTACGGTTGCGTCCACGCCAGCACGAGCGCCTGCACCGTGTCGGGCAGGGCGTCGGTCTCCGCCTTGGCGGCGGCGAAGTCCGCCGGATCGGCCACGGCTTGGACCGGAAGGGAAACGTGCACCACGTTCTCGGCCGGGATGCCCCGCGCGGCGACGAAGGCGTCGGCGACGGCCTGGGACGAGGGATCCGCATCGTTGACCACGACACCGACCTCCGCCGGGACGAGCCCGACCCGCGGCAGAAGCACCTCGGGTGGATCCGTCGGCTCCCCCGTGGTGCCGGTGGCCGACGTCGTCTGGCTCGTGGCGCCGGTGGTGGAGGTCGCCGCGGTCGAACCCGACGACGCGGAGCCCGCGGTTCCGGTAGGGGACGCCGTGCTCCCTTCCGTCGCGTCCGACGTCCCTGCCGTGGATCCAGTCTCGGTCGACGCGCTGTCGCCTTCGCCACATCCGCCGCCGACCCACGGGATCGCGAGGCAGGCGAGGCGAGCGAGGATCGGAGCGCGCGTCGTGGCCATGTACCGACGCGTATCACAGGTGCCTACACGATGGCGACACGTCGGGCGCGTTTACGCCCGAGCGTCGGAAAACGCCACGCGATTGGTGTCCGTTTGGGGTGATGCGCCCCCACCTCGTCGTTCCCACGGCCCTCGTGGCATCGCTCCTTTGTGCCCGACCGGCGTCCGCCGATCCCTTCGAGGATGGCGCCCTCATCGTCCCCATGGACACGACCTACCAGGACATGGGGATCTTCCTGGCCTACGGCCTCGTGTACGAACTCCTGCGTAACGGCGTGCCGGTACGGTGGGCCATCGCGAGCGGCAAGAACAAGGACGACGTGGACTTCACCGCCACGGCCGAGGACGTGATCACCAACGATCCGATCGTGGCGTACGGCTATCGCGGCGGTCCCTGGATCGTGGATGCCGCCGACGCCGACGCGGCCATGCCCATCGTGATGGACTATCTCGCCACCCACCCGAGCGTCGTCGTGCATCGGGCCACCGAGCCGTTCGAGGCCGAGATCGCACGCTATCTAGTGGTGGCCCCCACCATCGCCATGGTGGCCGACGGCAACCAGAAGATCGCCCGCAAGTACATGCAGGCGGCGAACATTCCCGACTCGGTCCTCGATGCCACGTGGCCCGATACGAGCCCCGACATGCTCGACCCGGACGAACTCGCGGGCCCGACGGACACGAACCACACCGACGGGATGCTCTTCGACGAAGACGGCGATCCCGTCTACTGCCAGCTCATGAGCATGCACTGGGGCGTCAAGGACGCCGAGCAGAACCCGGAGGTCGTCGCCGAGGTCCGGGCGTACCTGAACAACCCGGTGCACTTCTTCGCCGAGTGCCAGGCCGTCAACGCCTTCGAGAACCTCGATCCCCACGGCTTCTTCCTCACCCCGAACGGCTTCCTCATCGCCGACCGGCCCGACCAGGTGGACTTCCACCACCAAGACTCCCCCTACGCCCAGATCCACGGCCCGTTCCAGACCGTCGGCGGCTCGGAACCCGCGTACTCCCTGCCTCCGGGTGACGCCTACAAGGCCGGCGGCGTCACCATGATCACCGAAGCGGGCACGCCCGAAGGCCAGGGCGACGTGTGGATGACCGGCTACCTCGACGGTGCCTGCCCGCCCGACGAGCCGGAGTGCGGCGCCTTCGGCAAGGTCAGCTACCTCGGCGGGCACGAGTACAGCGTGCAGGTGCCCCTTTCGGCCAACCCGGACGCTCAAGGGGCGCGGCTCTTCTTGAACAGCCTCTTCGAAGCGCCGTGCGCCACCTTGGACGGCCTGCCCGTCCTCGGGTTCGCGCAAGGGGCTCCTTCGTGCGTGGATTCGCCGAGCGTGGAAGTGGACGTGACGTACGTCAACACGTCCCACGCCACCGCCCTCGACGGCCGGGTGCGCCTTGCCGTGCCCATGGGCGCGGGCTTCGTTGCGGCCACGGCCGGTGGGACGCTCCAGGGCGGCGAGGTGGTGTGGGACGTGGGCAACATCGGGCCCGACGAGGCGGGAGACCTCTCGGCCACCTTCGATCTGGCCGGTCCGGGCGACTACGTGTTCTCGGCGCTGCTCGAGTACCGCGTGGGGATGAACCCGTTTTCCAAGGACACGGCGGACGTGACCGTGTCCTACGATCCGGGCGGATGCGAGGGGGCCGGCTCGGGAGGGTCGACTTCGGGCGGCGGGACGTCCGGCGGCGGCACCGGCGGGGATTCGGGACCGGCGACGACGTCGGGCTCGGGCGGCGGCACCGGTGGTGACACGGGGGGGGCGAGCGCATCGGCCAGCGCCGGCGACGGCTCGGCCGGAACGTCCGGCGGAACGTCGGGGGAGACCGATGGCGGCACCGACTCGGCGGGCGCCGGCGAGACCGTCGACGGCTGCGGTTGCAGGGCCGAGGGCGGAGGGGCGCCGTGGGGATGGCTCGGCCTTCCCCTCCTGGCGTTCGGGCGTCGGCGTCGCCGGTGGGTCGCTGCGGCGGCTCTCGCCGTCGGCGGTTGCGGGGGCCGGGCCATGGAGACCGGGGGCGACACCGGTGGGATCTCGGGCACCGGCGGCATCGGGGGAACGGACGGCACCGGCACGACGTCGGCGACGGCGGGGACCGACTCCGGCGCCGGGGACTCCGGCCCCAAATTCGACGTCGGCAACCCGGACATGGGCGTCGCCACGGGATGCAACAAGATCGACTTCCTGTTCGTCATCGACAGCTCCGAGTCCATGTTCGACAACCAGCAGAACCTGGTGGCGAGCTTTCCGGGCTTCGTGGACGCCATGCGGGGGGCCGTCCAGGCCGACGACTGGCACGTGATGGTGGTGGACACCGACGCCCAGTGGAACGGTGCGTACTGCGAGAATGCGTGCCAGACCCTCGGGAGCTGTCCGGGGGCGGAGTCGTTCCCCTGCGATCCGCCGCCGGCGACGGAGCTGTGCGACATCGTCCTCGGCGGCGGCATCGTCGCGCCCTACGGTGAGGGGACCGAGAACGCCCCGTGTCCGGTGCCCGCGGGCAAGCGCTACCTCGACGCGACGGTGGCCGACCTCGAGGAGAGCTTCGCGTGCATCGCCAAGGTGGGGATCGACGGGGCGGACACCGAACGCCCCATGGCCGCCGCGGCGACGGCGGTCTCCCCGGAGCGCACCGGCCCCGGCGAGTGCAACGAGGGCTTCTTGCGCGAAGACGCCATCTTGGTCGTCACGATCATCACGGACGAAGAGGACGCCGGCTCTCCGGACCCGGTGCAGACCTACGTCGATGCCATCGTGGCCGCCAAGAACGGCGACCCGAAGGCCGTCGTCGTCCTGGGGATCGTTCCCGACGGCGACCTGCCCAATCCCGTCTGCGGGCAAGAGGCGGTGCCCGCTCCCACCCTGGCGTCGTTCGTGGCCGGGTTTCCCCAGTCCTCCCGCGCCTCGGTGTGCGAGGCCGACTACGGGCCGTTCCTCGAGAGCGCCGTCGGCATCATCGACCAGGCCTGCGACGACTTCGTGCCCCCTGGTTGAGGACGGCCGAGCCTGTACCCGGCGCGGCCGCACGAGGATGCCCGGTCTCGGCGCGTCGTCGTGGAGCCGCGGAGGGGATCGCTCGCGCCCGTACCGGGGGCGGCCCCGACGAGGCGTCAGAACCGAAACGACGCGGTGACGAAGCCACCTTCGGGGCCTGCGGCCCCGCCGAAGCGAAACGCCCGGGCACCTTCGGCGGGGGCCTTGCGGACGAACAGGAGTGTCGTCGCGGCGATCGTCGTCGCAGCGAAGATCCCCGTCGTGATCCACGTGGCGGTGGCCACCTTGGCAAGGGCGTCGCCCCGGTTGCAGATCTTCGTCACTTCGGCGTTGGTGACCTTACCGGGTTCTCCGGGCGGCTCGGCCCGTGCGGCCTCGCACAGATCGCCGTCCATGTTGGGATCGATGTCATTGGAGGACTTGGAGTCGTTCAGGCTGTCCTCGGCGGCCTGCAGGAGGTCGTCGCGCAAGGGGCCCTTGGGGGCGATGATGGCGGTGGTCGCGGCCGCCGTGGCGACCGAACCCGCGAGCAGTGCGGCGCTCGTTCCGAGGAACGCCCACTTCCACGCCGGTACCGGCTGGTAGCGCCCCCACACGAGTCGCGACGACGCCGGCGCGGGCTCGGTGTCGGCCGGTGCCTGCGGGGCCTCTGCGACGGGCGGCGGCGGGGGCGCCTCGCCGAGGAGCTGGGCCACGAGGCGTTCGGCGACGGCGTCCGTGCTCCCCTGCAACTCCGAGACCGGGACCTCTTCGCGGACCTCGCCGGCGACCTGGGCGGACCCGACGTCGAGCAGGACGACGCTCACCTCGGCGGTCTCACCTTCGACGGCGACCGATCCGTAGACGAGGGAGTTCGCTCCGAGGGTCTTGCCGCCTTCTGCGAGGCAGGTCGGCACGTTGCCCTCGCATCCCATGGTCATGCGAAACTCGACCAAGGGCAGGTCCGCCTGATCGGCTTGGGCGAGGCCACGCTCGGTCAGGGCTCGGTGCGTGCTGCCCGTAAGCGGGCCGGCGAGTTCCTGCGGACCCTCGAAGGTGAGCACGATGGTGGGCGCGGCGGCCCGCGGCGCGAGGTTGGCAGCGTTCGAAACGGCGTTTCGGGCCGATACCGGCATGGGCGTGCCGAGGAAGACGGCGCCTGCCACACACGCGGCTGCGATTCGCTGGACTCGGGGCGTTCCGGATCCGATCACGGGGGGATTCTACACGCTTCGAGACGCATCGTGGGTGCGCCGCGCCTCGACGACGGCGTTCGAAGGGCCGCCGCCGACCGTCCGACCGACCATGGGGCGCGCCGTCCGGTCCGGGCCCGTCCGGGATCGGGCCCCTCGGATCGGTGCCGCCCCGCCCGCGGCGCGCGGTCCCTCGTGGCGCGAGGGCGCTCGGCCCCCTACGCTCCCCCTCGTCCATGGTGACGGACCGGGACCAGACGGCCGGCCCCGCACGGTTCTCCTGGCGCCACGGCCTTGCCGGGCGCGTGACGGCCCTCGTGGCCCTGGTGCTCGTGGCGGCCCTGGCCTCGACCCTCGTCCTGCTGCACCAGGTGCGCGAGGTGCAGCGGAGATTCGAACTGTTGACCGACGTCTACGTGGCCTTCGATCACGCCCTGGCGTCGGCGCACCTGCAGGCCATGCGGATCGGGCAACAGGTGGCGGCCTACCAGGACGCGGACGTGCCCCCCGCGTGGACCTCGTCGCAGCGCCGCACGTTCCAGGTGGCCCTGGCCGAGCGGGCGCGGGCCGTGCGCGCGGCACGGGAGCCGATCGCGGGGGCGCTCGGATCCAAGGCGGTGGCGGGAGACGACAGGGCGCTGCGGGATCTGGCCGAGATCGACCGCATGCTCGCGGACCTCGAGGCCATGGTGGCGCCCACCGGGCAGTCCCCCGAACAGGTCCTCGCCGACGTGCGGGGCCAAGCCCAGATCGAGCGCGCCTTCCAGAACCTGGCCGAGCGGAGCCGGCATGCCATCGCCGCCCTGCGCGGGGACGTCGAGGCCGCGCGTCGGCGGACCGAGCACATCGCGGTGGGGCTCGGCGGGGTCATGGCGGCGCTCGCGGTCTTCGCGGTGGTCGGCGTGATGGTCACGCTCCGTCCGTTGCGTAGGCTCACCGAGCATGTACGGGAACTCAGCCGCGGCCACTGGCCGGAAGGGGGCGATGCCTGGGCCACCCGCGGGCGCGACGACGAAGTGAAGACCCTGGCCCGGGAGTTCCACACCATGGCCGAGGCCCTCGCCGAGCGGGAGCGGCGTCTGATCGAGGGCGAACGCCTCGCGGCCATGGGGCGCATGGCGGCCCAGATCACCCATGAGATCCGCAATCCCCTCTCGAGCCTGGCGCTCCACGTCGAGCTGCTCGAAGACGAGCTGCCCGCGGAAGCCGACGAAGGGCGCCGGTTGCTCGGCAAGGTGACGGCCGAGGTGGATCGGCTCAGCGCCGTCACCGAGGAGTACCTCGGCTTCGCACGCCGGCCGAAACCCGACCTGCGTCGCGTCGATCTCGTGGGCGTCGTCGCCGACCTCCTCGAGTTCTTCGGCGGGGAACTCGGGATGGCCGGCGTGGACGTGGAGTTCGTACGGCCCTCGACGGCGATGTGGGTCGAGGCCGACCGCGATCAGATTCGCCAGGCCGTCCTCAACCTCTTGCGGAACGCCCAGGAGGCCGTGCTCGCCACGGACGTGGGCGAGCGCTCGCCTCGCATCCACGTCCGGCTGCACCGGCCCGACCCAAGGCACGTCGCCGTCGACGTGGAGGACAACGGCCCGGGCGTCGACGCGGACCCGGAGCGCATCTTCGAGGCCTTCTTCACCACCAAGGCCCGGGGCACCGGCCTCGGTCTGCCCATCGTGCGACAGATCGCGCGGGATCACGGTGGCAACGCGGTGCTGGCACGAACCGGGCCCGACGGCAGCGTCTTTCGGCTGCTCCTGCCGTCTTGCGATCCGCCATCGGCCCCCGTACCCTCCGGGGCACCCTGAACGCGGCCCGTCGCCGCGCCCATGGGCCCTTTCGGAACGTCCCTGCCATGTACGCCCCTCGCGCCCTCTTCGCTCCGGTTCTCCTCGGCCTCGGCCTCGGTCTCGGCTGCACCGCCATCTTGGCCCCGCGCGACGACGTCGAGACGTGCGACAACGTCGACGACTGCCCGACGCCCGAGGACGGCCGGTACGAGGCCCGATGCATCCGCGAGGACCTGGACTTCGAGGGTGTGTGCGAGGCGGGCTTCCGCTCGAACATCAGCTGCAACGAGGCGGCCTACGGTCTGCCGGATGCGGGCCACCCGTTCGCCGTCGCGTTCGACGAGTACGCCAAGGCCGACCGCTACAAGTTCACGGCGTGCAGCACCGATCCCATGCTCGCCGGGAGCCAGGGTTGCCCGGGGCCGTGCAAGGAGGGCCTTTCCGAGAACGCGTTCGGGGTGTGCGACGACGACGATCCGTCCACGCCGCCGGCCGTACCTCCGACGTCCGACCTGGTGGGCCAGGACGTGCGGGACCAGTTCTGCCGCTCCTTCTTCTGCGACAACCGCTTCGTCTGCGATCGCACGAACGAGGGCAACCCCCTGTGCGTCGTGTGCGACCCGGACAAGCCCTATGGCCAAGGCGGGTGCGGCGACATCTACATCGAGGGACAGCCCTCGTGCGTCTACCAGACCCAGGCCGAACTCGACGCCTCGTGCGAGGCGCCCGACGTGAGCCTCGACAAGGTCGTCTTCGGCGAGTGCATGGGCTGAAGGGGCGGGGCGCTCGCGGAGGGGTCGCCGCCGTCCCCGATGCCTTCGAGCAATAGGCGGACCGCCCGGTTGCTATGGCCGGAGCTTCGGACCGTCGCAGCCCACGTGCGGGCCTGCTCGTCCCGCCCGAGGCGATGGGCCGCCCGCGCCAGGAGGGCGAGGGTGTCCGGTGGCCCCCGATCGAGGGCGTCGGTGGCAGCCGCCCGGTCGACGAGGCGTACGGCTTCGTCCCGGCGCCCTGCGTCGAGGGCGGAGAGGGCCAGCCCGGCCAGGGTCGCCGGATGGAGCGGGGCGATCGCCCGCGCCCGCGCGGCTGCACGGTCCCGCAAGGCGGCGTCGCCTTGGGCCTCGGCCACCACCAAAAGGCGCGCCGCCGGATCGAAGGCGTTCGCCTCGAGTTCGAACACGGCGACGAGGGCCTCCCGCTCGGCCGAAAGATCGCCGAGGTCCGCCGCGATCCGTGCCAAGAGCACGTGGGGCGCGATGTCCTTGGGCCGAAACGTCGCGGCCTTGCGGGCATGGGTCGTGGCGGCGGCGAGACGACCTTCGTGATAGGCGAGGCGTGCGAGGATCATGCGCGGGGCGTACCCGTCGTGGTCCCCGTCCACGAGTTCGGAGAGGAGCGTACGCGCCGTGGCCACATCGCCCGCGGAGAGCGCGACCACGGCCTTGCGAAACGTGCGATCGGCCGGGCGATCCCCGTCGGCGCGCGGCCGGAAGCCGCGGGCCCACCGGGCGAGGTTCGCCTTCATGTGGGCGCGAAAATCGCGGTCGAGGTCCTCGAGGGGGACACCGAGCCCCGCTTCGACGGCGGGGCCGATCTCCCGGCCGTCGCGGAAGGCCCGCAGCAGTCGCAAGATCCTTTCTCGGCCGAAACGCTCCACCAGGTAGCGCATGGCGTGGGCGCTCGTGGCGTAGGCCACCTCCATGTCGCGAGCGTTGCGGGCCCGAATGAAGGCGGATTCGAGGTCGGCGAGGCCCGGAAGGGTGCCGGCGTCCTCCGCCGCGGCGAGGACGTCCACGCTGTAGCGGGTGCTCGCGGGCTCGTAGCGGGCGGCCTCCCACTCGGCGAGGCCTTCGGTCACCCAGCGTGGCACCCGTCCCTCGCTCTCGCGGATGGCGTAGACGTGGGCCATCTCGTGGAAGACGACCGCGTCCACGTCGTGGGTGCCCAGGTAGGGGCCGATGGCCGTGATGACGTGTCCGAAACAGACCGCGGCGGCTCCGAGACTCGGCACGCCGACGGTGCGCACGGAGAAGGCCTCGTGGCTGTCGAAGAACTCGAAGCGGATCGGGCCCCGGACGGGACCGTACGCCCGGTCGAGATCCGCGCGTGCCTGCGCGATCACGCTGCGCAGGTGAGGTTCGACGAATTCGGCGTCCTCCTTGGGCAATCGCACCTCGATGTCGTCGCGCTCGGTCATGGTGTAGCGGCGGTCGATCTGCTCCTCGTACAGCCGCAGGATGTTGTCGGTGCGGCGGTTGAAGCGGTCGCGGCGGAAGGCGCGTTCGAGCAGCTTGCGGGCGGTCTCGTCGTCGCCGAAGCGCAGCCGGCTGGCCGCGAAGGCGCCGAGCAAGGCCGGGTCCTTCGGGTAGCGTCGCGTGGCCTCGGCGAGGACGAGGTTCGCCTCGGGATAGAGGTGCATGAAGACGAGCAGGTCGGCCAGCAGTCGCTGGAAGTTGGGCGGGCCCGACGGCGTCCGCCACTTGCGGGGCTCACCGTGGCGCCCCTCCGACGGTATGCCCCGCCGAAAGATCCTGACCGCTTCGACGATGGCGTTGCCGGCGTCGTGGCGGGGGTTGCGTCGCAGGATGCGGTCCTCGGCGATGGCGAGGGCCTCGTCGCGGGCGCCTTCGGCCAGGCGGATCCGTGCCACGACGGAAAGGGCGTCGGGATGGCCGGGATCGGTGGCGAGGGCGCGTTCGGCCGTGCGGGCCGCGCCTCGGAAGTCCATGGCGGAAAGGGCCACCTCGGCCTGTAGGCCGAGGGCGTCCGGGTGCCACGGATTGCGCCGGAGCACCAGGGCCAAGGTCTCGGCGGCCTCGTCCGCCGCGTACTTCTCGAGGAACATGCCGGCACGGACGAGGGCGATCCGCTCGCCGATCCAGCTTCCCTCGGCGGGGGGCGCGAGTGCCTCCGCTTCGCCGAGCACGGCGTTGGCGTCCTGGTAGGCCCCGGTGGTGCCCCGCGCGAGCGCGGCGAACGCTACGGCCAACAGCTCGTCGGCGGTACGAACCCTCCCCGCTTCGTAGGCGTCGTACAGGGCATCCATCTCGGCGCGCACGGCCGGGTCGTCCTGCACGCCGAGCAAGGTTGCGATCCGGATCTTCTCGCCCCGGGCGGCAAGCCCCGGGGGTGCCACTTGGATCGCGCGGTCGAGCCTGCGCTCGGCCTCGGGAAAGTCCCCCCGGGACGCGGCCAGGACCGCCGCCATGCGCAGGCGCAGCTCGTCCCCGTCGCCCCCTTCGGCCAGCAGGACGCGCTCGGCCGCCTCGATGCGGCCGGCCGTCGCAAGTGCCCGGGCCAACAGGCGCCGCGCCGCCACGTCCTTCGGATGCCGGGCGAGGTAGGGCTCGAGGAAGGCGAGGGCGCCTTCGTTGCGGCCGGACAGGAAGAAGCTGCGCGCCTCCTCGAGGCTGCGGGCAGGGGTCGGCGGCGGACGGGACGGTGCAGGCTCGGCATCCTCCCTCGCCTCGGCCGGCGGCAGGAGGCCCGCCAGGATCCGCTGCGCGGCCCGGCGGTCGAGCCGTGTCTTCCCCGGAATGACCGCGGCACCTTCCGGCGCCTCGGTCCGGCTCCGCTCGGTCCGCGACGCCTTCGTGCAACCGAGCACGGCGAGGGCGGCGAGCAGGAGGGCCGAGCGGGCCCCCGCGGTTGCGCGTCGGGCACGGTCCGACTCGGCGCGGCGATGCACGGCAGCATCGTGGGTTTGCGCCTGCCCCCTGTCAAATCACGGGCGCCGGTCCAGCTCCGCCTTGCGCGGGCCACGGGGCCCGTCCCGATCGCCCGAGCCGGGGTACCCCGGGGCGCGCAGGAGCGCGGGCGAAGCGGTCGAAGGCTGCTATCTTCGCACCATGGCCGAGCGCCGCGCCGATACCGCCTATCCTCCGCAGACCTACGAGACGTTCGACGGCTTCATGCAACAGGTCGTCAAGGACGTCTACGAAGGTGGCGCCAAGCGAGCCGAGTTCGTGGCCCTGCTCATCGCGTCGGGGGAACTCCTGCCCATGGCATGGGGGCGCGTGCGCAAGAGCGGGGTCAAGGAGCTTGCCATGGGGGCGGCCGGCGTCGTCGCCCTGCGCATGGCCGTCAAGTGGCTCCTCGGCGGGCCCTTGGGGATCATCCTGACGGGTTTTACGGCCGCGACCCTCGTGTCCTTCCTTTGGTCCAATCAAAAGGAAGTCTTCGCGCGCGTAGGACCCTACAAGCGCATCATTCGTGATGCCCGCGAGAAGTTCGAGGACATCCAGGACAAGTACCAGGACGGTCGGTACGACGAGGGCGAGCGCGCGCTGCTCATCGAAGGTCTTTTGCGCCGCGTCGTGTCCGAGATCGAGGCACCCTTGCCCGAGCCGGATCCCTCGACCGAGGACGGCGAGGAGGACGCCAAGGCGCCGTGACGCGCTCGGCGCCATCCGTCGGGCTCTCCGTCGCCGTGGCCCTGCTCCTGGGCGCGTGCGGATCGGACGACGGCGGGGCGCCGCCTCCCCCCATCGGGATGACCGGCGGCACCGGGCCGCCTTCGGGACTCTCGGCGGGCGGCGCTACGGGCGGGGGCGGAGGCGATCCGGCGTGCATGCCCGGCGGCGCCGGCAGCGGCGGTTCCTCGGGCCTGCCGAAGTTCGACGTGGGGGGCACGGGCGGCGTGGACCTGCCCGTCTCGTGCGAGGAACTCGACGCGGCCCGGAGCAACCTGGGGTGCGTCTTCTGGGCCGTCGACCTGCCCAACGACTGGAACGGCACGGACAAGTCGCCTCCGGCGGCGGAACAACCGTTCGCCGTGGTCGTGGCGAACACCTCGTCGCTGACGGCGGCGGGCGTGGCCGTCTACGTCGGAGACGGCACCACGCCCATCGATGCGGCGACCGTGGACGTGGACGACACCGTGACCTTCGTGCTCGACGGCGGCGACGTGTCGGGCCAGGTGCCGGGGGCCGACGGGACGGCGTTTCGCATCGAAAGCGACGTACCCGTCACCGCCTACCAGTTCAACCCCCTCGACAACACCAATCCCGTCTACTCCAACGATGCCTCCCTGCTCTTTCCGGAGCACGTGCTCGGCAAGGAGCACGCCGTGCTGGCGGGGGACGGGATCTGGCTGTCCATGGGGGCCGAAGATCCCATGCCCGACCCGGTGGGAGCCTTCGTCTCCGTGGTCGCGGTCGAAGACGGTACGCACGTCACCGTCGAGCCGTCGGTGCCGGTGCTCGCCGGGCCCGTCGAGGACGTGTCCCTCGCACGCGGACGTGTCCTGACGGTCCTCGCCGACGTGACGGCCGGGGACGGCAATCTTTCCGGCAGTCGGATCTCGTCCGACCGCCCCGTGGCGGTCTTCGCCGGCAACGTCGCGACGGCCGAGCCCGTGGCCGCCAACGTCTGCTGCGCCGACCACATCGAACACGCGATCCCGCCCATCGACGTGTGGGGGACCACCTACGTCGTCGTACCGCCCCCTGCGGCCGGCGGCGACGGGGACGATCCGTACGTGTTGCGGATCACGGCGGCCTACGACGACACCGACCTCGGCTATTGCCCCAAACGGCCCGAGGGGGCACCGGACGCTCTCGACGGCTTCACGGTCGAGACCGTGCAGCTCGAAGAACCCGTCGTCCTGCGCAGCGACGATCCCGAAAAGCCCATCTTCGTGGCCCAGTTCCTCGAAAGCCAGGGGGCGCTTCCGGGCAACGGGCAAGGCTACGGCGATCCCGCGATGATCGTGGTGCCCCCCGTGGCCCAATTCGAGCGCAAGTACGTGTTCGCCGTTCCGGACGGCTACGGTGGCGGCAACTACGTCACGGTGGTGACGGCCGATCCGGCGGGCGTCGAACTCGACGGCGCCGCGGTGACGACGACCTTCGCCGAAGCCGGCGTCGCATTCGAGCGCACGTACTTCTACGCCCATCTTCCCGTGGCGCCGGGAGCCCACCGCATCGCGTGCGATGGGGGCTGCGGCATCCGGGTCGTCGGTTACGACGAAGCGGTCTCCTACGGGTATCCGGGCGGCGCCGGCCTATCCATCATCGCCGTGCCGCCCGTGGCCGGTTGACGCGCTGCCGCTGGGGCTATTCGTCGCGCAGGAGGATGGGCTGGAGCACCCGCGCCTCCCGCGGCTTGCGCGGACGCAGGACGTCGTGGCCGAGTACGATGAGGGTCGTCAGGAAGGTGCAGACGATGGCCACCTTCACGAACCCGAGCAGGGTGACCACCATGAACATGAAGATGTAGTAGTCGCGCCGCGCCATGAACTCGATGCGGGCGAAGAACCGGGCGATGGGCCCCTTCGGCCCGCCGTCCTCGCGGTCCTCGGTCCAGGCCAGGGCCAAGTGGGAGCCGGCGCCCATCTCGAGGAGCTTGCGATAGGCGGCGACGTTCAACGCGATCTGGATCGCCACCGTGACCAGCATCAAGTTCCAGTAGAGCGGCGCCTGGAAGACCGTAGCGGTTCCGTGCCCGACGCCGAGGAAGAACGCCACCCGACCGAGGTCGTCGACGACGGTGTCGAGCCATTCGCCCGCCTTGCTCGTCTGGAACTTGAGGCGAGCGAGTTCTCCGTCGGTGCCGTCGAGCATCGAGGCCACCTGCCAGAGCACGGCACCGACGCCCAACAGCCACGGCGTTGCGGGCGTGGCGAAGGCGGCCGTGGCGCCGGCCGCGAGGGCGATGAACAGGTTGAACACGGTCACCGCGTTGGGCGGCACCGGAAGGTGCATGAGCCGTCGGGTCAGCGCCAGGCTGACGTTGCGATTGATCGTGCGGGCGATGGGCCCGTCGACGTCCGGCTTGCGCAGGGAGTCGAGCAGGGCGTCTTCGGCACGGCGCAGATCGGCCTTCGTCTCCAGCCGGATCGAGAATGCCCGGGGCCCCGCGACGATGGCCCGGGCGCAGCCCAGCTTCGCCAGGTGCTCGACGGCGGCCGAGAACGGGTCCGTCGCGTCGCGCATCTCGGCCACGACCTCGAGGAAGGTGTCGTCGCATGTCGCGAGCCCGGCGTAGCGCGCCGGGGGGACCGGGGTCCGCTCGGCGGGCCGCCGCCCAGGGTGGATCTTGCCGTCGCGTACGGACCAGGGCAGGTTCGGTCCGTCCACCCGCGGGTGGTCGCCCGTCGCCACGGCCAAGGTGACGCCGTCGAGGGGCGCGACGAGCAGGTCGTCCAGCACGGTCAGCGCGAACACCCGGTCGGCCTCCACCAGGAAGAAATCGCCCCGAAGGCGGCCGTTCGCGGCGGCAAGGGCGTCCGCACGGTTCGCATCGGCGGGCGCCTCGACGAACCGGATCTCGAGGGCGTCGAGCCGCGGGTCGTCGGCCAGCATGGCCTCGAGGCGCGCCCGATCGTCGGGCCCGGCCGCGACGACCCACACACGCCGTACGTCGCGGCGTTTGAGGGTCAGCAGCACGCGTACGAGATGGGGGATCCCCCCGGTGCGCAACGCGGCCGCGGGGACGCCATCCACACGGGCGTGGGCGAGGACGAGGGCTTGACGGATGGGGTGGGAAACCATGGCAGGCGATGGAAGGTCGGTTGCAGCGGCTGGTCCGCAGCGAACGGATGTTCAGCGGTGCGGGGATGCCCGCGCGGCCCGGTAGTCGCCGCACGGTGGCCGATGGATCCGTCCCAGCCCAAGGGAGTTGCGGTTTTTTCCGTTGAGATCCCTCACGGAGGAGGCGGAAGCCGGACCGGTGGCCGCCGTGGCGGCTTTCTTGGTCCGCCCGCGGTCGCTTGCCTAGGCTCGCTGCGTGCGCACGACGATCCCGCGGGGAGCCGTGTTCCGGGCCGGGGGCATCTGGCTGGTGCGGGCCGTTCCGGGGCTTTGGCCCGCGCTCGTGGTGGTCGCGTTGCTCGCCTGCGTGCTCGTGCCTCTACCGACCCGGGTCGTGGACCTGCTGCTTTCCACGAGCCTGGCGGGCAGCGTCCTCTTGGTGGTCGCGAGCCTGCGCGTGGATCGGACGACCGACCTGCTCGTCTTCCCGTCGTTGTTGCTCGGGCTGACCCTGTTTCGGCTGGCGCTCAACGTCTCGACGACCCGGCTCATCCTGAGCCAGGCCGATGCCGGGCGGGTCATCGACGCGTTCGCCGGGTTCGTGGTGCGCGGCGACTTCGTCGTGGGGGCCGTGATCTTCGCCATCATCACCCTCATCCAGTACCTGGTGGTGGCCAGGGGGGCCGAGCGCGTGGCCGAGGTGGGGGCCCGTTTCGCCCTCGACGCCCTGCCCGGGCACCAAGCGGCCATCGACGCCGACCTGCGGGCCGGAGCCATCTCGCCGCGGGAGGCGGCAGGGCGAAGGGCGGCGCTCATGGAGCGCTCGCGGTTCCACGGCGCCATGGACGGCGCCATCCGGTTCGTGCGGGGCGACGTCACGGCGGGGCTCGTGATCACGGCGGTGAACCTGGCCGGCGGGTTGTGGATCGGCACGGTGCGCCGGGGCCTTTCCTGGGCCGACAGCCTCGACCTCTACGGTCGCCTGACCATCGGCGACGGCCTGCTCGCCCAGATCCCGGCGGTGCTCGTCTCCGTCGCCGCGGGGATCCTCGTCGCCCGAATCGATCGAGAGGACGGCACGCGCCTGCCCACCCTCGCGTGGATCGATCCGGCCATGCTCCTCGTCCCCGCCGTGTTCCTCGTGGGACTCGCCCTCGTCCCGGCGATGCCCACCCTGGCCTTCTTGTCCACCGCGTGCGCCCTCGGGGCCGGGGCCCTTTGGCTGGCCCGCCGCCGAAGCGAGTCGGAGCGCTCGCGACCCCGGCCGAGGCCGCGAGAGGTTTGCGTGTACGTGCCGCCGGTCCTGGCGTCCGACGACGATTTCGTCGAGCGCATCGCCGCGCTGCGGGGGCGCATCGAGGCCGACGTCGGATTGCCGATGCCGCCGATCCGGGTCCTCGAGGCGTCGAGCGAGGCGGAGGTACGGGTCGTCGCATCCGCCGCCGTGCTCGGGCGTGTGTCCATGGACGAGGTTGGGGCGGACGTCGTGGTCGTGCAGGTCTATCGCACCTTGTTGCGCCACGCCGACCATCTGGTCGATGCGACGACCTTCGCCGCGCTGCAGGAGGACGTCCGCAGCATGGATCCGGCGCTCGCCCGCGAGGCGACGAACCTGCTGACCGTCGCGGACTGGGTCGAGTTGTTGCGCGCCATGTCGCGGGACCGCGTCCCGCTGCCGCCTGCCGCCGAAGTGTTCGCGGCCGTGGCCTTCGACCCGCGATTGCGCACGGCGGACGGCCGGGCCGAATCGCTGCGCCACGTACGGCTGCGGATCGCCCCGAGTTTCGTCCCCGCGCTCGTGGAGTCCCTCGAGCGCCGCGGTCCCGTGACCTACGTGCGGGCCACGCCCGATCTCGAGGCGGACCTGCTCGCGCGTTACACGAACGGACCCGGGCACGGCGTGCTCCGACTTGCGACGGGGGCGGTCCGGCGACTGCGAGCGCAGGTCGAGGAGGCGGCCGGGGACGGCGGGTGCGTCGTCCTCGCCACGGCGGCCGCGCGCAATGCCGTGGCGCTCGCCCTGTTCGACCGCACGGCCCGATTCGTGCCGGTGATTGCCGTGGAGGAGTTCGCCGAGGCGGGTCTTCCTCTCCCGCGGGACGTCGTATGGCTCGACGTCCTGGGCCCGGTGTGAGGGATCCTCGGCGCAAACGTTTCACGCCGAGCGGGGCTGCGCATGGCTTGAGCGGCTCGGGGCCGCGTGCAAGGCTCGTCGCACCATGAGCCGAAGGCCACCGACCACCTATTGGGACTACATCAAGGTCGAACAGCTCTTGGGGCTGCAGACGGGGATCGACGGCGACGAGTCCAAGCTGTCCAACGAGGAGGTGCTCTTCATCGTCGTCCACCAGGTGGACGAGCTTTGGTTCAAGCTGGTGATTCGGGAATTGGTGGCGGTGCGCGATCTCCTCGCCGCGCCCTTCGTGCCGGAACAGTCCCTTTCGGATGCCGTTCGCCGGGTGCGGCGCGCCGAGTTGCTCGTGCGAAAGGTGGCGGATCACTTCGAGGTCATGGAGACCCTGACCACCCGGGACTACCTGGCGTTCCGCGACAAGCTCTCGCCCGCCAGCGGTTTCCAGTCGGCACAGATGCGCGAGATCGAGGTCCTGCTCGGGCTCGAGGCGTCGGAACGGATCCCCCTCGGGGGCGAGAAGAGCTATCTCGATGCACTTCGCAACCACGACGGCACACCATCCCCCGCCTACGAACGGGTCGTCGCGCGCATCGAGGATCGGCCGACCCTCAAGGAAGCCGTGCAGGCGTGGCTCCTACGCACGCCCATCGGGGGCGTGCCCCACGATCATCCGGAGGCCGAGGCTCGGCTCGGCGCGTTCGTCGACGGCTACATCGAGGCCTACCGGGCCTACGTGGGCGACCTCGAGGCCCAGGCACGGGTGGACGCGCGCACGGCGGAGGATGCCGAGCGACTTGCCCGTCGCTACCGCGCCGAGGCCGACGGGGTCGAACGTCATCTACGTGGCCTCGACGTGTCCGAGGAGGAGCGGACGCGCGTCGTTCGGATCCGTGCAGCGGTCATCTTCCTCGAGAGCTACCGCGAGCTACCCCTGCTGGCTTGGCCCAGGGAACTCGTGGACGGGCTCGTGGCGCTCGAACAGGCGTGCGTCGTCTTTCGCCAACGTCACGCCCGCATGGTCGAGCGAATCATCGGACGGCGGACGGGCACCGGTGGTTCGGCGGGGGTGGCCTACTTGGACGAGACGGCCTTGCGTTACCGCGTGTTCGGGGAATTGTGGGCGGCGCGCACGATGCTGCTGCCGCGCCACCGGTTGCCCGACGTCGTGGATGCGACCTACTACGACTTCGCGGGCGGTCAGTAGAGGGGGCGCGGGTTCGCCGGGGTTACGCGAACGTCGCCTTCGGGGTTTCGGGCCGGGAAGGCCGAGCGGTACCCCGGGTCCGTGGTCGGCGCGACCTCCTCGGAACGTGTGGCAGGTTCGGCACGCGCAAGGGGCTTGCGAACGCGGCGGGCGAGCCGACGGATCATGCGGCGCACCGACTTTGCCGCCGGATGACCCGTCGGCAGGACGACGGCGGCCGTCTCCCGCCCTTCGGATTGCACCATGATCGTGCGTCCGCCAGTGAGGAACCGCACGATAGGCTCCGCCGTCATGTGCTGTAGTTCGACGGCCGCCATCAAGACCTCGCGCCATCGCTCGGCCCCGCGGAACAGGGCTTCGGCGCCCGGCGCCATCACGAGGGCCGCGTCGATGCCGGGGGCGTGGGCGAGATGGTCGATGTTGGCTCGCAGGCTCATGGCTGGTTCCTTTGGGGATCGGGTTCGTGGTTTTCGTGGCTCGGGCGGGCCTACGGTGCGGCGCGTCCGAGCTTGCAGGCGAACCGCCGCCCGGAGGCGATGATTCCGGGGCAACAACGCCGTGGCGCGTCCTGGCGTTACAGGCGCCGGAACGTCATCTACACATCCAATATACGTAATGAAACATACAATAGTGCCTGATTGTGAAGCATGCGGCGACGGACGGCACGGGGGTGCCGAAGGACCGCGTACCATGGGGCGCGATGGCCGACGCGCGCGTCCCCACGTCCTCGAGAACGCTCCAACGCGGTGCACCCGGGTGGCTTGCCGTGCTCGTCGCGGGCGCATGCCAACCCACGTCGGACCGCTACGCGGACCTCGACCGCCCCGAGCCCTTGCCGCCCGTCGTGGAAACCCGGGCGACCGAGTCCGAGGAGGGGGCGGTGCGGCAACATGGCGATCCCGCCGAATGCGGCCGTGGCACGGGCCGTACGCCCGAGGGCACGTGCGTGTACCTGCGCACCCGCGACCTGCCCCACGGGCAGCAGGTGCAGATCCCCCGCGGAACGTACGTGGTGGGGATGCCGCCGCGATCGTACGACGCCGCCCCCGCACTGGAGCGGCCTGCGGTGCGCTGGCCGGGGCAACCGCCGCGCACGGTGGAGGCCCCCGGGTTCTGGATCGACCTGCACGAGGTCACACGCGGTGCCTATGCGTCCTGTGTGGAGAGCGGTGCGTGCACGCCAGCGCGTTGCCCCAAGGGCGCACCCGATCCCACCGCCGACTACTCGATGGAGGTTGCGCGCCGTCTGCCCCAGACGTGCGTGACCCACGAGCAAGCCGCCGCGTTCTGTGCGTACGCGGGCGGCCGGCTGCCCACGGCGGACGAGTACGAGATCGCGGCGCGTGGCGTCGACGCCCGCCCGTACCCGTGGGGCACCAAGTTCATGGACGAGGTGCCGCGAAGGCTCGTTCCGGTGGGGGCGTTTCGTCCAGATACGAGCTATTTCGGAATCCTCGGCATGGGCACCAACGGTTGGGAGTGGACGGCGGATCGTTACGACGATCCGGATGCCCGCTTGCGCTTCTACCTGTCCGGCGACTTTCGCCGCGCCGACGGTCCCGTCGCTCGGGCCCGCGCGGAATTCGAGCTTCGGGTGGCGTGCGGCGATCCTCCGTCGCCCGGTTGCAGGGCCACGGAGGCCACGCGCGCCCGTTTCGTCATCAAGGGCACGCTCGTCGGGGAGCACTATGCCGCACGAGGGCGGGCAGGCCCCGAGGCGCCGACCGAGGAACTCGAAGGCTGGCCGTTTCGTGCCGAAGATCCGATGATCGGGTTTCGCTGCGCGGCCGATCCGCAGCCGGACGAGGTCGTCCTCGAGGTGCCGGAGGCGGCGGTCTCCGTGCCGATCCTGCGCACCGAAGGGGATCTCGAGATCTTCGGCGGCGTGGCCGAGGCCGTGGACCGGCGGGAGGCGAAGGCGTTATGTGCCGCCCTCTCCGTCCGGGACGAGGCCACGGAGACGGTCCATACCGGGTTTCGACTGCCGACCCGGGCGGAGGTTCGGTCCATCGCCACCGTGTTCCGCGGTCCGGGGCCATTCTGGGCGAAGGACGGGGCCGTCGGTCAGCACGACCCGCGCACGCCGGCGGCCGTGTCGGGCGCCGATGCGCCATGGATGGATCTGGATCTTCCGGATTCGACCCCGCTGTGGGCCCGCTGTGTCCGCGATCTTCGCAAGTGATCCGGGTACGGCCCATGTCCGTAGCTGGCGAATCGTAGTACCGTCCGACCATGCTTCGCGCCCGGATCGCTCCTTTCGTCCTCCTGGGTTTCCTCGCCTTCGGCTGCTCGAAGTCCGCACCGTCGAAGTCCGACCCCAAATCCACCCCGGCACCGGCGAAGGCCGAGGATGCGCATTCCCCTGCGGCTGCCACGACGCCCAAACTCGAGGCGCGAACGCCGGCCAAACCCGGACCGTCGCAGGCCTTGCGGGATCCGCCCTGGTTCCACCCGAACATCTATCCCGGTGCGACGGTGAAGAAGACGGGACGGTCCGAAGCCGACGCCCAAGGGCGGTTCGCCAGCCAGATCCTGCTCGAACTTCCTGCGGAAGCGAACGTGGACACGTGCGTGTCCTTCGCCGAGAAGGCGATCAAACCCCACGTTCCGTCCCTTGCGAAGACCGACGACGCACAGGCGGGGCCGGGGCGGGTCACCCTGCGCGGTTCCACCGAGCACTACGAGGCGACGGTCGTCTGCGGCGAGGCCAAGGGCACGGTGCGTGCGTTCTTGAGCTATCGATGGACGAAGCTCCCGGAGGGGGCCGGGCCGCCGCCTGCGGCGGAGGGCAAGGCACCGCCGCCGAGCGGCGAAATCCGTTGACCGGCTGGGAACGCCAGGTCAGGGCTCGGGGCACGGCACGCGTGGGTGGACCACGCCGGTCCGGTTGCGGGGGTCGGTTGGCGCGGCTAGCTTGAGCAGGTGGACGTGCCCGCCCCGTGCTCTACGCTTGCGTCGGAGACGCGGACCGTGCGCCTGCGGGGAACCGGGCCTCATCGGCAGCGGCAGGCCGAGGCGTTTCGGGCGGCCATCGAGGCCGCGGCGCGCCGGGCCTTCGGCGATTGTCGCGGGGTCGATCTCGAGGCCCGGTTCGCGGGCGAGGACGATTGGCAGCTCGACATCGTGCGCGGCGAGTTTCGGGCGAGCGTCCGGGTGCGGATCGAGCGGGGCCAGGACGGCCAGCCACGCTGCGTACGGTACGGGACGAAGATGGAGACCAAGAGCTTGGCGCGGTGGGCCGAGGCCCGTGACCGGTGGGTCCGCCGGGGCGCGAGGGCGGGTCGGGCAGCCGGGCTCGGGGCGTTCGCGACCATGTGCTGGCTGGTCGTCGGGGTCCACGCGCCGGTGTTCGTGCTCGGCGGCCTGCTGATGGTGGTGGTGCTCTTGGTCGCGTTCTTCGGGGGCGCGACGGCCGGTGAGTGGATCGCCGAGGGGTTGGCGGCGGCCCGGCTCGACGCCGTGCGACGGCAGCTGGCCCGCGACGGGGTGTTGCGGGCCGACCTTCGGCGGCTGCGGTCCATGTCACGCAGCATCGCCCGCGCCCGAAGGCGCCTCGAGGCGTCCGCCGACCCGCACCCGTTTCGCGCCGAGGGCCAGTCCGAGGAGATGGCGCCCACCGCCTGCTAGGCCCTACGCGCTGCGGCCCGCGTCGAAGTCGATGTCGGGATGGGCGAAGGTGGGCGCAAGCCCCGGTGCGAGGGGGTGGGGCGTAAGCTGCGAGGTGGGGAAGAACTGGACGAAGCGCTCGTCGTGGCGGCTTCGGTCGACCACGCACTTCTCCTTGACGGCCGAGTTGTACTGGGTCGCGGTGGCCTCGAGGGTGTTGCCGTTCAGGACGACCTCCCAGCCCATGGCACCGGCTCGCTTGCGCAGGCCGGGGATCTCGCTGTGTTGCGGCGTCAGGCACTCGGCCGCGACGACGTTCTCGGAGAACGCCCAGATGCCGTCGTCGGTGCAGACCACGAGGGTGTGGTTGCCCGAGGAGTGACCCGGGGTGGAAAGGAGCGCGACGCCGGGACCGAGCAACAGGTCACCTTCGAGGGTGACGATGCGGTCGGCGGGAAGGTCCGCGAAGGTGTCGGGCTGGTACCACGGGGCCTGCACGGGATGCATGTGGGCGACGAGTTCGAGTTCGGCGCGCTGGACGAGCAGGCGGGCCCGCGGCAGCAGGGGTTCGACGGGGGCGTCGGGGGAGATGTCGGGCTGGGGGCGGGCCGTCCCGAGGAGCCGCCGCACGTCCTGGGTGTGCAGGTGGTCGAACGAGACGAAATCCACGTCGGCAGGGGCGATCCCGAGGGCGGCGAGATGTTCGGCCACGGTGGGGAATCGCCGCACGAGCAGCCGCTCGACGAGCTTGGGGGTCTTGCGGGCCAGGTCGCGAAAGAACGGCGTGTTCGCGGCCAGGTCGGCGTCGGTGGGATCGAACAGCAGCGTGCGGCGCTCGCCCGTGAAGTCTAGATAGCGCACCACCACCATGCGGTTGGTCATCACCAGGTAGGGGGCCGGGCTCGTCGCTGCCCGAAAGAACCCGAAGCGCGCCGGATAGGGCAGCGACACCAGGGGCAGGGTGCGGACGGCATCCGGCGTACCGAGTTCGCGCAGCTCGTCGCGAAACACGAGGGCCTCTCGGCGGATCTCGGCGAGGGCCAGCCCGACGCTGGTGGTGCGCGCCGACCCTTGGAACGCGGTGCAACGACGGGCCCCGAGGTCTTCGGGGGCGCTGGGGGCGTGGAGGAGATGGTCGATCATGGGACGCTCGAATCGGAGGGGTCGTTGCGCAGCCGGGCCCGCAGCTTGGCTTGGCGCCGAGCGGCACGCCTGCGCACGAAGGCGCCGAGGCGCGGCGCGAGCGACGGAAATCCGTTGGCAAGCTTGGCGGCGAGGGCCTGCCCGCTGCCGGGCACCTGCACGACGACCTCCAGTCGACCTCGCTCGATGGCGCGTTCGACGATGGCCCGGGCCACCTCCTCGGGGGTGAGCGGGCGCCTGCTCGAGAACGTCAGGGCGGCGTCTTCGGCGTCGATCTGCTGATCCATCATCGGCGTGGCGACGACGGCCGGACAGACGGCGGACACGAAGATGCCGTGGGGGCGAAGATCCTGGGCGAGCGCGAGGGCATAGGCGCGTGCCGCGTGTTTCGTCGCACTATAGACGGAAATGCCGGGGACCGGCACCAGGGCCGCCATGGACGCGACGACCACGATGTTGCCGCGGCCCCGCGGCAGCATGGCGCGGGCGGCTGCGTTGGCGCCGTGGATCGTGCCCTTGACGTTGACGTCCACCAGACGCTCGATGGTCTCCGGGTCGAGGCGATGGCCGGCGGTGGGGCTCAAGATCCCGGCGGCGTGGACCAGCACGTCGAGTCGGCCGTGGTCCGCCACGATGCGGTTCACCAACTCGTCCCATGCGCGGGCATCTCGGACGTCGAGATGGGCGGGCTCGACAACGGCCGGTCCGACGTGGTTCGCAAGGCCGTCGAGTCCCGCCCGGTCGATGTCGGCCGCGACGACGCGGTCGCCGCGGCCGATGAGTCGAAGGACCGTGGCGCGGCCGATGCCGCTCGCGGCGCCGGTCACCAGGGCGATCCTCGGGGGGCTTCGGTCGGCCGATCCGCGTGGCACCCCAACAACATACCCCGGCGCCCGCCCCGCGTGGGGCGGCGGGCGCCGGGACGTTATGGATCACGGACGTGTCACGCAGGCGTCGTCACCGCATGCGGCCCCCTTGGCGGCCGTCTTCTCGGCGATCTCGTCCCTCGCCGTGACGGACGCCTCGATGACGAGGGCCTCGAGGTTGCGGGCCAGCACCATGTCGTCGATGCGTCCGAAGAGGTGCTTGCGGATCCGCCCCCTCGCGTCGATGAGCACCGCGGTCGGCGTGCCGCGCATGCCGTAGGCCCGCATGGTCCGGGGAATCGGATCCCCCGAGGGGTCGGGGGCGTCGATCCCGATGGGAAAGCGCAGCCCGTACTCGTGGACGAAGGCTCGCAAGGCCGTCGGCGTCATGGCGTCGTGGTGCTCGAACACCGTGTGCAGGCCCACGACGGCAAGCGGCGCCCCCTTGAAGACCTCCATCGCCTTCTGGGCCTGGGGAATGCCGTGGGCGATGCAACCCGGGCAGAGCATCTGGAAGGCGTGGAGCAAGATGGCCTTGCCGCGAAGGGCGTCGAGGGAGAGGGGAACGTCCGTGTTGATCCATTCGGTCACGGACCAGGGCGGTGCAGGTCTAGCGCTCATTGGAAGTCCTCCTCCTTCACGTAGGGGTAGGACCACAGGATGACCTGCAGGAGCACCGACTTCGTCCATGCCTGGTGCATCTTCTCCACGGTTTCGGGGTCGTGACCCTTCTTGGCCAAGAACGGACGCAGGGTGTGGGTGATGGGATAGAGCAGTGCGACGAGATGGCAGAACGGCACGTACGGGGCGGCGTCCGCACCGTCGGTGCGATTCTTCTTGGTCCGGTGGTGTCGAAGGCCGATCTCGTGCTGATAGGCTCGCCAGGCGTCGTCGTATTCGGCACGCGCCGTGTCGAGGATCCACTGGCCGAAGCGCTTGCGCACGGCGTCGAGGTAGTGCGAATCCGGCTGGCCCGTCTTGGGAGACGAGAAGTACCGCAGGAGGTGCGGATTGGCGCCGACGAAGCCGTACCAAACGTCGAGGATGTCCTCGACCTGGTCCTCGAGCACGGCCTTCGACATGCGCAGATGGTGGATGTCCTCCTCCGTGAAGAGGACGCTCTTCTTGAGATCCTCGAACGTCTCCCGCGAGACGGGAGACGGCGGAAGATCGGGGCTTCCGTATGTGTAGCCGGGGATGTTCCTTGCGTCGGTCATCGTTTTCTTCTCCTGATCGGACTGAAGGGGGTCGTTGCCGGTGTGCGAAAGACGGGGCGTCGTGGGCGAGGTCGCGGAGCGTCACGGTTCTGCGGCCCGCGCTCGGCGGAAGCGGGCGAAATTCTCCGCCTCGACGTCGGCGGGCGCCGGTACGTGATCGGGGCAGTCGAGGCGCAGGTCCGTGTCGGCCATGGGCTCGTCCACCAGGGCGCAGTGGTGGGGCGACGGGCCCGGGTGGACGTTCGGCCGGAAGTAGGTGCAGGTGACGCACATCGCCGAGACGGGGATCCGTCCTTGCCGTTGCAGGCGGCGGATCATCTTGAGGGCCGCGCGGTAGAGCACCCGTCGCTCCTCGTCGTCGAGGTCGTCGAGGGCGTCGGCGAACAAGGAGGGCAGGGGGGCGTCGTCCTCGACCGCCGCGCGGCCGGCGGGGGTGGGGA
>RFGU01000145.1 GCA_003696955.1 Deltaproteobacteria bacterium | reverse complement strand
TTGCCTGCTCCTCGGCCACCTCGCGTCACCTTCGGCCTACGTTCCCATCGACGTGTCGACCACCTTCCTGCAGGCGGCATGCGCCCGCGTGCGCGCCGCCCATCCGGAGATCGCCGTGGTCCCCATCGCGGCCGACTTCACCCGGCCGGTGCGGCTGCCGCCGCCAGGGCGAAGTCGCGCGACCGTCGTCTTCTTTCCCGGATCCACACTCGGGAACTTCGAGGTGGAGGAAGCGACGAAACTTCTGCGCTCGTTCGCCACGACGGCCGGGCCCGGCGGTGCGGTGCTCCTCGGGGTCGATCTCGACAAGGACGCCGGCACCCTCGAGCGCGCCTACGACGACGACGAAGGCGTGACCGCCGCGTTCAATCGCAACCTCCTCGAGCGACTCGCCCGAGACCTCGACGCCGACGTGGACCCCGAGGCCTTCGCCCACCGGGCCCGCTACGATCGGGTCCACCGTCGGGTCGAACTCAGCCTGGTCGCCTGCCGCGCGACGACCATCGGGCTCGGCGCCCTGCGGTTCCGCTTCCGTCCCGGCGAGGCCATCGTCACGGAGTACAGCCACAAGTACCGTCTGTGCGACGTCGTGGGCATGGGCGCGCGCGCCGGCCTCGAACTGTGCGACGCCTGGTACGACCCGCGGGGGGCCATGGCCCTTTGCCTTCTGCGGGTGGCGAGCTGATCGTCACACCCGTTCTTCGGGCGTGTCCTCCTCGGCCCCTTCGGCGTCGGCGTCGTCCTCACCCGCCGGTGATGCGTCGGCGTCGTCGGCCGGTGCATCGCCGTCGTCCTCGTCCGCGCTTTCCGGAGGCTCGGTACCGTCTGCAGGCGACGTGTCGGGCGACCCGTCGTCGGATGCGTCCTTCGCCTCCGACGTTTCGGGGGCATCGTCCTCGGAAGGTTCGGTGCCGGCGCTCGCTCCGGGTTCGGCCGCATCCGGCACCGGCCCCTGCCCTTCGACCTCCGTACACGTCACGTCCACGGCCCAGGCCGTCGCCACCTGGCTGCACCGATAGGTGACCCCCTTGCACACGGCCTCCCAGCTTTCCTCCTTCCAACTTCGCTCGACGTTGCGGACCTCGATCTCCTTGGGCGCACACGCCGTGGGACCGGCACTCGCGAGCTGAAGCTGCGAGCATCCGGCCGTCGCGAGGAGCGAAGCCGACGAGAGGACGAACGAGAGCGCGCGAAGGCCACGGGGCGGCATGTCCGCGAGCATACGCAACCCCCGGCGAGTTCGTCACGCCGGCTTGCCGGCCGGCCGGCCACCCCCCGCGTCCGGCCGGGCGCCCTTCGTCCCCTTGCCGAGCGCCGCGAAGAGATCCTGCAGGTAGCCGCAGGCCTCGGCGGGGTTGCCCTCGGCGTAGATGACGAGATCGGCCAGATCCACCCACTCCTTGGGGGCGAGCCCCGGCGCCTGGCTTGCCGCGCGCCGGAAGCGGTCCACCACGGGGATCGCCCGGTCGAGCACGCCACGGGCGTCGTCGGCCTCCTCGAGGGCGCGGCCGATCTCGTTGCGCATGAGGTCGACGGCCCGCGCGAGCTCCTCGCGCACGGTGGCCTCCCGCAGCAGGGCGCCGCCGATCCCGAAGAAGAACAGGGTCGCCATGCCGAAGGGAAGGGCGAGCCGGGACCAATGGCGCTCGGCGACCGCGGGCCCGAACGCGTCCCCGAACAGGGCGAGGAAGAAGCACGCCGCCATGGCGAGCAGCGAGGCCATGGCGGCCGTCAAGAGGACGAGGCCCAGCGAGCGCATGGAACGCTCCTACGGTACCGGCCGAGGGAGGCCATGTCCACAACGGACGGCGCGCCCGGCCCCCGTTTCGCCGGCGCTACGGGTGGCGCGCGGCCACCCAGGCCTCGGACGCCTCCCAGAGCCTGCGCGCGAGGGCATCGTCCCGCGCGTAGCGGCTCGGGGTCTTCTCGTGCTCGTCGACGAAGTAACCACCGCTGCGACCTTCGATGCTCGGGGCCGAGGCGAGGTAAATCGTGCCGCGGGCCCCTTGCTCGGGCGTGCGCATGAACACCTTGAACACGCGATAGAACCAGGGGATGAGGCCACCTGCGTCGCCGTCCTGGGCGAAGCGCGAGGCCACGACGCCGGGATGCACCGCGAAGGCGTGGATCGGCACGTCGGCGAGGCGCCGCGCCAGCTCGCGGGTGAACAGGATGTTCATGAGCTTCGACTCGGCGTAGACGCGAAACGGCTTGTAGGAACGCTCGCGCTGGATGTCGTCGAAGTCGATCCCCCGGGCGGCCCGGTGGGCCTCGGATGCCACGTTCACGATCCGGGATCCAGGCTGCGCCCGAAGCAGCGGCAGCAACCGCTGGGTCAGCAGGAAGTGCCCGAGGTGGTTGACGCCGAACGTGGCCTCGAAGCCCTCCTCCGTGAAGCTCCGCTTGCCGAGCAGGGCCCCTGCGTTGTTGACCAGCACGTCGATCCGGTCGTGCTCGTCGGCGAACCGCTCCGCGAACGACTCGATGGATCGGAACGATGCGAGGTCGAGGTGCTGCCAGGCCGTGCTGCCCGGAGTCCCGGCCGGTACCTGGGCCTCGATCTCCGCCACCGCGGCCTGGCCCTTCGCCGGATCGCGGGCCGTCAGGACGACGTCCGCGCCCATGTGCCGCAACGCGGCGGCCGTGTGGAAGCCGACCCCGGTGTTCCCGCCGGTCACGACCACCGTCTTGCCCGTCATGGGATGCTGCCGAGGCCCTTCGTTCGCACTTCGTGGACCTTTCGTGGGATCGGTCATGGGCCCGCCCATGGTGCCGTCGGCCGGCCTTGCCGGCCACCCCGGGGGGAGCCCCCTCCGTGAGACTGCGCAAACTTCGCATGGGTTCCCACCGGGCCCGACCCCGGTTGACACGGCGCCCCGGTTCTTTCATGCTCCCGCTCCCAACGAACTCCACACCCTAGGGGCGGTAGTTAAGTTGGTTATAACGCCGGCCTGTCACGCCGGAGGTCGCGGGTTCGAGCCCCGTCCGCCCCGCCCGACGCGCCGACCCCCTCCCGCCGAAGCCGCGGGGGAAGGGTCGGCGCGCTGCGTTTCGGCGGTCCCCGTCGCCGGTGTACCCTCGAAGGTGGGATGCTGGCGCTCGCCCTCTTCGCGCTCCGCATGGCGCTCGGAGACCCCGCCGCGGACGAGGCGGCGGCTTCCGGGCCGGCCGTGGCGGCCGCCGCCTCGCAAACGAAGGTTCTCGACCGTCCCCGGTGGATCCGGCACGTCGTCCGACCGAGGGAGCGTTGGTCCCAGATCGCCGTGCGCTACGGCGTGCGGATCGCCAAGCTCAAGGCCTGGAACGAGGGCGTGGAGGAGCGCTACGGACGCCCCAAGACGGGGGAGCGGCTCCGAGTGTACGCGCGCAGGATCCCGCCGCCGCGTCGGCGGATCGAACACGTGGTACAGCCGGGCGAGGACTTCGGCACGATCGCGGCCCGTTACCGCGTCGAGTACCGGGACCTGTTGGCCTACAACTGGCCCAACCGGTCGGCGGACCCGGGGGACGTGGTGACGGTATGGATCGATCCGGACTTTCCGCCGCGCACCGTAGGCGTCGCTCCCGGCCCGCCGTTGCCGGAGCGCTTCGACGTGCCCGAGGGCGCCCGCAGCGTGGGCCGACCGAACCGCGGTCGCCTCGAGCACGGGGCCCGGCTGCCGGATGCTCCCTGGTACACCGTACGGGAACCGGCCATCGCCTACGGGTCGTCCCACACGCTCCGCGTACTCATGGAGACCCTCGCCCGGTTCCGCCACCGCACGGGCTACGCGGGAGAGATCCTCATCGGCTCGATCTCGCGGCCATGGGGGCGGCGGTTTCCGCCCCACAAGTCCCACCAGTCCGGGCGGGACGTGGACATCCGCCTGCCTTTGCTCCCCGGAGTCCCGCGCAAGGCCGAACCCCACCCCGACGAGATCGACTGGTCGGCGACGTGGGAACTGCTGCGGGAGTTCGCCGCGAGCGGCGAGGTGGAGGTGATCTTCCTCGACATCCACCTTCAGCGGCGGGTCTTCCAGGCGGCCCTGTGGGAGGGGGCCACGCCCGAGGAGATCCGTCCGATCCTGCAGTGGCCGGCCGGCAAGGGCTCGGGCCGCGCGCTCGTTCGTCACGAGGAGGGCCACGACGGACACATCCACGTGCGCGTGCGCTGCGGGCCCGACGAGCCCAAGTGTCGCCCTCGGCGCAGGCGACCATCGACCGTGGCCGTCGCGACGGCGGCCCCCTGAGGCGTCGTCCCGATCCGCCGGCCCCTTCCGGCCGGCCCGGAGCACTTCGGGCCTGTTAGGCTTCGCGGTGATGTCGCGCCGCCCCCGGATCCTCACCACCCTCTGCATGTTCGGCCTGCTCGTCGCGTGCGGTGGAGACGACGACGCCAGCACGGGTTCGACCGGCACTTCGACGGGGCCCGACACCTCGGCGACGGCCGGATCCTCAGGCACGACCGCGTCCGATACCTCGGCGACGGGTTCGGGGACCTCCTCGTCCGGTTCGAGCGAAACGGCCGGATCGGCGGGAACCACGGGAGGCGCGGGCGGTTGCGGCACGCCCCTCGAACCGGGCGCCGTCACCGAGACCCTCACCGTCGAGGGCAAGGAGCGCACGTTCCTCTTCGTCGTGCCCGACGGTTACGACCCGAACACCCCCATGCCCGTGGTCTTCGCCTGGCACGCCCGCGGCACCACGGCCGAACTCGCCCGCCTCTACTACAAGGTGGAGGAGAGCGCGGCCGGAGCGGCCCTCTTCGTCTACCCCCAGGGCCTTCCGCAGCCCGACTTCGGCAACGACACCGGCTGGAACCTCGACACCAACGGCGAGGACGTGGCCTTCTTCGACGCCATGCTCGACTTCGTGCGCGAGCGCGCCTGCGTGGACGAGTCGCGGATCTTCTCGACGGGCCACAGCTTCGGCGCGTTCATGTCGAACACCCTCGGGTGTGCGCGGGCCGGGACCGTGCGGGCCCTCGGCGCCGTCGCGGGGGGCGGCCCCTACTTCGGATGCACGGGGCCGGTGGCTGCGTGGATCGCCCACGGCATGTCGGACACCACCGTGCCCTTCTCCCAGGGCGAGGGTAGCCGCGACTTCTGGGTGGGCGAGAACGGCTGCAGCGACACCACCGTGCCCCTCGACGACCCGAGCCTGTGCGTCGAGTACCAGGACTGCATGCGGGGCTTTCCGGTGGTGTTCTGTCCCCACGACGAACCCGACCTCGGCGGCCACGGCTGGCCCGCCTGGGCGGGCCCGGCGATCTGGGACTTCTTTGCGCGGTTCTGACCGGCTTTCGCCCCGAAACGAAGGGGGGAGGGGGAGGGATCCTTCCCGAGAAGGGATCCTTCCCGAAGGTCGTGCGCGCGTTGGGGGATCCTTCCCGAGGCGTGCAGGGGATCCTTCCCGAAGGTCGTGCGTGCAGGAGAAAGGGGGGTCGTGCGCGCGCAACGATGAAGGACGACGGCCGACCAGGGAACCGTGGCCACTCCCCCGCGTCAGGTCCTCCCGAATCAGGTCTTCTAAGGGGATCCTTCCCGAAGGTCGTGCGTGCAGGAGAAAGGGGGGTCGTGCGCGCGCAACGATGAAGGACGACGG
>RFGU01000144.1 GCA_003696955.1 Deltaproteobacteria bacterium | reverse complement strand
GTACGGAAGGTTGCCGACGATCTCGGGGGGCGGGTCGGGGGGCGGATCGAGTTGGTAGGAGAACGCGACGGCGTCGGCCTCGTGCAGCACCAGGTTCGGCCGGCCCGAAAACTCCCGACGCAGCACGGCGACGAGGTCCCGGTCGCGTTCGATGGCGTGCACGAGATGGCCCCGCGCGCAAAGGGCCTCCGTGAGCGCCCCCAGCCCGGCGCCGATCTCGAATACGACGGGGCCGCCGACCGCGTCTGCGATGCGCTCGACGATCGTCGGGTCGTGGAGGAAGTTCTGTCCCCACGACTTGCGTGGGCGCAGGCCGTAGCGGCGCAGGAGTTCGCCCGGGGAGGCGTTCATGGGGCCGCCCGCCTCGGTGCGTCGAGGGCCTCGCTCGCCGTCACCGCGACGGTGGGCGAGCGTCCGGCGGCGATGCGGGCCGCGGCGGCGGCGGCGATCATCGCGGCGTTGTCGCCACAATATCGCGGCGGCGGGCACGCAAGCTCGAAGCCGTGCTCCTGGCCGGCCGCAGCGAGGGCGGCTCGAAGACCACGGTTGGCCGCCACCCCGCCGGCCACGTGCAGGTGCGTCCTGCCCGTCTGCCGAAGGGCGCGGCAGGCCTTGGCGACCAGGACGTCCACCACGGCGGCCTGGAACGATGCGCACAGGTCGCGAAGCTCTCGTTTCGTCTCGGGCGGGCCGTGCCGATCGAGGTGGACCGCCACGGCCGTCTTGAGCCCGGAGAAGGAGAACTCGAGCCCCCGGTCGAGCATGGCGCGGGGCAACGGGACGGCCGCAGGATCGCCGCCCGCCGCCAGGCGATCGATGACGGGCCCCCCCGGATAGCCGAGGCCGAGCAGCTTGCTCACCTTGTCGAAGGCCTCGCCGGCGGCGTCGTCACGGGTCGCACCGAGGATTCGGTAGCGTCCGAGCCCTTCGACGTCCACGAGTTCGGTGTGGCCGCCGGACACGAGGAGCGCCACGTGGGGGCGAAACGCCGGTCCCGTGTACCCGGCATCGCACAGGGAGACGGAGAAGAGATGGCCTTCCATGTGATGGATGCCGTGGAGCGGAAGGCCCGTGGCGAGGGCGAGGCCCCGGGCCGCCTGCACGCCGACGAGGAGCGCACCCACCAGGCCCGGTCCGTCCGTGACGGCGAGGCCGTCGAGATCGGAAAGCTCCGCGCCCGCCTCACGAAGCGCCTTGCGGACCACGGGAACGACCGCGTCGAGGTGGGCCCGGCTCGCCAGTTCCGGGACGATGCCGCCGAACGGACGGTGGATCTCGATCTGGCTGGCGACGACGCTCGCCCGCACGCGACGGCCCTCGCAGATGGCCGCTGCCGTCTCGTCGCACGAGCTTTCGATGGCCAGGACCAGGGGATCGGGCATGACGGTGGAAGAGCCTATCGGAAAGCACCCGTACCCGCACCGCGTGGCCGCTCACGGCGTGGGTGCGTTCTCGAGGCGTTCGAGGGTCCGGCGAATGCTCTCCGCGTACCGCCCATCGGGCGCAAGTTCGAGGTACTTGCGATAGGCTCGGACGGCTGCGGGCGTCTCCCCGCGTTGCTCGTGGACGACCCCGAGGGCGAGGTGGGCGTCGGCCAAGGAGGGGTCGACGGCGACGGCCTTCGTCGCAGCCTCGAACGCGGCGTCGAAGTCGCCCCGGTCGAGGGCGATCTGGGCGGAGAGCAGGAGGGCGACGGGGTGGTCGGGCGCCTCGGCGAGCACGCCGTCGACGATCTTGCGAGCCCGCCGGCGTCCCCCCGCCTTGAGGAGTTGTCGTGCGCGCTCGAGACGGTCGGCGAAGGCGTCCGGCTCCGGAGGCGGTGTACCGGTCGCCGCCGCGCCCGGTGGTGCCGACGTCGATCCTGCCGATCCTGCCGATCCGGGGGCCGGTCGCTCGCTCGACGCACCGGTTCCAGCACCGCGCAGGGTTCGTTCGATGACGCTCGAAACGGGGATCTCTTCGCGGCCCTCGTCGGAGGACGGCACGGCGGTGGCCGTGAACTCCGCGGCGGTCGCGTGTTGCGGCCGTGGGGCCGAGATGCCGGCGGCGACGGGGGGGGGCGGCGAGGGCTTGGCCGCGAGCAACTCGAGCGCCGCATAGGCGAGGGCCGCCAGCGCCAGGGTGCCCGTGATGGCCGGAAGGACGGGAAACGGCCGCCGCGGTGCCGGGCTCCGTTCGAAGCTGCCGCTTGCGGGGCGCGGACCGCTGGCCGTCGAAGCGGGACCGCGGGATTCGGCCACCGGCATGGCCATGGATTCCTCCGCAGCCACCATGGCGCGCACCGGGATGGGGGCAAAGGCATCGTCGCCCGACGTGTCGAGGGGCTCGATCTCCTCGGTGTCCGGTGCTTCGGCGGGCGTTGCGTCCGCTGCGGCCGACGGCTCGCTCGCCGCGGGTTCCTCGGATGCACGCCGTCGAGCGCCGTCCTCGTCCGCGGGTTCCTCGGGCGACGGTACGGCGTCTTCTTCGGTACCTTCCCTCCCGGGTAGGGTATCGCGCAGGGAGGGCGGGCTTGCGTCGGCCGGGGAGCCTTGGGCCTCGGTCGTCGGCGGCGCAGGTTCCGAAGCGCTTTCGTCTTCACGCTGGGGGGGGGCCGCGCCCTCGCTTGCGGTATCGCCGGCAAGGCTGGCCGAAAGCTCACTCTCGAGGGATGACCACTCGTCGAATCCCGACGCGTCGGCTTCGGGGGGCGGTGGCGGTGATGGGGGGGGCTCGTCCGAGGCTTCGAGTTCGCCCACCGCCGCCGCGCGCGGTACGCCCATCGGCGGCATGGTGCTCCCACCGGAGCCGGTGATCCGCTGGGTGCTCCGAAGCCAGTCCCCGTCTTCGGTCTGCTCGTCCTGCGTAGCCGGCGAAGCAGGCTCGCTCGCGGGGGGCTGCGCGCCAGGCAGGGGTGGCGGCACGAACAACGTGGTCTGACCCTCCACGTCGGCTGGCCCGCGCTCGATGGAGTCCAGCCGCGCTTCGAGGGCCGCCAGCACCTCCTCGGAACGGTCGGCCGCAGGCTGTGGCCCCGAGTCCTCCGGGATCCCGGCCACCAGGTCCTCCTCCGCGTCGACCGGGGCTTCGGGATCGCGCAATCGTGGGAACGGCGCCGGATAGGAGGGCGGCGGAGGCAGATCGGCCGCAGGGGCAAGGTCTTCGATGGGCCCCCGCGGATCGGGTTCGACCGCTGCTGCGCCGTTGCCGGCCGCCACGTTCGCCGGCGCATGCCAAGATTCCAAAGTAGAGGAAAGGGCGGCGTTCGTGGCCTTGGGTTCGTCCTCCTCACCTGCGGGCATCAAGACGCCCTCGAAGAACCAGCGGGAGATGGTCTGCAACGCATCGAGGTCGTCTTCGCCGCTGTCGTCGACGACGTCGAGGATCGTGCGGCGGCCGTCGAATCGCCGAAGAAGGCGCATGTCGTCCCCGATGACGTCGCGCAGTTCCTCCACCTGATCGGGAACGAGTCGCAGGCGCGTATCGAGGGGAGGCAGCTGTTCGAGCAGGCGTCCCCATTCGTCCACCCGACGCATGCCCTCCATCAATAGGCCCTGGGTCGTCTCCTCGATGACGGGCGTGCGATTGATCGTGCGAAACTCCACCTCGAACGTGCCTTCGCTCAACCCGAGCAACCGGTAGATGGCGTGCTCCCCCTGACGGCGCCCCATCTCGGCGTCGACGATGCGTCCTTCCTTGAAGTACACCGTGGCGCGCCCAAGTTCCGTGTCGAGGTGGATCACCCCGCTCTTGCGGGAGATCTCGATGGTCTGGATGAGATCCACCACGGCCATGTCGGCCAGTCGCCCGGTGAACTTGGTGCGCGCGTCCTTGGCCTCGATGCGCTCGCGCTGTATGCGCTGCAAGAGCATGCGCACGCGCGTGGTGATCTCCTTGATGTAGATGGGCTTGGTCAGGTAGTCCTCGACGCCGAGTTCGAGGCCCCGAACCTTGTCCTCGACCGACTTCTGGCTGGTCAGGAAGATGAAGGGGATCTGGGACCAGCGCTCGTCGGCCTTGAGGCGGGTGCAGAACGCAAAGCCGTCCTCGCCGGGCAACTTGGTGTCCGAGATGATGAGGTCCGGCTCGGCGTGTTCGAGGTACTCGAGGGCCTCCTCCGCCGATGCCGCCGCCGTGATGCTGAATCCGGCCTTGCGCAGACTCACCTCGAGAACCCGACGATTGCGGGTGTCGCCGTCGACGATCAGGAGGTGTTGACGCGCCATGTTCCGCGAGACGGCCCGACCGGGCCCGGTGCCGGGAACATAGCCTATTTTCGTCGAAGGTTGCGGCACGGGCCCTGTGGGCCGCACGCCGAAGCGGTCCCGCGGGCCGGTGCAGGGGCCGAACGTTCGGCGCCGCCGAGGGACTGCTAGTCTGCCGCCGTGCCCATGCTCCGCCGGGGATCGGTCCGCCACCTCCACTGGGGCGCGGTCACCGTCGCGTGCGTGGTCGCCTACGGCCTGTGCGTGGCCGCCGCCGCCGACCGTGGCCTCGACGTGCCGACCGCCATCTGGTCCCTTGCGGACGTGCCCGACGTGCTGGTGGAGTTCGGTGCCCTGGCCCCGGCCTACGTCTGGATCGACGACGAGTGGTTTCGCGTGCTCACGGCGGGTGTGCTCCACGGATCCTTGCTCCATCTCGTGGTCAACCTGTGGAGCCTGTGGAGCATCGCGCCCTTCCTCGACCGGGCGGTGGGCCGGTTGTGGTCGTTCGCCATCTTCGTCGCCGGAATCGTGGCCGGCTCGTTGGCGTCCATGGCCTTCGGACGCGCCGGTGTCGTCGTCGGAGCGTCCGCGGGGATCGTGGCGCAGGCCGGCGCCCTGTGGATCGTGCGGCGCTTCGGTCCGCCCGACGTGCAGCGGGCCGTGATCATGGTCTCGGCGCGGGCCCTTGCGGTTTCGCTGGTGATCCTCGTCGCCGTCGGATGGGTCGTGCCCGTGATCGCCCAAGCCGGGCACCTCGGCGGCCTCGCCGAAGGCTGCCTCGTCGCGCTGGCCTACGTACGCGCTCGGCCCCGCAGGCGCGGACGTGCGGCGGCCGCCGTGGCGAGCGTGGTGCTCGTTGCGCTCGCCGGCTTCGCCTACGCACCCGTCTGGTCGGTCGGCTACCACGAGGCGACGGGGATCCGTGCCCTCGAGCGCGGCGAGATCGACCGTGCGCGTGCGGCCTTCGACCGCGCCCTACGCTTGGCCCCCGACGACCCGCGGCTCGCCAACGCCGTGGCCTACGCCCTTGCGCTCGAGGGAGTGGAACTTGCGCGCGCCGAGGAACTCGTGCGCGGCGCCCTCGAGCGCGAGCCGAACAACGCCGACTACTGGGACACCCTGGGCTGGGTGCTCTGTCGGGCCGGCCGCGCGGAGGAGGGCATCGAGGCCCTCGAACGGGCGCGGCGGCTCGCCGATCCGGTCTTCGAGGAGCTCCTCGACCACCTGCGGACGTGCGAGGATGTCGCGGTCTCTTCGCCCCCGTAGGCGGCCCGCGGCCGCCTCGGGATCGTGCGCCGTTTCAGCAGGCGCCCGCGCGGATCGCCGGGCGCCCGTGGTCGCGCACGATCTTCGTTCGATCCACCTCCGCCGCACCGGCGATGCCACCGGTCATGACGCCGAAGAGGGTGCCGATCACCATCCCGACGCCGAGGGCGAGATGGGCCGGCACCGGCGTGCCCAAGAACGCAGGCATGATGCCGAAGATCCCGGCGACGACGGGCCCGAGGATGGCCGCACCCCACAGGCTGCCTTCGAACGCCCGCGAGTACCGCATGGGCACGTCGTCGGCGTCCGCCGGTCGATAGTGCACCTCCATGCATGGGCCCTTGTCGGGAAATTTGGGAAGACGTCCGAGAGCATCCACCGTGGTCGCATGGCTTCGCATGGCGAAACCTCCTTTCCTTCGTTCACGGGGTTGGAGGCGAGAGGCCGCCCGAAGGGTTCGGGGCCTCGCCCCGCAAGCCAAGCTGTGCCCTTGCTCGGCGGCGTCAAGGGTTCGGTCGCCGCAGTCCCGCCTCGACGAGGAAGGCCGCGATCTGCGGGTCTTCGCGACCCACCGGTCCGAGGAAGGGGCCGACGTAGGTCCGATCCCAGGTGCGCCCGGAGCCGAGGGGCGCGAAGCGGTAGACGTAGCGGTCGATGCGGATCCATCGTGGGGCGCGGCCGTCGAAGGGATCGCGGGCGAGCAGGCCGCGCACCTCGGGCGAGCCCGTAAGGAGCTGATCCACCAGGTGGACGAGCCACGGGTGGTCGGCGGGTTCGGCCATGGCGGCGAACCACATGAGCCAGTCGAGCCGCAGGTGGTAGGGCGTGACGAGGCACGGCCTGCGCTCGGGGTCGGTGGGCTTGCAGACGAACTCGTAGGGCCGCCAGGCGGTCTCGTCGTCGGGGTCGTCCGCCATCGAGCCGAGGACCACGAGTTCGGGGCGCGTGCGCGAGACGCTGCCGAAGGCGCCGTAGGTGTTGACCAGGTGGAAGCGGTCGAACGAGGCGTTCATGAGCTGGCGTCGCGAAAGCAGGTTGCCGACGGGTCGGATGCTCAGGAAGGCGACCATGGCCAGGACCAGCACGAGCAGCAGTCGTCGCACCTTCCCCGGGGGACGGGCGCGTGCCCGTGCGCCTTCGGCTGCCCGGACGAGGCGCCCGGGCAGCACGCGGGCGAGCAGGTCGTCGTCGAGGCAGGCCACCGACGGCACGAGGGACAACCAGTTGAGGTACGCGAGGTTGCCGCTCGCGATGAGCAGGACCTGCAAGGCCACGAAGGTGACGCCGGCGATGCGGCGGCCAAGCCTGCCGAGGAAGAGGCCGAAGGGGGCGACCACCTCGGCGAAGTGGGTGAAGAGCACGCCGGCGGCGAGGACGGGATGGGGCAGGAAGTGGAAGTAGGGACTTGCCGGATGGGGATTGGGCTGGGTCTCGAAGTGGAAGTCCAGGCACGTCAGATCGGTCCAGCACGGATCGCCGCGCAGCTTGATGAGGCCCGCGCCGAGCATGAGCCGAAAGGCCGTCCAGCGCAAAAGCCACACGACGATGCGCGGCGGGGCCGACGGCGACAATGGCCGTGGATCGAGGGGCGGGACCAGGAAGATGGCCAGAAAGCCGACTTCGGAGAGCAGCGACTCCCACCCGAACCAGTACCAGCGCTGCCCGATCTGCAGCACCGAAAGGTGGAGGACCCACAGGATGCCCCAGGTGACCGCGTTGCCGAAGCCCAAGAGGGCGAAGGCCGCGAGCACGACGCCGACCCATCCGACGCCGATCAGGGCGCCGTCGGTCGGGGCGATCCACCAGAAGATGGACGGAAAGCGGAGTACGGCCTCGCTACGTCCACCGGCGTAGCGCACGAGGCGCTCGAGGTGCAGGTCTGCCGGGAGCAGTCCGTCGGGGCCGATGAGCGCCGGTCCCTGGTGCACCAGGGATGCGAACGCGACGACGTACACCAGGGCGAGCAGACGTAGGCAGACGAAGGCGACGAGGCGGTGTCCGGTGGCACCGGGCTCGGCGAAGAGCTCGTCGGTGACGGCATCTGGACGGGAGATTTCGAGGGGAGCAGGCTGCACCTTCCGGCGCTCCAGAAGACGGCGGGGATCGTAGCGAGCCCTCGGCCCGCGCGTCCTGCATGCCCTGCGCCGGGCGGCGTACGAGGGCCGAAGGGTAGGCGGCCCGACGGCGTGGGACGCCTTGCGATCCGAGCCGGATCGGCCCGGGTCGGGGCAACTTTGAAGTTGTGGTGGGGCCGGGCGGGGCTTGCCACCGTCCCCCAAAAGGGAATGGCCAAGCGACGATCGTGCCATAGCCACGGGCGCTCGGATTTGTGGAATCGACCCGAAGTGGTCGCTGCCATCGAATGCCAGCGGCGCTCATTGGGCGACGAGCTGCGCCGGCTGCGAAGGCGGGCCGGGCTCTCCCAGGAGGCCCTGGCCGAGCGCGCCGGGGTCCACGCCAAGCACGTCCAGCGCATCGAACGGGGACGCTGCAATCCGAATCTATCGACCCTCGTGGCCCTGGCCGCCGCCCTCGAGGTCTCCGTCGGACGGCTCTTGCGCTAGCGGGACCGGTCGCGCGCCCGGTTCCTTCGGCGAGGGGTTGGGCTATTCTGTGCGCCATGAGCGCACCCACCGATGCCGACGTCGTCATCGCGGGAGGCGGCCTCGCAGGCCTGTGCCTCGCCCGACAGTTGCGGGCACAGCTGCCGGACGCCGAGGTCGTGGTGCTCGAACCCACCCGGCGCCCGCTACCGGAGGCGTGTCACAAGGTGGGTGAGTCGAGCGTCGAACTCGGCAGCCACTACTTCGCGCACGTGCTCGGCCTAGCCGACTACCTCGACCGGGAGCACCTGTACAAGAACGGGTTGCGCTTCTTCGTGGGGACGCCCAAGGCGGACCTCGCCGCCCGCACGGAGATCGGGCCGTCGCGCTTTCCGGTCGTGCCATCGTTCCAAATCGATCGGGGCAAGTTCGAACAGGACCTGCGCGGCATGGTCGAGGCGGACGGCGCGATGCTCGCGGAGGGCTGGAAGGCGGTGGACGCTCGGCTCGGCGAGGGCGGGGCGGCCCACCGCGTGGTCTGCGAGGACGAGCACGGCACCCGCCGGGAGATCCGCGCGCGGTGGCTCGTCGATGCGTCGGGACGGCGCCGGTGGCTCGCCCGTCGCCTCGGTCTCGGGCGGCCGAGCCGGATTCGATCGAGCGCCGCTTGGTTTCGCGTGGCCGAGCGGGTGGACGTGGCCGAGTTGGTCCGGGCGGACGCCCACGCCTTCCACCGGCGCGATCCCGACGGCCAGCGTTGGCTCTCGACGGTGCACCTTTGCGGCGAGGGCTACTGGATCTGGATCATTCCGCTCTCCACGGGTCATACGAGCATCGGCATCGTCGCCGACGCCATGCACCCCTTCGCCTCGTTCGCCCGGCCCGAGGGGGCGTTGGCCTTCATCGAGGCCCACGAGCCCGCATTGGCCGAGCGGCTCCGGGGCGTCGCCATGGAGGACTTCAGGGTCCTGCGAAACTACGCCCACGAGTGCAGCCGCACCCTGTGGGCCGATCGCTTCGCCCTCGTCGGCGAAGCCGGGCGGTTCGTCGACCCGCTCTACAGTCCGGGCTCGGACCTCATCGCGTTCGCGAACTGTTTCGTGACGGAGCTTGTGGTCGACGACTTCGAAGGACGCCTCGACCCCGCACGGGTGGACGCCCTCGAGGCCATGCACGCGGGATGGGCAGAGGACACGACGACGATGCTCCACGACACCGCGGCCGTCCTCGCGAACCCGGAGGTCTTCGCC
>RFGU01000143.1 GCA_003696955.1 Deltaproteobacteria bacterium | reverse complement strand
GCCGAGGACGTCCCCCTCCCCCGACGAGGCCGAGCCCGGGAAGCCGGCGACGCGGAGTACAGCGAAGGAGGGAGCCGACGACGGGGGTTCGGACGAAGGGACCAAACCGTGGAAGCGCCCCAAGGCCTTCAAGTTCTTCCGCATCGCGTTGTGGCCCCACGTCGGCTACACGAGCGGCACGAGCCAGAAGAACGGGATCTTCGACCGGGACCGCACCATCGAGAACGTCATGATGGGCGGTACGGGCCCCGTCGGCGGGGGCACGGAGGACACCCAATTCGGCGGCTTCGCCTACGGCGGCACCCTCGACCTGGAAGTGTTTCTGTTCAACGTCTGGCTGGACTTTCGTAAGTTCTTCCGGCCCGGTGGCATGCTCTCGGTGCTCGTCGGCTACGACCACGAGTTCTGGCTCCACCGGCGCGTGCGCCTCGACCCGGGGATCGGGTTCGGCTTCATGCGCGTCTTCCTCGGCGGCCCCCTCGAGGACCTGTACTACGACCCGAACAGCCCCCTCGACACGAACATCGCCACCGCGGGCATCGAGGTCCGGGGGATGCTGCACCTCCTCGTCCGAATCTGGCGCCCGCTCTACTTCGGCGTGTCGGGGATGGGCGGGTATCATTACCTGTTCACGGCCAACACCGACGAGGTCGCCAAGGAGAAAGGGTTCCACTTCGGCGGCTCCGTCGGGTTTCGGGTCGAGTTCGCATTTCCCAGGGATCCACCGTAGCCACGCACCGGAAGGGGGTCCCAAATCGGGACTTGGGCTCCCTACCATCGGCGGGTCGGGCTTCTTGCCCACGCCGGCTCAAGACCGTATGCTCACCGCACGATGAGTGCTTTCATGCGTGGGCTGCTTCCCTTCGTCTCAGCGTTCTTCCTGGTCGCCTGCGGCGACGACGGCTCCTCGACCGGTGGCACGGGCGACACCGACGCCACGACGACGGTCGGGATCGATTGCACGCCAGGCCAGGAGCGAGCCTGCACGTGCAACGACGGGTCGCCCGGTACGCAAGTCTGCCTGGCCAGCGGCCACGAGTACGGGCCCTGCATGTGTGGCATGGCGACGGGGACGACGACCTCGACTTCGACCTCGACCTCGACGTCCACCTCGACGTCCACTTCGACGGGTACGTCGACGGGTCCGACCACGGGCACCGACACGGGGACGAGCGGAGATACGGGCACGGACACGGGAACCGGTACGGGCACGAGCACCGGTACGTCCGGCCCGTAGCCCGAGCCTTGGTCCTCGGACGGCGATCACCCCCACCGAGCCGGTTGGGGGTGGTTGCCTCGTGTCGTGATGGCGCCCCTCCACGGAGGCGGCCTGCCCCCGGAAACCGCGCCCGCGACAGCAGCGCGCAACACGGCCGCCTTCCGGTTCTGCTGGAACGCTGCCGGAGACCGCTGTGCGGGCCCCTCGTCCCGGAACATCCGGAAGATCGCCGGCGTCCGTTACGACGTCGTGTCCCCGGGTGGGAGGGCCCCACGGGCCGCGACGGCCTCGATGGCGGCCATGCCCTGGGCATAGCCGTCGTGCACCGCAGCCCGTTCCAGGGTTCGGCTATGCGCAATGAGCGCACCCATGATCGCGGCATCGATCGCCGCCACGGCCAGCAACCACGGCGTCATCACGTATGCCATGCCAGCCAACAGGAGGGTGCTCGTGACGGTCGCGGCCACCAAGAGCATGCGAAACGCCCGCGCCTGAGTGACGTCCACGTCGACCCGCACCCGGCTCCCCTGCTCGCTGGGTTCGGCAGACACGTGGTAGGTCACGCGCCGCCGCTCGTCCACGAGGGAGGCAGCCTCCGGCCCCTGCCGGTGTCCCCGGACGCCCAGGGCCCGCTCCAACCGGGCGCGAACCGCCTCGACGGCCTCCGTCGCCGGGAGCCCCACCTCGCCGTCCACGCTCACGAAGCGCCGAGGATCGCTACCCTGGGGGACCAGGGCCCCGCCTTCCGTGGGGCGCCGAGCCAGTGCCGAGACCGGGGAGTTCGATGATCCATTGGGATCGCCCATGGCAGGGAGCCTACCCCACCGCTGCAGATCGCGTCAGGGCCGACCTGCACCCTGTTCCGCCCCCCGGCCGTGGCCCCGTGCCGTATCGGGACGGCGGGCTCAAGTTCGGGCCGCGGCGGTCGATGGCCCCGTGCATGGACCCCATCCCACCGAGCGCATCAGGTTACGCAGCCGCCCTCCTCGGCATGCAACGGTCCGGCCAGGCCGTGGGGGAGGTCGCGCAACAGGTGCTCGAGACCGGGGCGTCCCCCGAGGCCGTCGTCGCCGTCAAACTCGCCAAGGCCCAACTCGCGGCCTCCGCCGGGGTGATCCGCGCCCTCGACGAAGGGACCGGCGTGTTGCTGTCCACCCTGGCGTGAAGGCGCCGGCGAAGGTCGCAACACCTCAGTCCGCAGCCAAGCGCACGCAATTGCGACCGGCACGCTTGGCCGCGTAGAGCGCACGGTCGGCTGCTTCGTAGAGGTTTGCGCGCTCTACGTGGGCGTTTCGATCGAATGCCGCCAGGCCGACCGAGATCGTCAGCGAAAGCCGCACGTCTCCCCGCTCGAACGTAGCCACCTCGACTGCCCGTCGAAACCGTTCTCCGGCGGCCTCGGCGTCGCCGAGCGAGCATGCCCGCATGACGACGGCGAACTCCTCGCCGCCGACACGGCAAACCGTGTCCTCGGACCGGGCATTGTGCGCGAGGACGGACGCCACGAACTCGAGCACCGCATCTCCCGTCGGATGCCCGTGGGTGTCGTTGATCCGTTTGAAGTGATCGAGATCGAAGAGGCCGAGCACCAGGTCCTCGTGGTGGCGCCGCGCATGGGCCATCGCGCGCTCGAGGTCCTCTTCGAAGTAGCGTTTGTTGTAAAGGCCCGTCAGGGCGTCGCGGGTCACGCTGTCGTACAGGTGGCGCTGGAACTCGGCCTCCAGGGCGTTTCGATGGGCGAACTTGAGGATCGTGACCGTGCCGATCCGGATCTTGTCGCCGTCGCGCAATCGCGCCCTGCGGACCCGCAAGTCGTTGACGAAGGTGCCGTTCGTCGAATCGAGGTCTTCGATGTCGACCGCGCCATCGTCGCCGACGACCAGTCGGGCGTGCACGCGGGACACCCCGGGATCGTCGAGAACGATGTCCACGTGGGCAGCCCGGCCCATCCTGTGCATCCCCGGTTCGACCTTGAACATGCGTCCGATGGCCGTTCCGGACAGCACCACCAGATAGGACGACTCGTCGGTCCTGGCCGGAAGATCCAAATCTCGCTGGACGACGGTCTTTTGCGAGTCCGTATCCATGGGTGTCGTGCGAGGGAGGATACCCCAGTCGCCAGCCGTCGGCTCCCCACCGGAGGCCGTTCGTGGTAGGCCACACCTTCGTGACGACCCGATCGGATACCGACGAACGCCTCGCGCAACTCGCGGCTTCGGGCGTCGTGATACGCGATCCGCGGACGACCTACGTCGCGCCCGACGTGGACCTTGCGCGGATCCGCCCAGGCGTCGTCCTGCACCCGGGGGCCCGCGTCGAAGGAGCACGCACCTACCTGGGCGAAGGGGCGGAGATCGGGCGCAGCGGCCCGGCCGTCGTACGCGACGCGGCCATCGGCCCGGGCGCCCGTGTCGACGGCGGCTGTGTGGAAGGCAGCGTGTTGCTCGACGGCGCCATCGTCGGACCTTCGAGTCACGTGCGTCCGGCCAGCCTCCTCGAGGAACAGGCCTCCATCGCCCATGCCACGGGACTCAAGCACACGATCCTCCTGGCGTTCGTCACGGTCGGCTCGGTGGTCAACTTCTGCGACGTCCTGATGGCGGGGGGAACGTCCAGAAAGGACCATTCCGAAGTCGGCAGCGGGTTCATCCACTTCAACTTCACGCCGTGGGGGGAGCACGGGGACAAGGCGACGCCGAGCCTGGTCGGTGACGTGCCCCACGGCGTCTTCCTGCGAAGCCGGCGCATCTTCCTCGGCGGCGCAGGGGGCCTCGTCGGCCCCGGCCAGGTGGGCTACGGCGCCGTCACCGGAGCCGGCCAGGTCGTCCGGCGCCCCGTTGCCCCCGATACCCTGCACATCGAAGGGACCCGTTCACGCAGCGTGGCCCTCGCCGATCGCCCCCCTCCCGACCTCGGGCCGAAGACGGAGCGCAACGTCGTGTACGTCGCGAACCTCGTAGCCCTTCGCGCCTTCTATCGCGACGTCCGCCGACGCCGGGCCGACGAGGCCCAAAGGCCCCTCATCGACGCCGCCATCGACGTGCTCGACGCGGCCATCGAGGAGCGCCGGCGACGGCTCGACGCCTTCCTCGCCTCCTGGGACGCGCCACCCGTGGAGATCGACACCGACGTCGAGTGTCCGCCGTGCCCGCTGCCCGTCGATACGGGGCCGGCGGCCCACGTCGATTGGGTGCGGGCGCTGGCTCCAGACGCCGTCGAAGCCGGCGTCGCATGGCTCACCGCCATCGTCGAGCGCGTGACCTCGAGCGTCGGGCGGCGTTGACCTCTGGGCGGGTCGATATCGAAGCTGCGGGCCCGCGCCGCAGGCCGGCGCCTGCGGTGACGCGGGCCGCCGGATGCGCCGGCACACCGAGCGGGAGATCCCCCACGTGCGGCGTTCGTCCGGTGGGTTTCCGCCACCAGGACGCAACGCGGCCGAACGTGGTCCGCACGAGCACCCATGCGTCCCATATCCGGCCTTTTGACTTCGCGGCCCGGGCCCGATAGTTGTGGGGCGCGCGGAGCCCATGGCAGCGGCCCGCCCGTTCGCATTCGACAACGAGGACGACACATGAAGCGACTCATCGTGGCAAGCCTGGCACTTTCGTTTTCCGTGGCCGCATGCGGCGACGACACGGTGGAAGCCCAACTCGGCAAGGTGGATACGGAGGCTCTGATGGCCGGACCGGCCGTCGTGCTCTCCGGCGATCTCGGCACCGTGGACGTGCCCCTCGAGCGGGCCCTTCCGGCGGGAGACGCCGAGCAGATCGCCGCCGACTTCGAAGGCACCGTATCCCTGGTGGTCAGCAGCCGGGAGACCGGATCGTCGGCCGACCTCGCCGCCGGAACCCTGGTCTCCGCCAACCCGGCAGCGCCCGGCGAGTACGCTTGGACCATCGACGAGGACCGCACGACGGTCACCCTCGAGTTCTACAACCAGACCCCGGGTGGACTCACGCTCAAGGTCGGGCGCACGTACGATGTGCAGTTCGCCGTGCAGCCGAACGGCTGGGTGGACATCGTTCCGACCATGGAGTTCTCGGTCGTCCCCTCGGGGGGATGATCCCGGCGGGCTCCGGCGGCGACGATCGTCGCAGTCCATCGCTGGATCCGTGCCCGAACCGTCGGATTCGGGCGCGGTTTCTTGTACGCCGCTCCTACTTTGCGTAAGGGTTCGACGTGGCGTGTTCGCCCATCGCCGTCATGGCCATGTCGGTCGTCCTCGCCGCGACCGACGGTGACGCCCCCGCGAGGCGGCCCCCCGACGCACCTCCACCGGATCTCGACCGAATTCGCCTGCGCGTCCCCGCGGTCCCGCGCGAGATCTGGATGGAGGGACGTGCGGGTGGGGTTCACATGCCCGCGACCGTCGCCGGCCGCACGACCCGCGCCACCACGATCTACGGAACCCTGGCGTGGTCCATGGCGCTCGCGCGTTGGCTCGCTCCCTACGGGAGCCATACGATCGCCGGCTATCGGGCCGCCAACGTCGCCCTCCAGGGGAGCGAACACGAGGTCGGGCTGGCCATCGGCATCCTCGACGGGCACGTCGGCGGCCGACCGGCTCGGGGGTTCATCGACCTCCACGGCGCGACGCACGTCATCAAGCGGTCGTGGGTGGACGGGCGCCTGTTCAAGCTGGGCGGACTCTGGGACACGGTGGCGGGCCTCGGCCTTGCGTTCGAGCATCGGCTGCGGCGCCACCTACGTCTCGGGTGGCACCTCGGCGGGCGCTGGGTCTGGGTCTTCACGTCCACCCAACGCCAGCTTCGCGCCGGCCTACGGCTCGAGGGCGAACCCCGCCCGGGGCACGTCCTCGGGGCCATGGTGACGGGCTACCTGATCCACCGCGACGCACGGCAGTTCGGTCGACGCCTGCCACGGGTGGGCGGCGTCGCCCACGCCGAGCTTCGCTACGGGTACCTCGTGCGGCGGCGCCTTGGCCCCGTCGTGCGCCTGCGTTATTCGACGGGGTTTCGATCGGGAGAGGCACCGGTCTACGAGGTTCGGGCCGAGACCCTCACCACCCACTATGCCGATCTGTGGGTCGGGATCGCCGCTGCCTTCTAGGCGGTCGTCAAGCTGCGATGGGGTGGTCGTCGCCGCAGGCCTCGAGGGCCCATACGACCTCGTCGGCGAAGTCGCCGTAGGCCGCGAGCGAGGGGGCGAGGGCGAGTTCCAGGGTCATCGCGACGGCGACGAAGTCCTGGACGTCGAGTGCCCCGGCGAGGCGATCTCCGGCCTCGAGGATCCGACGCGCGTACGCCCCGAGCCGGCGAGCGAGATCGGGGGCCGTGGGCCGGACGAGGTCCTCGGCGATGGCGGCGAACGTCACCAGCCGCTCGACGCGGGGTAGGAGTTCGTCGATCCGCCGCACCCCGTCGTCGAGCCGACCGGCCGAAATGGTCGAGCCTGCGTCTTGCACCGCCATCGCGAGGGCGCCAGCCACATGCTCGGCCATCGACGCGGTCCGACGTGCGATTTGGACGATCCGCGGGTCCGTCATGCCTCCGCGCCATCGTCCGCGCCGGCGTCCGCCTTGAGGGGCGCTTCGCGTCCCACCGCGTCGCGCAACTCCCGCGCCCACCGTTCGAAGCCCCCCAGGGTGCTGCGTCGCAGGGCCTCGGTCGCAGCGATCTCGCCTACGATCCGCTCGAGACGGGCGCGGGCCCGCTGCAGCCGGCTCTTGACCGTGCCCACCGGAATCTCCAGCACCTCGGCGATCTCGACGACGCCCATCCCCTCCCAGTAGAACAGCTCGATGGCCACCTGCATCTCGACGGGGAGCCGGCGCAGGGCCGCGAGCAACACCCGATGCTCTTCACGCGCTGCCGCGACGGTGGACGGCGACGGCCCGGAGATCGCAGCCGAGGACACCTCGGCCGCGTCCACCAAACGCCCCTGTGCCCGCGTCCGAGTACGCAGGTGGGAGTAGAGCTTCTTCCGCGCCACCGAGAACAGGTACGTGCGAAAGCTCGAGTCTCCGCGAAAGCGATCGCGCCCGGCCACGATGGCCTCGAACGTCTGCTGCGTCAGATCCTCGGCTACGTCCTCCACCTTGCTGCGGAAGAAACGGAAGATGGCGTCGAAGTGCCGCTCGAACAATGCTCGGCCCGCCCCGGCATCGCCTGCGCGCCATGCATCGAGCAGCGTTCCGTCGTCTCGCTCCGCGTCGCCCACCATCCCGGTCCCGTTACGCCAGTTTCGCGCGGGAGAAGTCCGTCAGGGCGGAGAACTCGTCGAAGCGCCGTTGCACGTCCGCGAGCGTCAGGTGGTCCATGGCCTCGTACGAAAAGCCCTGCACGCAATAGCTCGCCAGCACGGTGCCGTAGATCATGGCTCGACGCAGGTGCTCGCCGGAAAGGTCCCCGATGCGGGCCAGATACCCCATGAACCCCCCGGCGAAGCTGTCCCCCGCGCCGGTGGGATCGATCACCTCGTCGAGGGGAAGCGCCGGCGTGACGAACACATCGTCCCCGTGGAAGAGCATGGCGCCGTACTCGCCGCGTTTGACCACCACGTTCTTGGGACCGAGCCCCTGGATCGTACGGGCGGCCCGCACGAGGTTGTGCTCGCCCGACAGCTGCAGGGCTTCTTCCTCGTTGATCGTCAGGACGTCGACCTTGGCGAGCACGCGGGCCAGGTCCTCGCGTGCGATGTCGATCCACAGGTTCATGGTGTCCATCCCGACCAAGCGGGCCTGGCCGGCCTGTTCGAGCACGTCGAGCTGCAGCGTCGGCTGGATGTTCGCCAGGAAGAGAAACGGCGTCTTTCGATACGAGGCGGGCAGCTTGGGCTCGAAGTTCTCGAAGACGTTGAGATGGGTCTCCAGCGTGTCACGCTGGTTCATGTTCTCGTGGTAGCGGCCCTTCCAACGAAAGGTCTTTCCGCCTGCGATACGCTGAAGGCCCTCGAGGTCCACGCCGTGGCGTCGAAGATCCTCGAGGGTGCCATCGGGAAAGTCGTCGCCGATGACGCCCACCAGGCGCACCGGCGCGAAATAGGACGCGGCCATGGCGAAGAAGACGGCCGAGCCCCCCGGACATGCATCTCGAGTCTGACGCGGCGTGATGATGGCGTCGACGGCGACGCTGCCGACGACGAGCACGGGTTCTGGAACGATGGCCATGATGCAGGTTCCTCGATGACGAAGACGGTTCAGAGGTAGGGGCCGAGCAGTAGCTCCAATCGGCGACGCGCGGCCTCGTCGATGCGGTCGCGCTGCGTCACGATGGCGTCGGCGAGGGACGACGGCACGGGCAGGTCCACCGTGGTCTCGGGCAGGGCCCGCGCGACGTCACCGACCAGCGCCCGCGCCCGCGACACGTTCGAGCGCATGACGGCCATGACCGCCTCGACGCTGACCTCCTCGGTATCCGTCCGCCAACAGTCGTAATCCGTCGCCATGGCCACGAGCGCGTAGCCGATCTCGGCCTCCCGGGCGAGTCGCGCCTCGGGCAGCGCCGTCATGCCGACGACGTCGGCCCCCCAGTGCCGATAGAGTTCGGACTCTGCGCGCGTGGAGAACGTCGGTCCTTCGATGACGACACAGGTACCGCGCCGGTGGAAGCGGATCCCCGCCGACTCGGCGCATGCAGCCACGACGGCATGCAGGTGGGGGCAGACGGGCTCACCGAATTGCACGTGGGCGACCACCCCGTTCCCGAAGAACGTGTCCCGACGATGGCGAGTACGATCGATGAACTGATCGACCATGACGAAGTCGCCCGGCGCGATCTCCTCGCGCAGGGACCCCACCGCCGACACCGAGAGCATGTGGGTGACGCCGAGCTGACGCAGGGCGTGGACGTTGGCGCGGTACGGCACCTCACTCGGCAGGAGTCGATGGCCTTCGCCGTGCCGCGGCACGAACACCACGTCGAGGGGCGCACGCCCCGGCCGGTCGATGCGACCGACCGATAGTGGCGCACTCGGCGGGCCGAACGGCGTCGAGACCTCCACGCGACGAACGTCCGACAACCCGAGTCGGGGATCGTCGACGTCGTAGAAGCCCGAGCCGCCGACGATCCCGAGCACGACACGGCGGCGATCGGAGTCGAGGGACGCATCGGGCGGCGCGCTCACGGGGCGGGAGCATACCCGCAGCCGGCCCCACCGTCACCGGCTGGCGGCGCTCGACGGCGGCGTTCCTTCGTCGCCCCGCTCTCCGGCGAGAGAGCGATGCAACTCGAGAAGTTCGAGGTTGCGGGGCGCGACGGCACGACCGAGGACCGCGAGCCGAGTGGCAGCCGCCCGATGGCCGCGTTCGAGCTGTTCGCGGGCCGAACTGGCCAGATGGGCGGCGTAGTCGGGGCGCACGGAAAGGATCCGGCCCGCGAGATCCGCCCGTCGCGCCTCGTCCCCGGCGGCTTGGGCAGCCGCGGCAGCGCAGGCCAAGGTCGCCACGGCGACGTCCTCGTCGGCCATGTAGGCGGCCCCCGTCTCGAACGCTTCGCACGCGCCGCGCGGATCCCCAAGTCGTTCGAGCACCTCCCCGCGGAGCCGGTGGGCCCACGCGAACCGAGGTGCGCGCTCGATGACCTGCTCGAGTTCGATTCGCGCCGCCCGTACTTCCCCGGCTTCGTACAGGGATCGCGCCAACCGAAACCTCGGGGCCGGGGCGTCCGGGTCGAAGTCGAGATGCCGGCGCAAGAGCTTGCGCTCGACGGACGGTTCGAGTTCGCCTCGCTCGCCGACCACACCGTCCCGGAACTCGCCGTCGTCGTCGTAGAGCACCGCCGACATCGCGAGATGCGCGAGGACCAGGCGCGCCAGGCTCGTCCCTTCGGGCCAGCGTTCCCCGGTCTCCTCCACGGCCACGATGGTCGCCCCCTCCTCCCACGGATCGTCCGGTACGACCCACAGGTCCCTGCCCTGCTCCCCGATCACCTTGTCCCCGGGGCGAAGGATCCCCTCTTCCTGTGCTCGTGTCGTCGCCGCGCCCACCGCATCGAGGGGGTACACGACCACGTCGTCGTTGCCGATGCGCAACCCGTCCCAGCGCGCATAGAAGGCCCGCTCGTCCTCGGGCAGCCCCGCCCGCTCGAGTCGTTCGGCCTCCGCGGGGGCGCCGGCCACGTGGAGCCCCTCCGGTGCGTCGATCAGTCGATCCTCGATGCGATCGAGGATCCGCTCGACGGCACGTCGTCCCCGTCGCCTTCGGCCCGTCATGCCTTGAACATCGTCGTAGGAAGCGACACGCCCATGTCGCCGAGTTCTCGGACGAAGGCGGGCACGGTGCCCGTCGCCTGGAACGCCGTGGCGCCGTCGGGCCCCTTGATCGCCCGGAAGATGGGCATGTGGACGATTTCGTCGCTTCCCGTCACACGCGGCTCCACGATCTCGATCACCTGCATGGGCTCGCCCGACACGCCCTTGGCGAGTCGGACGAGCAAATCGAGGGAACGCGCCAAGGAGACGGTCAAATTGTGGATGGCGCCGGCTGCGACGGTGGACAGCCCAGCGAGCCGCCACATGGCGTGGGCGGAGTCGATACCCCACATGGACACGATCGCGCCGCTCGCCGCGCCGGCGATGGCATCGAGCACCGCCGCGGCATCCTCGTGCCGGCAGCGCTGGGAGACCAGCAGATCGAGGCCACCCCGCAGCACCACCCCGAGGGAATCGGACAGGCCCACCCCGTCGGCGGGATCGGTCATCCGCCGCAGTTGCACCCATCCCTTGTGGCCGGCCCCGAGCCGTCCGGTGTCGCTGATGCACGCCACCCGCATGTGTTCGGGGATCTCGCCGACGATGGCCCCCATGAAGCGATCCAGGTTCGTCCCCCCGGACGCGCAGATGAGCACGCGGCGCGTCCCTGCGATGGCCGCCCGCAGCACCTCCCGCATCTCGAGGCTGAGCACGCCCTCGTGCACCAGGGCCTCGAGCGTGCTGGCATCCGTCTTCGTGCGTCGCAAGCTGAGGACCGGCGCATTGGCATGGGTGGGCGGCAAGAGGGCGTACATGTAGAACCCGGCGTCCACCTTGCCCTCGAGGACCTGGGCCCCCTCGCTCCAGAACCCCCACTTCTTGGCGAGGCGCCGAATGGCCAACCCGAGGGCGCGGTCGCCACTGAATCGCCGCTCCGTCAGCACGGGCACCTTCGAACCCTCACGCAGCACGCGAATGTAGCCGCCGCCCACGACCTGGATCTCCATCACCTCGTCGTCGGCCACGAGTTCGCCGAGGGGCCCCGTCTCGAGCAGCTCCCGCAGGATCCGGTCCCGCATGGCCGCCACGTCCACGCCCTCTTCGAGTTCGCCGATCTCCTGCATGCGATCGACGAGCCCCGCCACCATCCGCCGGGCCTCCTCCTCGCGCTCCTCCGTCAACGCCTCGTCCCTCGTGGGATCGAGGGCGTCGATGTTCTCGAGCATCGTCTTGATGACGCGGTCGGTGAGCCGGTCGAGGTACGAGCTTTCGACCCCGGCCGACGCGACGCGCGCCGCCGACGTGATCACCGATCCTTCCGCATCGGCGAGCAGCGGCTCGTCGGCAGGGGTGAGGATCTCGCGCACCCTCGACGTGCCGTCTTCCGCCTCGACCTTGATCCGCCCCCTCGACAGCGGGCGGATCGCCGGGTCGTCACCCTCGAGCATCAGGATGAAGTCGCCGATGTAGATGCGATCGGACCGCTGGACGGTGCGCGGCTCGTCGGGGGGCACGACGCGGCCGTTGACGTACGTGCCGTTCGTGCTCTGCAGATCGATCACCTCGATCTTGCCCTGGCGGCGACGCAATCGCAGATGGTGCGTGCTGATGTTCGGCCGGTCGAGGACGAGATCGTTGTCCTCACCGCGACCGACGGTGAAGCTGTCGCCTTCGAAGTTGAACCGCTGGGTGCGGCCACCCTTTTCGTGGACAACGACCTGAAGCACGCCCGTTGCTTACCCGAAGGGCGGCGAACCGGCAATATGCATCCATGGGGGCTCGCCCGCCGAGGGGCATCAGAATGCGTCGATTTCGTCGAGCGCGTCCTCGAGACGCCGCCGGTCCTCCGCGTCGAGCCCGCCCGGCTCGGCCGCGGCGTCGTCCTCCGGCGAAGGTTGCGCGCTACCGCGCACCCACCTGCGCACCGCCCACGCGACCAGGATCAGGGCGACCAAACCGGCCACGAAGGGCCCCCACAGAACCCACGGATCCCCCTGGTAGCCCACGATGTCCCGGCCGTACTGGGCCACCAGGGCCTGCTCGATCTCGTCGCGGGACTTGCCGGCGCGGGCCTCGGCGAGGATCCGATCCTCGAGCTTGCGGGCCTGCGGCGAAGGACAGCTCGCCACCGTACGCCCAGGACAGAACGGAGACATCAGCTCGTTGGAGAGCTGTTGCAGGATCTGCTCGGGCGACGGGGAAGGGCTCACGGGTACGCGGTCGAGACTCTAGCAGGCCAACGTGCGGCCCGCCCGAGGACCGAGGCTCGCGACGGCCGCACCCCGACGGCCCGGGCCCCGCCCGGCCTAGACCCCGTGACCTACTTGACGCCGTGCATCAGGCGATTGACGAACGGGGCCGCCAGGAAGAAGAGCCCCGCGGCAACGCCGCCGCCCACCACCAGTTGCCAGAACACCTCGGCGTAGCCCTCGATGGAGGATGCCGCGGCCGCACCGTGACCGCCACCGGCCGTGGCGATCGCGGCGATCCGCCCCGCCACGAAGTTCGCCATGGCGATGGACAGGAACCAGCCGCCCATGGCAAGCCCCACCTCTTGCGGCCGCGCGAGCTTGGTCACCATGGAAAGGCCGATGGGCGAAAGGCACAGCTCCCCCATGGTGTGGATGAGGTAGCAAAGTGCCAGCATGAGCGCGGGCACCTTGCCCGCATCGTCCTGCATGTGCTCGATGGCAAAGACGAGCACGTAGAAGCCGACCGCCACCCCGGCGAGCCCAAGGGCGAACTTGCGGGGGATCGAGGGGTTCATCCCCGCCCGGTCGAGGGTCGGCCACAGCTTGGCGAACACGGGCGCAAGGGCCAAGATGAAGATGGGATTGACCGACTGGAAGATCGTGAAGTTGATCTCCGTGAAGCCGAGATCGAGCTGGACGAAGTCGCGGGCGAAGAAGTTCAGGGACGAGCCGGCCTGCTCGAACAGGGCCCAGAAGATGATGTTCGCCGCGAACAGGATCATCATCGCCACGTACCGCTGCAACTGCACCTTGTCCTTGCGCGCGATGCCGCTGCCGACGAAGTAGGCCACGAGCCCGATCATCATCGCCACGAGCAGGTAGCCGAGGATCTCGTTCTCGCTCAAGAGCACGTAGACGGGCCCGAGCAGGACCAGGCTCGCCACGAGCACGCCCACGAGCGGCCCCATCCCTTCGCGTCCCTCGGGCGGCTTGCCGACGTGCCCGAGCCAGTCCCGCACGATGTAGAAGACCGTAAGCCCGAACACCATGCCCAAGGCGGCGGCGAAGAAGCCCCACTTGAAGCCGAATGCGGCGCCGACCAGCGTCCCGCACACGATCGGGGCGAAGAACGCCCCCGCGTTGATCCCCATGTAGAAGATCGTAAAGCCCGAATCCCGTCGCACGTCGCCGGGCGCGTAGAGCTGCCCGACCATCGTGGAGATGTTGGGCTTGAACAGCCCGTTGCCCACGACCAGGAGGCCGAGCCCCACGAGGAACATGGGCAGGGAGGGCGCCAGGAGGAAGAACAGCCCCGCCGCCATGAGGGCGCCGCCCATGAGGATCGAACGCTGGTAGCCCAGGATTCGGTCGGCCACGTAGCCGCCCGCGATACCGGTCATGTAGACCATCGACGTGTAGCCGCCGTAGGTCAGCGATGCCTGCGCGTTGGCCTCCGCCCCGAGGTGGGAGAAGAATGCGGCCGCGACGTACGGCCCGAGGATCGCTCGCATGCCGTAGTAGGAGAAGCGCTCCCAGAACTCGGCACCGAAGAGCATCCACAGGGCCCGCGGATGACCGAGGACGTTGCCCGGCGGCGGCGGCGTCCAGGTCGAAGTGGCTTGGGTCGAATCGCTCATGGGCTATTTCTGCTTTCTCGACGCGGCGGCGAGGGGGACGAGCGGTCCGCCCGCCGTTTTCCCATCGGCCAGCCCACGCGTCAACGCGGTCCACGCCCCGTGCCCCCCACCCGGAGATACGCGCCTCCCCGGTGC
>RFGU01000142.1 GCA_003696955.1 Deltaproteobacteria bacterium | reverse complement strand
CGCCGGCGCGCCGGTGCGCCTGCCCGATCCCCCCGCCGAAGCTGCCCACGACCGCCGCGACGAACTGGCGACCGGCGTCGGCAAGACCGTCTTCGAGTTCGAGGGACGCTACGCCGATACCGGGCGCAAGACCTTCGTCGGCGGCCCGCTCGAGGCGACCGGCGATCCTCGTGAGGTCCGCGAGACCAATCTGCGCGGCGGCGGTCTCGTGACGTTCATGCTCGTCGGCGTCGCCGCCCTTGCCGTTGGTGGGCTCTACTATTGGATGCAGCATCGGCCGACCGCGTCGGCGGCGACGACCGAGGCCCCGGGGGCCGACCCGTCCCCGCAGCCGACGCCCACCGACGCGACCGCGAAGGCCGCCGCCGCACCGGCCGGTTCTGCGGGCGATGGGACACCTTCCGGAGGTACGGGATCGGCCCCCGCCGCGGCCAAGCCCCCAACGGAAGCCGCACCACCGAAAGCTCCCGAGACGCCCCCGACGGAAGGTGCGACCGAGTCCAGCGGGCCGAAGGCACCCTCGAAGCCGGCCCACAAGAAACCCGCGCACAAGAAACCGGTTCCCAAGAAGACCTCGTCCACCAAGAAGAAGACCGGCACCAAGAAGCCGGCGCGCAAGGCCAAGGTCATCAAGCCGAGCGCGCCGCCCAAGGACGACGGACTCGGGAACCTGCCCAAGCCCCCCTGACCGCCGATCGATCGCGGCGTTCCGAGGTGAACCGCCCCTCCCATCGCCGAGACCGGCCTCGCGCCGCGGCGCGGGGATGCCGGTGGCACGTCACGTTCGCCGCCGCGCCGGACCCGTGAGGGCGCCGAAGCACAACAGTCCCAGGAACACCCCTCCGGCCCCCAGCCACGCCTGTTCCGTCACCTTCGCGGTGCGTGCGGCCCCCCGAGCGCGCACGTCCGTGGCGTCGCCCCACCCGTCGCGGGTGACCTCGGCCTCGAGCCTCCCCGCCAGCGCGTGCAACCGGGCGCTGCGGTCCGGATCCGCCGAGCCGACGAATACGGCCGCGCGCCGCAGCGACACGGCGGCCCGTGCCGGCCGATCCCGGCCAGCCTCGCGCGCATCGGCCACCAGCAGGTCGACGAACTCGGGTACTTCCCCGAGCCCCGGGTCCTCCACCAACGCACGGTCGATGGCCCGGGCGCGCGCCGCCGGTTCGGCGATCTCGCGCAGTTCGGCCACGACACTGCGCCGGCGGGCGGCCCGCTGCGCGTCGAGACGTTCGAAGAGGATGCGGGCGAGTCGAACCGGGCGCCCGAGGCACGCCGTGTCCCACGTGCCGTCGTCGCGTCGAAGCTCGCAAGGCGGCTCGATCCCATCCGGGGCGACCTCTTCGAGTTTCTGCTCGATGCCAAGCGCCATCTTGGTGCGATGGTCCACCGCGGCCCGTCGCCGCTCGACGATCCCGCCGAGCAGCCGGATCTCGCGCTTGCGAACGGTTGGCGGCGGCCCCGATACGTAGGCGACCACGGCCTTTCGGGCGGCCGCCCGCACCCGCGGATCGTCGTGGTCGACGAGGGCCACGAGCGACGCGGCGGCCTCCGGATCCTTGCGGTCCGCGTAGGCCTCGACGACACGTACCAACGCGTCGGGCTGGTCGGAGAAGGCCGCGAACACGCGCCCCGGGTGGCCGCGATCGAGCAGGTCGAGTTGGATCTGGGCGTACGTGGCCTTGCGGTGGGCGATCTCCTGCTCTCGGTTTCGCGGCCGACCTTCGGGTGGACGCGACGCCCGCACGAGGGTCGGAACCGCCGCGTCCCCCATACTGCGGAGGGCTCGCCCGACCTCGTCACGAAACGTTCCAAAATGGACGTATGCTGCGTCGAGCAGGATCGCGGTGGCGCGATCGGCTCGCTCCGGCGAGGTGCGACCGATGTTGGCCACGGCCCAGGCGAGGGCCACCGTCTCGATGCAATCGCGCAGCACCGGCCGCAGAGGACGCCCCACGCGGGCTGGCTCGAGGGCCAGCAGGTCGCGGTACCAGTCCTCGGACACGCGCACGGGGTGGCCGTGCCGTTTCTTCCAGTGCAGAAGGAACGTGCCGTAGCGATTCGGGACGTCGCCACCCACGAGACCGAGTACGGTGCGGTACTCCGACTTGGGGCGCGTACGCGGCCTGAGCAGGCGCGCCGCGAGAGCCTCGAGGAGGGAGGGGTCGGCTGCGCGCAGACGGCCTGCCGGTCCGCCAAGGTCCTCGATGGGCGCGTGCGCGAAGACCTCGAACAGGCGTTGGAGTTCGGCCTCGGTGGACGGCGCCCCGGAACCGTCGGCGGGACGGTCGGCATCGGCGCCCTTGCCGGAGGCGTCCGCCCGCGCGCCTTCGAGGGCCCCCTCGACCCGCTGGATCGCCCGCAGCAACGCCCCGCGCACCGTCGCCTCGTCGACGACCCATACGGCGTCGTCGGACGGCTCCGGGTCGGACGGCTGGGTGCTCACCCGCGTCTCCACCACCACGGGGGCTTCGCCGCAGCCTGCGGCCGCACCGAGGGTGCCCGCGAGGGCCAGGGTTCTGCGAAGGGCGCCCACGCCCCGTACGGTCGGCCGAGCGGGCCGGCGAGCGCAAGAAACCGCCCGAACCGAGGCGCGCCGACGCCGATCAGTGCAGGCGCTCGGGCGGTACCGGAGCCCCCACGTCGGGCACGAAGCGCAGGAATCGAAGCCCCACGCCCGACAGGGCCGAAAGCTCGCCGCGGTCGGCGTACTGGAAGTAGTAATGGTTCTGGACGCGCGCGATGGCGCAGATCGCCGCGTCGTCCCCGGGCAACTGGAACCGCACCACGACCTTCGTCCGCAGGGGCAGCGGCTCGGCCATCTCCACGAACATGCCGGAGGTGGAGATGTTGCGCGCCACGCACCACATCTCCCCGTGCTCGTCGGTGGCGAGCAGGACGCGGAAGACCTTGTCGATGCGGGTTGCGCGGCGGCGTTCGGGCGACTCGATCATGGACCGATCATGCCCCCGGCGCGGCCGATGAAGGAAAAAATCCTACATATCCTACATGAACATCAGGTCAGTCCTCGGCATCCTCGGCCCCCGTATCGCCCCCGGTTGCCTCGGTCGTGGCGGGATCCGGCGACGCCTCGTCACCGTAGAGCTGCAGGAGGGCGTCGGCGGCATCGACCGCATCGGGCGGGGGAGCTTCCTCCGTGGGGGCCGTACCGGCGACGAACACCTCGTCCAAGGTGGTCCCCGGGGCGGCGTCCGGTCGGGCCAGCTTCCCCGTCACCCGATCGATCCGTCGCACCTCGACGCCGGGTGGCGCGAGGAACGGCTCCGCCGGCAGGTCGCGTTCGATGGCCTCGAAGATCTCGACGAACGCCGGCAGGGCCGCACGCCCGCCGGTCTCGCCCCGTCCGAGGGGGCGCGGTTCGTCGAAGCCGATCCACACGGCGCCCACGTGCCGTGGCGTGAACCCGGCGAACCACGCGTCGCGATTGCTCGCGCTCGTCCCGGTCTTGCCGGCCACGGGCCGCCGGAGCTTGCGGGCCCGGCGGGCGGTCCCTTCCTCGACCACCGACGTCATCATGCTCGTCAGGACGTACACCACCGCCGCGTCGATGGTGCGCTCCCCCGCCGGCACCAGGTCGATCGTCCCCTCCCCCGGCACGTCCATGCTGCGCACGAAATAGGCGGGCACCCGCACGCCGCCCCGGGCGAACGTCCCGTAGGCCGCAGCCAACTCGAGGGGCGTGACCTCGCTGGTCCCGAGGGCCAGCGACAGATCGTCGCCGAGGGGCGAGACGATCCCGGCCCGTCGGGCGAAGTCGTGCACCCGCTCGATCCCCACCGCATCGAGCAGCTTGATCGCCACCGTGTTCACCGAGTGGGCGAGCGCTTCCCGCAGCCGAATCGGCCCCCGGTAGGCGTCCACCTCGTAGTTGGTCGGCCGCCACTTCTCGTAGATCTCCGGAGAGTCCTCCACGAGGGTCGCCGGCGTGTACCGCCGGGTCTCGAGGGCCGCCCCGTAGACGAACGGCTTGAACGCGGAACCCGGCTGCCGGAGCGCCCTCCGGGCACGGTCGAAGCCGCCCCGGGGCACGTCGTAGCCGCCGACCATCGCCAGCACGGCCCCCGACGAGGCGTCGACGACGACCACGGCGCCCTCGGGCCCCGCGTCGATGCGGACGGTGCATCCCTTCTCGTCCGAAACTTCCGCAATCCGCACCATGGTGATCGCCCCGACCGCGAAGACATCGGCCAGGGGCTTGGACGGGTCGTCGTATCGGCTGCCCTTCGCCACGGGGGCGAAGCAGACGACCTCGCCCACGTCCCCTTCGACGCCGCGCCGCGTCCCGTCGTCGACCACCCGCCGCACCACCATGGGGACCCGGGCGCCCACCGCGAAGGCCGCCTTGGCCTTGGCGCGGGCCCGTTGCTGCCGCTTCTCGGAGGCCGGCCGCAGGTTGCGCCCGTATCGCTGGCGCGCGTCCACGGCCCGTAGGGCGTTTCGAAGGGCTGCCTGGGCCGTCCGTTGGACGTCGAGATCGATGGTGGTGTGGACGACGGCGCCGAGCCGCGCGAGCCGGTCCTTGCCGTAACGCTCGGTCAACATGGCCTCGACGGCGTCCACCACCGTTTCCGCCCCGGGTTCCACCCTCGGCACGACGCGCCGATCCACGACGTCGAGGGGCGCCTCCATGAAGCGTCGCGCCTCCTCGGGGTCCGCCCAGCCGCGCGCCACCATCTGCTCGAGCACGTAGACCTGCCGCCGCTTGGCCCCCTCGGGGTTGTCGATGGGCGAGTCCCGGGACGGAGCCTTGGGCAGCCCCGCCAAGACGGCCGCCTGGCCGAGATCGATGTCCCGCACGGACTTGCCGAAGTAGTACTGGCTCGCCGCTTCCACACCGTAACAACCGTGCCCGAGATAGATTTGGTTGAGGTAGAGCTCGAGGATCCGGCGCTTGGGAAGGAGGCGTTCGATCCGCCGTGCCAGGACGAGTTCCTGCAACTTGCGCCGAAACGTCCGCTCCGGCGACAACAGGAAGATCTTGACGACCTGCTGGGTGATCGTCGACGCCCCCTGTCGCACCGCCCCGGCCCGCAGGTTCGCCACGGCGGCGCGGGCGATGCCGAGCCAATCGAGCCCCTCGTGCCGATAGAAGTCGGCGTCCTCGGCGGCCAGGAAGGCGTTCTCCACGTGGCTCGGGATGTCGGCGTAGGGGACGACGATCCGCCGTTCCTCGAAGATCTCGCCGATGAGGCGACCGTCCCGCGCGAGCACGCGGGTGACTTGCTTGGGCACGTGGGCTTCGATGGCCGCCGCGTCGATGTCGGCGATCTGTCGCCCCACGTAGGCGTAGAGCCCGACCGCCGCGGCGAGGCACGAAAGGGCCACGAGCGCCACCGAGGTGACGAAGATGCGCCGAAGTTTCGAACCGCGTCGCGCCACGGTGGTCCTACTCGGTGGGACGCGCCGGGGCGCGCGCATCTTCCCGCCCGAACAAGCCTTCGAGCATGCGCGGATCCACCGATCGCGCGTAGGCGTAGGCGCGAAGGCGCGCCCGCTCCCCCGCAGAAAGATCGCCGTCGCGGCCCAACGTCGCCCGGCGTCGGCGCGTCACGTCGTAGAGGGCGATGGCGGCGCTGACCGAGAGGTTCAGACTCTGGGAAAGGCCCACCATCGGGATCGAGAAGGTCTCCATGGCGGCCCGGGCCCGGTCGGAAAGCCCCCGCGACTCGTTGCCCACGACGATGCACAAGGGGGCGTCGACGGGGAGGTCGGCCAACGTCCGCGTGGCCGCCATGTCCGCGCCGTAGGGACGGACGCCCGCCCGCCGGCACGCGGCGAGGAAGCCGTCGAGATCGTCGTGATCGTGGATCTCGACCCAGTGGTGGGCCCCCTGGGTCGTCTTGCGTGCTTCGAGCGCACGTCCTTCGGCGGCCACCAGGTGAACGGCGCCGACCCCGAGGGCCTCGGCGGTGCGCACGACGGCGGCCGCGTTGTGGGGGTCGGAGGGGGCTTCGATGGCCACGCGCACCGACGCAAGACGCCCGGCGATCATGGACTCGATCCGTGCCTTGCGCCGCTCGGTGAGGTACGGATCGAGCACGCGCACGACCTCCTCGGGGTCGAGCCGATCCACGATGGCGAAGATCCGCCGCTGGCGTGGGGCAGCCATGGCGGGGCGCATGTTACCAGGGCACCTTGCCCACCACGGTGGCGAAGAACGCGCCCGCGCTACCCATGAAGCCGGTGGGTGCCGCCGTGTTCGTCGCGTCGTCGTCGGGCCGCATGGCACCGGCCAAGGTCGCCTCGGCGGCCACGTCGACCCATCGCACCACGGGCACCACGAGCCGGAGCCTCGCGAGGGTGCCCGCCGGATCCCAGAAGCCGAAACCGTGCCGCCCGCGGTGCACGACCCTTCCCTCGAGTCGCGCCGAGGCGAGATCGAGGGCGAGCCCGGCGTCGAATTGCGCACCGAGAGGGCCCGGCCGCCACCCGTAGCCGGCCGACAGCTCGACGATACGTCCAACGCGAAGCCGCATGCGACCGCGGCCGCCCACCCCACCGACGTCCTCGCGGTCGACGAACGCCCGTTTGGGCACCGCGACCGCCCCGAGATCCGCGGCACGCCGGCCCGGAGAGAAGGGCATCTGCCATCGTTCGAGCACGTAGAGGGCACCGAAGTAGGCCGGTTCGAAGTCGTCGTCGCCGTACGTCACTCCGGCATCGACGCCCAGCGCCACGTCCCGCGCGGGCCCGAGCCGAAACTCGGACCGCAGGAAGAAGGCGAGTCCGCGCCCGAGGCCCGGCATCGAGACCAGATCGAGTCGCGGTCCCACCACCACCCGCCATTGATCGTCGTACCGGTAGCCGGCCGACAGGACCATCCCGCCGACACCTCGCCGCCCCTGCGCCACGAGCGTTCGACCGTGCTCGAGGTGGAAGCGATCGTCGTCGAGGACGTCACGCTCGAGCCCGTGGGGGGCCGTCGGATCCCCCGCCCCCTCGAAGGCGACGAAGGCACCGGCCCACGAGGTCTCGACGGCGCCCCCGATCACCTGGCCCATGGCAAGGTCGGTGGCCAACACCTGCCAACCGAGGGCGGCCGGTCGCCCCACCAGGCGCCCCTCGACGCGGCCGGACCAGGCGAGCCCCGATCGCCGGCGATCGAGGTCGGCACCGTTTACGAGATCCGCCACCAACATCCTCGACGGAAGCTCGGCTCTGTCGAGGGGGCCGACCCACAGGTCGATCCGGACCCGACCGTGGCGCCAAAACGCCAGGTCGTCGCGGTAGGCGAAGGTCTCGAGCATGGCCAGGTAGTCCCCCACCTCGTCGTAGTCCGGGCGCCGCACCACGCCGGGATCGTCCGGTGCCCGGTCGACCAAGCGAAGTCGAATGGGCGCACCGATCCGCAGCCATACCGGCGCGCGATTCGAGAAGTCGAGGGCGAGGTACGGCGCCAGAACGAAGAAGGGATCTTCGCGCATCATGCCCGCCCCCAGCCCGAGCCCCACCTCGCCGTGGACGGACGTGCGCGCGGCGCCCGGTACATACGTGGGATCCCGGGCGTCCACGAACACCTCGGGCCGGGGGGCGGCCGAAAGGACGAACGCACACGCCGCGCCGATCCCGAGCACGTCTCAGTTCCCTGGCGCCGGATCCGGCGCGTCCATGGCGGGAACGTCCTCCGCCGGCTCCGCGTCTGCCACCCCATCGCCCGAAGCGCCGAAGCCCGTTGCGGGACGCTCGACCGCGACGGGGGGCGGCGGCAGGACCGGTCCCGCCGGCCCCGCGGCGACGAGTCCCGACAAGGCGGCTTGTTGCCGGGAGGCACCGACCAGCCGCTCGATCCGAGCCAAGCACGTCGCCTCGTCTCCGTCCTCCGGCGCAGGCACGAAGACGAGTTCCGCGTCTTTCCACGTCTCGTAGGTCGCCGCATCGATGCGCCCCCGGTCCGCCGCGATCGCCAACAACCGTCGCAATTTGGCCGCAAAGCGCTTGGAAAGGTGCCCGCGACAGTGGTGCACGTGCCGCCGAACGGGACTCGGCAACATGGCGGCGAGGTAGAAGGCCTCGAGGGGCGTAAGTTCCCGGGGATGTTTGCCGAAGTAGTGCCGCGCCGCCTCGGTGACACCGTAGACGCCGGGGCCGAACTCGACGATGTTCAGATAGAGTTCCAGGATCCGCCGCTTGTCGAGGACCCGTTCGAGGTGCCAGGTCAGGAAGAGTTCCTGCAATTTCCGCGAAATCGTGCGCTCGTGGCTCAAGAACAGGTTCTTGGCCAATTGCATGGTGATCGTCGAAGCGCCGAGCCGCACGCGGCCGGCCTCGAGGTTGCGGCGCAGGGCCTGCTCGAACTGGGACGGCAGGAAGCCGCGATGGCGGAAGAACCCGCCGTCCTCCGTCGTGAGGACGGCGGCCACCATGTACGGCGAGATGCCGTCGAGGGACGTGAAGGACCCCGAACCGGGGAACAAGCGAATGAGTCGCACGCTGCCGTCCCGCAGCTGGACGCGGTGGGTGAACGGCGAGCGCAGGCGTGACGGATGGGCGCGGGCCGGCGTCGAGAGGACGCGGCAACCGTCGATCCCCACGCGCCCCCCGAGGCGCAACGACTCGAGATCGGCGAAGTCGGCCTCGAGGGTCACTTCGGCGGCGAAACGACCGCCCAACCGAAACCCCGAAAGCGCCGGGAGCAGATCGGGACCGAGGGCGTCGAGGACCGCAGCGCAGTCGACCTCGGGGACGCGCGCGGTCATGGCCAGCCGGCGGTGCGCACCGTCGAAGGGACGCGAGATCAGGCCGGAGACGACGAACCGCGCCCCATGCCGCGAAACCTCCAGATGTTCGACGTGCAGGGCCCGATCGCGCTCGTTCCACCGGGCGGCGACGTCGACGGTACCGTCGAGGCCGTCGATGGGCGTGCTCGCGAGCAACGGATGGTGCACCGTCACGCCCTCGACGTCGCCCCGGGCGGCGACGTCCCACACGCCGGGACGGCGGGTGACCGTCCACTTGCCATCGAAGCGCGCCCGTGACACGTCGAGCCACGGAAAGGCGGTGAAGGCCTCCGCGACGGGCCCGAGGGCCACGTCGTCGACGGTCACGGTCACGGTCCCCGTACGTTCGGGCGGGTCGACCTCCCCTTCGAGATGCCACAGATCCGTGGTGGCCCCGTCGTCCGGCCGCGTCGCCAGGCCCCCGTCGAGGACGACGGCGATCCGCCCCGTGGCAGCGTCGGCGATCTCGACCTGGCCGTG
>RFGU01000141.1 GCA_003696955.1 Deltaproteobacteria bacterium | reverse complement strand
TCACCGCGTCCGAGGTGCCGGCGGACCCGGCGCCCGAACCGGACGCGGAGCCATCGGTCGCATGGGCGCAGCCGGCGGCCGAACGCATCGAAGCCCACCTCGAGACGATGGGCGACCGGGCGTGGCGGCGCCTCGCCTTCGTGGCGGACACCATCGGTCATCGCCTGTCGGGCTCGCAGGGGCTCGAGCGCGCCATCGACTGGGCGGTGACGGAGCTTGCATCCTACGGTCTCGAGAACGCGCGCCGGGAGAAGGTGAAGGTGCCCAAATGGGTGCGGGGCCGCGAGTACGCTCGGGTCGTCGCGCCCGTGGAACGAGAACTCGTGATGCTCGGGCTCGGGGGCAGCGTGGGAACCAGGGGAAGGCTCCGGGCCGAGGTGGCCGTGGTCTCCCACGTCGACGAGATCGCGAAGCGGGGCAAGGCCCTCGCCGGGAAGATCGTGCTCATCGATCAGGCGATGCCGCCCTACGATCACGAGCAGCGCAAGTCGTTCTACGGCGAGACGGTGCAGGCCCGTAGCCGTGGCGCGAGTGAGGGCGCCAAGGTGGGGGCCAAGGCCGTGCTCGTGCGTTCGGTGACGGCGAGGTCCCTGCGCACGCCCCATACGGGGGCACTTCGCTACGAGGAGGGGGTACCGAAGATCCCCGCCGCGGCCGTCACGGTCGAAGACGCGGTGTTCCTGGCACGTTCCGTGGCCCGTGGCCCCGTGACGGTGGAGCTGTTCATGTCGGCCAAGACGGTGGGCGAGGTCGACAGCGCGAACGTGGTCGCCGAGATCCCGGGACGAACGCGGCGCGACGAGATCGTCCTGCTCGGCTGCCACATCGACTCGTGGGACGTGGGCGACGGCAGCACCGACGACATGGGAGGGTGCATCGCGGTGATGGAGGCTGCGCGGATCCTCGTCGAGCTCGAGCTCGTGCCGCGCAGGACGGTGCGCGTGGTGCTGTTCACCAACGAGGAAAACGGCCTACGTGGCGCCAAGGCGTACCACGCCGCCCATGGACAGGAGCGTCACGTTGCCGTGTTCGAGGCCGACGCGGGGCAAGGTGCCCCGCTTGCGTTCTCGGTCGCCGGCGACGACGCCGATCTCGCGGCGCTCGAGGCCTACGCGCCGCTGTTCCTTCCCTTCGGGGTCACGGCCTTCGTACCCGGTGGGGCGGGTGCGGACGTTTCGCCCTTCGTCGCGGACGGCGTGCTCGGGATCGGCCACCGCCCGGACGGGAGCCACTACTTCGACCTGCACCACAGCCCCGCCGACACGGTGGACAAGATCGACCCGGATCATCTTGCGCGCAACGCCGCGAGCATCGCCCTGCTCGCGTACATCCTGGCCGAGCGCCCCGAGCCCGAGGCCCCTGCCGCCGAGTGACGGCTCGCAGGCGAGCCTACGGGTACACCTTGCGCGCCCAGGCGTTGCGGCTTTCGCCCGCCATGGTCGTGTAGCCGAAGAACACCGGGTAGCCGTCGGAGTCGAGGGCGACCGCCGTTCCCACGTCGGTCAGGCTCAGGTCGCCGTCTTCGAAGGCGGTCCAGCCCAAGGTGCCGCCATCGTCCCAGCGGCCCATGAGGATGTTCTGCTGCTCGCCGATGGCCACGGAGAGGCCCGTGACGAACACGGTGCCGTCGTCGCGACGGGCGATCCCGTATCCGTCGTCCTCGAGGGCCGCGGGGCTGTCGTAGAGGGCCGTCCACGATCGCACACCGTTCGGATCGTAGCCGACGACCCAGACGTCGATGTCACCGCCCCCCTGGCTACCGAGGCGACCGGTGACGTAGGCCTTGCCGTCGGCGTCCGTCGTGATCCCGCGAGCACGTTGGAACTTGTCCGGCGATCCGGCGAACACGTCGGCCCACTGCTGGACGCCCGATGCGTCGTAGCCGGCCACGAACCACTTGCTGCGGTCGAAGGGCGGGTCGTAGTCGGTCGTGCCGGTCACCCAGATCTGGTTGCCGTCGTAGGCGACGCCGTAGAAGAGATCGTCCTTGCCGTCCTCGCCGTCGTAGAGCGTCACGAAGACCTCGTTGCCCGCCTCGTCGAGGGCGAGCAAGAGCCCGTCCGTACCGTTGGTGCCGGGCGTGTCGCCGGCGACGACGTAGGTGTCGTTCGGGCCGTAGGCGAGGCCGCGGGCGAAGTCGGCTCCGCCGCCCATCGAGCCCCAGGTATGGGTCCACACCTCGTTTACCGTGGCGTCGTACCGGCGGACGAAGACGTCCCAATCGTCGTTCTGCGGATCCGCCTCGAGGTGCCCGGCCACGGCGAAGGAGCCGTCGTCGAAGACCACGAGGCCGAAGGTGCGCTCGCTCGTGCCCGGGTCGACCACGGCCCCGATGTCGTGGACCACGGCGTCGTCCTCGGTGCCGTCGGGATTGAGGAACCAAAGGAGCGTGTCGAAGCCGCTTGCCGTCTGCGACCAGCCGACGGCGAGGAAGCGCCCGTCGGGCAGGCGGGCGGCCGCCATCACCGCATCCTCCATCCCCATCCCGTCGTAGGTCGCCGTCCAGATCTCCTTGCCGGACGACGGCGTGCAGTCGGGCTCGCAGCCGTCGAGCGCGTCTTGGTTGCCGTCGTCGCAGGCCTCGTCGCCCTCGACGACCCCGTTGCCGCACACGGCGCCGGGGCCCGTCGAGCCGCCCGATCCCTCCGTGTCGGCGGTCGTGGATCCCGGCGCGGTAGTCGAGCCCGTGGTCGACGCATCGGTGGTCGAGCCGGTCGTGGAGGCGCCGGTGGTGGTGCCGTCTCCCGTAGCGCCGTCGTCGCCACTACATGCGGGCGCGGCAAGGGCGAGGGCGAGCAGGCTGGTGGAGGCAAAGGTCGGGATCGGATGTCGCGTGGTCATGGTGGAGACGAAAGGAGGCGGTCGAACGATGGAGAACGCGCCGGACCGGGGAGCGCGGCTCCGCGGACGGTCCGGCGCGATCGGTGTCGGCACGGCTCAGGGGCACATGCCCTTCATGGAATAGTCCTGGCCGGACGATGCGGCCTCGCAGTTGTTGCCATAGGTCATCCCGTCACAGCCGCAGACCGGGTCCAACACCAGCGGGCACACCTGGGGCCGGTCCTTGCACGTGCCCTGCTCTCCCTTCCCGCACATGTCGTCGGGATAGTCGCAGTACTGGGTGTCGGGGCAGGGATTCTGCGGGTCGCACGGTGCGGGCATCGACTTGCACTCGCCGGGATACGCGACGTCCACCCCGGCTTCGTGGGCCTTGCACGAGTTGCCGTAGGTCTGGTTGTCGCAACCGCAGACCGGATCGTAGATTTCGATGCAGAACACCGGCTTGAACGTGCACGTACCGACCTCCCCGTCGCCGCACATGTCGTCGGGGTAGTCGCAGTACTGGGCGTCGTTCGCACAGGGCTTCATCGGCGTGCAGCCGTCGATGCCGCCGGTGGTGGTGCCCATGCCGGTGGTGGTGCCGGTGCCGGCGGTGGTGCCGGTGCCGGTGGTGGTACCGGTGCCGGTGGTGGTGCCGGTGGTGGTGCCGGTGCCGGTGGTGGTGCCGGTGCCGGTGGTGGTGCCGGTGCCGGTGGTGGTGCCGGTGCCGGTGGTGGTACCCGTGCCGGTGGTCGTGCCGCTGCCTTCGCTGGTGGCGGAGGTCGTGGAGGTGCTCGAGCCTTCGGTCGTGGGACCGGTCGTCGAGGTCGACGCCGTCCCGGTGCTGCCTTCGGTCGTCGTCGAAGCGGTGGTGGAGGCGCCGGTGTCTCCACCTCCGTCGTCGCCGCACGCGGTCGCGGCCAAGAACGCGGTGGCACAGATCAGGGAACGAAATGCAGGGAAGCGATATCGAGTCATGGTCCTCACCTCGTGATGCGTTGGGGGACCGATGGATCGCCCGGCCCCCTCGGACGGGTCCAAGGTAACCGCTTCGCGGCCGCTGCAACACCCCGGCTAGTGCAACGGCTCACCCCACCTGGACCCGGGTGGTGCGCTCCGTCACGATCTCGCCGCTGTCCGGATCGACGCAGAATACGTGTGCTCGCCCCGTGTGACCGTCGAATTCCAGCAACAACCAGAATTCCACCGCCCAGCCCTTGCCGCCCGCGGCGAAGGGCGGGGCCCATCCGGCCACCATCGCTCCGCCGAGGGTCCGTCGGGCCCTGCGGCTCGACTCGACCTCGCGGAAGCGATCGGATCGTTCGAGCTTACGCGCCAGCTTGCGCGCGAGGTCCTCGTCGATGTCCGCTCGCCGCCGCCCCACCAGGCGAAACTCCTCGACGACCAGATCCGGTAGCGTCGCGACGCCGACGTAGGTCTCGGCTCCCACGATCCCGTCGTAGTCGGGCACGTCGAACTCCGGGTAGAGGTCGTCCTCGCCGATGGCGGCCTCCCGTGCATCGAGCATGCGCTCGATGCGTGCGGCTTCGTCGGCATCGTAGGCGCAAAGTGCGCGAATCACGAAGAGCTCCGACGGCAGCCGGTGGTCCCAGTCGAAGACGACGAAGATGCGGTGGTAGCTGCGACCGGGAAACGGAACCAGGGCGGGCAGGGCGTCGGCCAGGGCGCGACGCCGGTCGGTGTCGAGGCAAAGGTCCTGGTCGCGCAGCCGCACGTGCACCTTGGCCGGCTCGAGCACCGCATCGTGCAGCCGAAGGTCGCGCGATCCGTCGGGGGAGCCGTCAGGCATGGGCGACCTCCGCGGCCGCCAGGGCGTCCACCAGCCGGGAGATCCGGTCGGACCTCAGCTTGAGCGCCGCCGGTCCGACCACCAGGCGGGCCGAGACGTGAAGCACGGTCTCGACCTCCCGCAGGCCGTTTTCCCGCAAGGTCGAGCCGCTCTCCACCAGATCGACGATCTGGTCGGCCAGCCCCACGACGGCGCCGAGTTCCACCGAGCCGGCAAGCTCGATCACGTCGGGATGGATCCCGCGTCGGAGGTAGTGTGCGCGGGCGATGCGGGGATACTTGGTGGCGACGCGCAGGTCCATGCCGCGCCGCAGGTCCCGCGGCGTCCCGGCCGGCTCTGCCACGACCATGCGGCACCGCCCCACCCCGAGGTCGAGGGGCTCGTAGAGATCGCGGTCGGCCTCGAGCAGGGTGTCGAGCCCCGCGACGCCCACGTGGGCGACGCCCCGATCGACGTACGTGGGTACGTCGGCGGGCTTGACGAGCAGCACCGTGTCCCCGGTGGGCAGCTCGAACCGGAGCCGCCGCCCTGCCTCGTCGAGGACGGACAGATCGATCCCGGCGCGACGAAACAGGGGCGTGACGGCACGCACGAGCCGGCCCTTGGGCAGTGCGAAGACGAGGGGGTCAGGCACGGGCGTCATGGTAGCGCGTGATCCGGGCGCCGAGGGGCGCGAGTTTGCGCTCGACGGCCTCGTAGCCGCGGTCGAGATGATAGACGCGACGGATCTCGGTTCGACCTTCGGCGACCAGGCCCGCGAGGACCAGGCTCGCCGAAGCGCGCAGGTCCGTGGCCATGACGGTGGTCCCGAGGTAGCGGGTGGGGCCGCGCACCACGGCGGTCGAGCCGTTCACTGTGACGTCCGCCCCCATGCGCAGCAGCTCCGGCACGTGCATGAATCGGTTCTCGAAGATCGTCTCGCTGATGACGCTGCGGCCGGGGGCGCAGCTTGCGAGCACCATGATCTGGGCCTGCATGTCGGTGGGGAAGCCCGGGTGTGGCCGGGTGGATACGTCGATGGGGCGAAGCGTGCCGCTGCTGCGGACGCGAAGCCCCGCCGGTTCGACGCGCAGCTCGGCCCCGGCCTCCTCGAGCTTGGCGAGGACGGCGTGCATGTGGTCGACGGGTGCATCGCGCAGGAGCACGTCGCCGCCGGTGATGATCGCCGCCACGGCATAGGTCCCCGCCTCGATGCGGTCGGGCAGGATGGCGTGGTCCACCGGGTGGAGTTCGTCGACGCCCTCGATCTCGATCACGGACGTGCCGGCGCCACGGATCCTCGCGCCCATCTTGTTGAGGACGATGGCAAGCTCCTGCACCTCGGGTTCGCGCGCCGCGTTCTCGAGCACGGTGGTGCCGCGGGCCAAGGTGGCGGCCATCATCACGTTCTGCGTGCCGCCCACGGTGACCTTGTCGAACACGAAGTTGGCGCCGGTGAGCCGCTTGGCCCGAGCCACCACGTAGCCGTGGTCGAGTTCGATCTCGGCGCCGAGGGCCGCAAGCCCCTTGAGGTGCTGATCGATGGGGCGGGCACCGATCGCGCATCCTCCCGGCAGGGACACGCGCGCCCGGCCGTAACGCGCAAGCAGAGGCCCCATCACGGTCACCGAGGCGCGCATGGTCTTGACGAGTTCGTAGGGGGCGGACAGGGGGCCTTCGGCGACGCCGGAGGTGTCGATGGCGAGGGTGCGCTCGCCCTCCACGCGACACCCGAGATGCGTGAGCAGCCGGTTCATGGTGCGCACGTCCGAAAGGAGGGGGACGTGGCGGAGGGTGGTCGTACCCTGGGCGAGCAAGGCGGCGCACTGCAGGAGCAGCGCGGCGTTCTTCGCGCCGTGGATCTGGATCTCTCCGCGCAGCGGGACGCCGCCTTCGATCACGATGCTGTCCATGGGGCTCCTACTTGCGACGTTCGAACGCCTCGTACCCATCCAGCAGCGCCTCGCGCCGGCCGCCTTCGTCCTCGAAGAGGGGGTGGTCGAAGGTGCCGGGGCAGGTGTCGATGGCGCGGATGGTCACGGTGCGGGTGATCGGGCCGAAGCGGTGGTCGAAGGTCGGCTGGGGGAAGCGATGGTAGATGGTGGTCTTGGCGTAGAGCGGGCGCCCCGACGCCACCGACACGAGGGCCTTTCGTTCCATGGAGATCCCGGCCTCGCCGTGGCCGTCGGACCAGGTGCCCTCGATGGCGGCGACGGGGCCGGCCGGGGTGTCCACGACCCCGACCAGGGTCTCCTGCACGTCCTCGGTCACGCACGGCCGCAGGTGGTTCTCCCGGCCGCCCGCGTAGGTCTCGGGGTCGATGCAGGCCGTCTTGTTGCAGCGGCCTTCGACCCTCGCGCCGTTCCACGTCCGTCCCGTGGTCACGGGGTGATCGGGGAGCTCGGGGAACGCCAGGGCGAGGAAGTCCTCCAGCGGATCCCAGGTGCGCGCGGTACAGGGGGCCGTGGGCGCCGCCGGGCCCACGGCGGTGCGGCCGAAGTGGATCTCCCGCCGGGCGCCCCGCTTGGAGACGCGGACGCCCTGGTAGAAGAGGTGTCCGCCGACCGTCGTGCCACGACGGATCGTCGTCGAGGGGCTTGCCACGTAGCCGTCGCGCACCGGCCGGACGACGAGGGCGCCCGAGATGCTCGGGTCCTCGCCGAGGGGCGGCGTGTCGTAGTCGACTTCGATCTCGTAGGCCCACGGGCAGTCCGCCGGCGGGGTCGCATACGCCAAGGGCGTCGTGCGGAGCGTCGCGGCCGGGGCCTCACCGAGCACTTCGCCGATCCACGAAGGTGGCGGCTCGCTCGCGCAGGCGGTCGCCAGGACGCACGCCAAGCCGGCCACGACGGGCGCGCCACGGCGGCGGGTGGGGGGTCGGGTCGCCACGGTGGGGCACCATGCCACAACGATCGGCCGGTTTGATCCGCTGCTGCCGCCGAAAATTTGCCACGCGCCCCCGGCGGTGCGCCCAATGGGGCCATGGTCACGCCACGCCGTCGTCTTCCCGTGTCATGCTGCCCTTCGGTGGTCGTTGCCGCGATGGTCGCGCTCGTCCCCCCGAACCCCGCGCACGGTGCGGATGCCCGCGACCGGGACGTCCTGTCCATCGGCGTCACCGAGGACGAGCGAGCGGCGCTTTGGCCCGTGGAACTCTCCTTGGCCCTCGAGGCGACGCGCCGGGGACCCGCGCCCCTTGCGCCGCGCACCATGGTCGTGCGGGACGGAAACCGGATGGTCTTCGACGAGTCCGTCTGGACCGACCGCGGCCTCGAACGCTTCTCCCTGGTGGTCACGCCCCGCCACCACGCCGGCGGCACGGTCGAGGTCGAGTGGGAACTTGCCGTCTGGTACCAGCCCTACGCCCTGCGCGCCGACGCCGAGAGCTGGCGGACGTACCTGCTCTACCGGGCGGGCCTCGGCCCCCGTCCCCCCCTCGAACGCCCCCAGCTCGTCGCCGTGCGCGCCGACATCGTCGAATGCCGCGGCGACGCCGTACTTGAGTCGATCCGCGTCGCCGGCCGCGACTACGCCCTCCGCATCGCCGCCCGCTCCACCCGCCCCGCCGTCTCCCCAGGGTAGGCGGCCGGCCGGTTGCTAGGGGGACCGCAGTTGGCCGGAGTTGCATACGAGTCCGACCCGGGGCTCGGCGGCTCCGAGTTGGCCCGGGCCGCTTGGGTCGGTGCATGCCGCCGCGCGGTGGCGGCGGATCGGGCTTTCGCCTACCCCACGGGCCTTCGGCGGGGCGAGCGCCACGACCGCCCGGAATGGTTCGACGTTCCGCCGGCGCGGCTAAGCATACGCACCGGCAGCCAGTACCGACTCTCCGCAGAGTACCTCGGCCTGCTCCAGTACGGTCTTCACGGCGGCGGCCTGCTTGTCGGGGGGGTAGCCGTACTTGCGAAGGATGCGTTTGACCATCACGCGCAGGCGGGCGCGGACCGACTCCTTCACCGTCCAGTCGATGGTCACGTTGCGGCGGACCGTCTGGACGAGTTCGCGGGCAATCGTCTTGAGGGTCTCGTCGCCGAGGACCTTGACGGCGCTGTCGTTGACCTCGAGGGCGTCGTAGAACGCGACCTCGTCGTCGGAAAGGCCCAGCGCCTCGCCGCGCCGGGCGGCCTCCCGCATCTCCTTCGCGAGCTGGATCAGCTCCTCGATCACCTGCGCGGTCCCGACGGCCCGGTTCTGGTACTTGCGGATCGCCTGCTCCAGAAGCTCGGCGAAGGAGCGCGCCTGCACGACGTTGCGCCGGCGCCGCTCGCGGATCTCCCCCTTCAGGAGCTTCTGCAGCAGCTCCACGGCAAGGTTGCGGTGGGGCAGGCCCCGCACCTCCTCGAGGAATTCGTCCGAGAGGATCGAGATGTCCGGCTTGTCGAGCCCGGCCGCCGCGAAGATGTCCACCACGTCGTCCGACACGATGGCCTTCGAGACGATCTGGCGGATCGCCTGCTCCGTCTGCTCGTCCGCCCGCTTCTCGCCCGGCGTTCCCTTCGCCAGGACGGCGCGCACCGCCTGGTAGAAGCCCACCTCGTCGCGGACGGCCAGGGCGTCAGGGTGCGGCACCGCGAGGGCGAAGGCCCGGGACAGCTCGGTGACGGCCCGTAGCAGCCTCGCCTTGCCGTCCTCCAGGGCCAGGATGTGCTCCTGGGCCGCCGGGAGGAGCGACAGGCGCTCGTCGGGCGTGCCGCTCGTCCACGGGCTCCAGTCGAAACCGTGGAAGAGCCCCCTGCAGATCTCCACCTTCTCCTGCATCACCGCGACCGCCTCGGCCTGGTCGATGGCCGTCTTGCCCGTGCCGCCGGCCTCGGTGTACGTCGCGAGCGCCTGCTTCAGCTCGTCTGCGAGCCCGAGGTAGTCCACCACGAGCCCGCCGGGCTTGTCGCGGAACACCCGGTTCACACGGGCGATGGCCTGCATCAAGCCGTGGCCGCGCATCGGCTTGTCGATGTACATCGTGTGGAGGCAGGGCGCATCGAAGCCCGTGAGCCACATGTCGCGCACGATGACGATGCGGAAGGGATCGTTCGGATCGCGAAAGCGTTGGGCCAGCGCCTCCCGGCGCGCCTTGTTGCGGATGTGGGGCTGCCATTCGAGCGGATCCGAGGCCGACCCCGTCATGACCACCTTGATCGCCCCGGTCTCGTCCGTCTCCCCGTGCCACTCGGGGCGAAGGGCCACGATCGCGTCGTAGAGCTCGACGGCGATGCGCCGGCTCATGACCACCACCATCGCCTTGCCCTCCATGGCCTCGCAGCGCCGCTCGTAGTGCTCCACCAGGTCTCGGGCGATGAGCTCGAGCCGCTTCCTCGCCCCGACGACGGCTTCGAGCTGCGCCCACTTGGTCTTGAGCCTCTCCTTGCGCTCGATCTCCTGGCCTTCGGTGACCTCCTCGAACTCGGCGTCGATCCTCGGCTTCTCCTCCTCCGAAAGCTCCAGCCTGGCCAGCCGGCTCTCGTAGTAGATGGGCACGGTGGCCCCGTCCGCCACGGCGCGCTGGATGTCGTAGACGCTGATGTAGTCGCCGAAGACGGCCCGCGTGTTGGCGTCGGTCTTCTCGATGGGCGTGCCCGTGAAGCCGATGAACGAGGCGTTCGGCAGGGCGTCGCGCATGTGGCGGGCGAAGCCGTCGACGAAGTCGTACTGGCTGCGGTGGGCCTCGTCGGCGATGACCACGATGTTGCGGCGCTCGGAGAGCACCGGGTGTCGATCGCCCTTCTCCTCGGGGAAGAACTTCTGGATCGTCGTGAACACCACGCCGCCGGCGGCGACCTGAAGCTTCCTGCGCAGGTCGGCCCGGTCCTTGGCCTGGACCGGCGGCTGCCGCAGCAGCTCCCGACAACGGGCGAAGGTGCCGAAGAGTTGGTCGTCCAGATCGTTGCGGTCGGTGATGACCACGATGGTCGGGTTCTCCATCGCCGGATGCAGGATCACGCGGCCGGCGTAGAAGGCCATCGTCAGGCTCTTGCCCGAGCCCTGGGTGTGCCAGACCACGCCGACCCGGCGGTCACCGGGCTCGCCACCCGGCCGGTGCCCGGTCTCGTAGCGCCCCTCGGGCTCGGCCGCCCGCCCTCCGGCGGCGATCCGCGCCGCGCGCAGGGTCTCTTCGAGCGCGGCGTTCACGGCGTAGAACTGGTGGTAGCCGGCCATCTTCTTGGTGAGCCTCCCGCCGCCTCCGTCCTCGAAGACGATGAAGTAGCGCACCAGATCGAGAAAACGGCGCCGGTCGAAGACCCCCTCCAGCAGCACCTGGAGCTGCGTCATGGACGCGGGTGCATCCCCCTCGCCCGAGATCGTGCGCCAGGGTTTGAACCACTCCTTGCCCGCCCCGAGGCAACCGATGCGGGCCTCGATGCCGTCCGAGACCACCAAGGCGGCGTTCGTCGCGAAGAGCGAAGGGATCTGTTCCTGGTAGGTCCGCAGCTGCCGCCAGGCCGACCACACCGTGGCGTCGTCGCCCGTCGGGTTCTTGAGCTCGAGGACGGCCAGTGGCAGGCCGTTGACGAAGAGCACCACGTCGGGCCGCCGCGTGTGTCGGCCTTCCGAGACGGTGAACTGGTTGACGGCGAGCCAGTCGTCGTTCTCCGGATCGTCGAAGTCGATCACCCGCGCCTGCGCGCCCCGGATCGTCCCGTCCGCGTCGCGGTACTCCACCGTCACCCCGTCCACGAGCATGCGGTGCGCCGCCCGGTTGCGCTCGAGCAGCGACGGCGCATCGAGCCGCGTGAGCTTCTTGAATGCATCGTCGAGCGCCTCCGCCGGCAGTTCGGGGTTCAGCCGCGCGAGCGCCCGCCGCAGCCGACCCTCCAGCACCACGTCCCGATAGTTCGGATCGGTCCGCTCACCACCAGGCTCCCCCACCGCAATCTCGGGCCCATGCTTGACCTCGTACCCAAGCCCCTCGAGCCAGGCGAGCGCGGCGTCTTCGACGGTGGATTCGGTGAACGCGGTCATCGAAGCACGGCTTCTTATGCCGCTCGCAAGATCGCCTCGAATTCATCCGGGCGCGACCAGCGAGCAATCGTGGACAGGTCCTGGACCAGCCGGAAGTCTTCCTCCTCCCAAACATCCTCCGTATCGTCGAACAGGGAGACAAACGCAAGCCCCGGCTGCGTTGCCTGCAGATGGTTGAGGTCGAATAAACCGGCCACCACGTGTTCGGTGATGCGGCGAGCGGCGGCCCGGGAACCGGTCGCCAGGACAAAGATGAGAGCGGTCCCGTCTGGGACGTGGGTCTGGAAATCTACTGTCCAGTTGCGACCGGATCGTCCCGAGTAACGAACACTCCGCTGGAATTTAATGCGGCGTTCATCGAGCCAGTCCGCGACTTCGTCCGCGGTGCTTTCCACAGATCGCGTGCGCATGGTGAACCACAGATCGGCTACACGAAGCGCCGCCTGAGCTACACGGAGAACCGCATCCGACAGTTCCACTTCATCTGCTCGACGGACAAGCTGCCCCTTGAAGAGCTCGACGCCGAGCGTCAAGCAGACGTCGCCGATGAGTCGCCTTTGTTTGGGCGAGAATCGCCCGCGCGCTGACTGCATGCGTAGCCATCCTAGCGCCTCACCGAAATCGGTCACTTCCACACGGTTGCCCCGCTGCAACACGAAGACATCAATCATACCGCCGTCCGGATACATGAATGGCGTCCGCACGCGGATACCATCCCGGGGGGCAGGAGAACATTCGAAGAGCGGAGGACCGGACGCGCGTAGTCTTGTGCAGAGTTCCTTTGCGTTCATAGAGGTAGCTCTTCCTGTCGTGCGGGCCGGTTCATACGTCCATTGTGTTTGATGTTCGCTTCATGGCAAAACTGGCACCAGACGTCGAGAGGATGGTCCCAAGGTGCTGTAATGTCCTTGGGCACATACGCTTGCTTGTCGCGGAACGACTCGGTCCACCGGTGCTTGTGCTTCTCTCCAACACGCTCGCAGGTCGGGTTGTGGTGGTCGGCGCCGAGGTCGAGCGCGTAGATGCGGCCTGCGCCCTGGTGGATGAGCGCGAAGCTCAAGGTGCCGGCAAAAGGATTCCACCGCCCGACAAGAAAGAGCGGCCAGCCTGGGTCCGATTCGACCTCGATCCGAAACTCGAGCGCCGGGGAATGATCGACATCTTCCCTCCAATGGATATCGCCAGTGACCCGTTTGGTGGTGTCAGCTAATATGGCGTCGAATTCCTGCTGGGTGATCATAGGCTACTCCTTTCCAGAAAACGTATCGCATCCTTTACGCGCAACTCGCCGGAGATGAGCTTGGGCAGCAGGGCGTCCCGCAGGGCGGCGACGGTGCGGGATTCCAACACGCATTTCACGATACGCTCAAAGATGGGCGCAGCCATTTTATCGAATGCGCGGGCAGCGCAACATGCCGGAGCGATGAGGCGCATCGCGCGGAAATTCCGCTTGCTGATCTCTTGAAAAGTCGTCCCACCAGCACGTGCCTTGATTCGGTCCATGTTGCGGTCAGCCCAGAATAGCATCCACATTGGGCTCAGTTCTCCGCGAGGCGGAATCGCAATGTAGCCTTGATTCACTGCGACCGGTATTTGCGCGATCGCCAGGTAGCCGACCGGTGCTCTCGATGAGAGCAGCAACGTTCCCGCTGGCAGAAGCCCAGAAGGGATTTTCCGTAGCCCCTTCGGCGTGATCTTGCGCTCCGTGTCGATCAAAACTGGAGCCGACCGTCCGGAAAGATCCTTCGGTGTCGTCCAGTGGATCGTGCCACCCTCCCAGTACTCGGGGTTCTTTGTGCTGGGCGTCGATCCTCCGACACACGAAACGACGTCCTCGATGCATTTCACCTCCCACCCCTTCGGGATCTGGCCCAGTTCCGAGTCTTGGAAGGCGTCGGGGAAGAGGTCGGCGAGGTGTTTGGGGAGGGCGGGGTCGCGGCCTTCGGCCTTGGCGCGGACGGGGTCGAAGTCCACGAACCAGGACTTGAAGAG
>RFGU01000140.1 GCA_003696955.1 Deltaproteobacteria bacterium | reverse complement strand
TGGGCGAGGCGGCTTTCGGGATCGATGGTCACGTGATGATGGAGGCTGTCGTACTTCGCCTGGTCACGATGGGTGAGGCTGCCGGGGCGTTCGGTCGCGATGTCCTGGAGGAGCGTGCCTCCCATGGCCACGTTCAGCACCTGGTGGCCCCGGCAGATCCCGAGCAGGGGCAACCGCCGGTCCAGAGCCGTGCGCACCAGGTCGATCTCGAGGGCGTCCCGCTCCGGATCCCCCGGAAAGCGTCCGCCCAAGATGGGCGTCGCACCGTAGGTCGAGGGGGCCACGTCCGCGCCGCCCGACAGGAGCAGGCCGTGACAGTCGGCGAGGAGCGCGCGTAGGTCGTCGGGGGGCAGGTCCGGCAGGACGAACGGCAGCCCGCCGGCGCGCAGGACCGCCGCAGCCATGGATCGTTCGCCGTAGAAGAGATGCTTGTTCGGATAGAACCGGCGAGTCTCGTCGGGACCCATGAGGTTCGGGGAGATCGCGATGCGCGGGGCAGACATGGGCGCCGGCACGATCCTACGCCACGCGGCATCGCGGTGCAGGCCCTTCGGTACCTGCGCCGGCGCATCACCGCGCGGTCGGACGGCGCTTCCCTGGCAGGGCGCTCAGCCGTACGCCACCGGCTGGTCTCATCGTGCCGGGGCTCGCCGCCTTCGACGGTGCGGCGCCCATAGCCCCAGCGCGAGGAGCAGCGGGGCCGCGAAGGTTGGCCGGCCCGTGCGGCAGCCGCATCCGCCGTCTCCACCGGCTTGGCCGGTCCCTTCGGTGCCGCCGTCCGTCCCAGTGGAACCGGCGCCCCCGCCAGTGGACGACGTGGCCTCCCCAGACGACGCCCCAGACGTGCTGGAGGTGGCGGGCCCTCCCGTTCCGGAGCCGGTCGTCGTACCGCCCGTGTCGCCACCGCCGTCTTCGGTCCACTCGTAGGCGCCCACGTCGGCCGCGAGCCCCTGGGGACGCGGGATCCCGTCGCGATCCGTGGTCACCGTGAGGTCCGGCGGAAGCCGGCCCGCGGCGTCGATGGCAGCCGCCCCCGCGGCGAGGTGGTAGTCGTGCCCCGCGGCGTCGACGAACGCGTCTTCCGCCACGGCGAGATTCGTCGCGTCCTGGTCCGCTGGCGGCGGGACGGCCGGACCGAGGATCAGGCTGTCGACGACCGCAAGGTCCGTGGGATCGCCGCCGGCATCCTCGAAGGCGAGGCCGACGCCGCCGCCCAACGTCACGTGGGCGATCCGGGCGCCATCCAAGCCGTCCTCGAGCCGAAAGGCCTTCGCCACGTCGAAGACCACGGCGTTGGTCACCGTCACGCGGGAGGGCGCCCGCAGGCGAAACGCGATCTCGCTGTCGTGGACCGTCACCCGGTCGATGACGGCGACCACCTCCTCCTTGACGTTGAACGCACCTTGGTTGCCGATGACGTCGCGATAGCCGTAGGCGATCACGTCCGTGACGCGCACCGACGGCGGTGCACCATTGCCGTCGAGCTGGTCGCCGACCTTCGTGTCCAGGGCGTTTTCGCCGATCCGTGTGCCCGGTGTCAGGCCCGCGGCAGGTTCGTCGAGTTCACCGGTCCAGAAGGTGCAGCCCTCGAGGACGAGGTCCGTCCACGGCTGGCGGGACGGGGAGAGCTGCACGGCGTCGCCCGAGGCCAGGAAGATGGCCGAATCGACGATGGTAAGCCCGAGCACGGAGTCCCCCGTGACGCCGTGGGCGTCGACCGGCGTACCCCCCGAGGCCGCCACGCAGTGATGGATCGACGCGCCCTCGATGCGGACCCGGTGACTGGTGCGCAGGTCGATGCAGTCGGCGCCGGACCTGCGTACCTCCACGCCGCGCAGCACGAGATCGTCCGCTCCGTCCGCTCGAACCAGGTCCTGCGGACCGTAGGCGCCGTCGAGGACGAGATCCTCGAGCACGTGGAAGGGGTGGGCGAGGTCGGCTACGCGCCCGACGGCCTGAACCACGACCTGCCCGCGGACCTCGGCGCGGATCGTGATCGGGGCCCCGTCCATGCCGTCGCGCACCGACGCGAAGGCTGCGTAGGTACCCGGTGCCACGAGCACCACGTCGCCGGGCATGGCCACGTCGAGGGCATCTTGGATCGTGGCATAGGGCGCCTGGGGCGAGCCGTCGCCGCCGGGGCCCGCGTCGTCGTCGACGTGGATCGTCGCGGCGAAGGCGGTGCTCGAGACGAGCCAAGCCATCGCCGACGCCCCCCACGGCATACGGTTCGTTCGCTTCGTCGCGCGTCGGTTCCCTTCGATCGGCATCGGTTCCCCCTCCGTCCGAGCATACCCTACGAAGCCGGATGCAGGCGGCGTTCGCGGATCGGGCCTGATATCCTCCGCGCCCCATGGAGCCCGTTCGCACCCATACGGTGGTCGCGCGCGACGGTTGGCGGCTTTCGGTGCGCGACGTGGGCCCGGAGGTTCCGCAGGGGGCGGTCGTCGTCGCCGGGCACGCGATGATGGTGGACGGACGCACGATCCTGCGGGACGACCGGCCGTGCCTCGGATGGACCCTGGCGGCCGCCGGGCATCGCGTGCTCGTCCCGGACCTGCGGGGACACGGCGACAGCGGGCCCACACCGGCCGAGGGCGGCCGCTGGACGTACGACGACCTCGTGGCGGACGTGGCGTGCTATCTCGATCTGGCACAGCGACTGGCGCCCGGGGTGCCCGTGGGGTTCGTGGGCCACAGTCTGTTCGGCCACGTGAGCCTGGCCGCGGCCGGGACGCGCCCCGACGTGTTCCGGTGGCCCGACGTCTGCGGCATCGTGGCCCTCGGGGTGGACGTGTGGCTTCCGGGCGCGGAGCCCGACCCCTTCGTCCGGGCGGTCAAACACCTTGCGCTGCGGGTGTCCGGCCGACTCGTGCGCAGCCTCGGGCGTTTCCCCTCCCGTGCCCTGCGGATCGGGTCGTGCGACGAACCGGCGGCGTATTGGGCCGGCTTCGACCGTCTGCTCTCCGACGGCTACGTGGGTGACGACGGTACGGACTACGCCGCCGCCATGACGCAGGTGTCGGTTCCGGTCCTGCACGTCGTAAGTCATGGCGACCGATTCCTCGCCCGGCCGGCATCGGCCCTGGCGCTGACCCGGCGCGTGCCCCAGGCGGAGGTGGAGGTGGTGGGACGCCGCGGGCACGTCGGCGCGACCGGTCCAGGTCACATGGCGCTGGTGACCGATCCGACGGCATCGAGGCCCGTGTGGCACCGTATCGCGTCGTGGTTGCGCCGCAAGGCCGACGCCGCCCGGGCGGCAGCGGCGGCCTGACCGGGAGGTCGTCGAGATCGGGCGCCGCCGAAGCCCCGGCTCGCCCGGCGTCGCATGGGCGACCGCCGACGATGTGCGCCGCGGCCTTCGACCTCACACCAGGTGCACTTCGAGTCCCGACACGGACCACGTCGCGTCGGGGGGGCCTTCGGCGACGAAGTGGAGGTCGGCGCGCCATGACGTTTCGGGGGCGTCGATCCACGTCACCTTGGGCCCGTCCTCGTGCAGTGACGAGGTGCCCACGTGGTTCGTACCGCAGTAGGCGGCAAGGCGGATCGCCGGGGCGCCGCGGACGTGGAGCAGCGCGAGCAAGGGGCGGTGCCCGAAGTGGCCCGAGGCGGCCAGGCGTACGCAGAGGCCGCCGTGGCGTCGGACGTGCAGGGAGGGATCCTCGCCGACGGCCGACGGCAGGTCCGGCACGCGCAGGGTCGCCGTCGTCGGGTCTTCGGATCCGGGCCCCACGTAGGCGCCGAAGATCTCGAGCATCCCGGCCAAGCCGCCGCCCTCGGCGTCGATGCGAAGGTCCACGTGGGGGTCGCGCACCGAAAGCGACAGGGCGGGCGCCATGGTGGTGGCCACGGGGCGTGCTCGCGCGACGACGCCGGTGGGAGGTGAGGGGAGGGGCGAGGCCCGGCGACTGGCCTCGAGCACGGTCCGGCTCGAGATGCGGAAGAAGGGCACCACGCCCGCGAGCTTATCGTAGGCCCGAAAGCCCCGACGCGCGCGCCAAATCCGGCATCGGGCCCGCTAGAAGCGAACGCCGAGCTGCATCATCGACCCTCCGCGGATCGGCGCCGCCCCGAGGGCAACCTGCCGGTACGCCCGCTGGTTGCGGGCGTAGATGACCGTGCCCGTGATCCCGAGGGTCAAGGTCGCCGTCTGGGCCAAGCCGGAGAGCACCGAGAAGAGCGCCCCCGTCGCGGTGTCCGTGACGAAGGCTGCGGCGTAGGGGCCGCCCAAGGGGATCATCAGACGTCGACCGACCGCGCGCTGCCGGTCCCGGTCGGCGTCGTCGAGGAAGTCGGAATCGGCCGAGTCGAAGGTCGCCGCACCGGCGATCGCCGTGACCAACCAGACGGCGAAGAAGGCGGAGTAGCCGGAGATCATCATGCCGAGCCCGCGCCGGGACCGACGCGGGCGGACCCGGGGTGGCGGTTGAGGCGCGATGGGGCCTGCGGCATGGGGCGGCGGAGGCTGTGCGGCGGCTGCCTCCCCAGGTGGGGGGGGCTGTTGCGGCGGATCGAAGCTGTCCCAGTCTTCGGGCGTCTGCGAGGACGGCGGCGGAGTGCCGGCCGGCGGCGTCGCGGCGTCGCCTTGGGGCGCCACCTCCGGCGTCGGAGCCTCGTCTTGGGTTTTCATGGGATCGACGGGGGCGGTCCGGTGGCCGGCCTGGGGATCCACCAATCGAGGCTCGGCCGGCTGCGGCGGCGCGTCCTCCACCCGTTCCACCGTGGGGGCGACGGCGAGTGCGGCGGCAGCCGGCGTCGATACGCTGAACGCCGTCAACGAGACCGCCGTGACGCATGCGACCAAGGAATGCGGTGAAGGCAGGGAAAGGCGCATGCAGCGATGGTAGCAGACGGCCGTTTCGGTCACGGTCCGCGGCGTTGCGTCCCGTGACGTCCGACACGGTCTGGAGCCAGCCGCCTACGATGGGCCGCGCGACGGATTGGGCGGGAGCAACCCGTCGCGACGCAGCAATGCCTCGGGCGACGGGTCCCGCCCGAGGAACGCGCGGACGAGATCCCAGGGGTCCTCGGTGTCGCCCTTGGCCAGGATCGTGTCCCGGAACGCACGCCCCACGTCCGGATCGAGGACGTGGTCGCCTGCGAATCGCGAGAAGCAGTCGGCCTCGAGCACCTCGGCCCACTTGTAGCTGTAGTAGCCCGCGGCGTACCCCACGGGATCGGCGAAGAGGTGCTGGAAGCTCGCCAGCATCGCGTCGCCTTCGGGGAGGGGAACCGGCGAGTATTCCGACAGGACGCGATGGGCCGCGGCGAACGGGTCCTCGTCGCCTTCCGGGTCGAAGTCGACGTGGAGGACCAGGTCCACGCGGGCGAAACCGAGTTGCCGCATCATGGCCGTCGCCGCACGGAACGTTCGGGCGGCGGTCATGCGCGCGAAGAGGTCGTCGGGCATGGGCTCGCCGGTCTCGTGGTGGCGTGCGAAGAGATCGAGGGCCCGCCGTTCCCAGCACCAGTTCTCCATGATCTGGGACGGCAACTCCACGAAATCCCAGGCTACGTTGGTACATGCCAGGGAACGCACCGGTACGCGGCTGGCCAGATGGTGGAGGCCGTGCCCGAACTCGTGGAAGAGGGTCATCACGTCCTCGTGGGACAACAGGGCCTCCTTGCCCTCGAGCGGAGGGGTGAGGTTCGCGCACAGGACGACCACGTGGGGATCGTCGGGCGGGTGCCCGACGAGCAGGCCGTTCATCCACGCACCGCTGCGTTTGGTGCTGCGCGGGAAGAGATCCACGTGGAGGTCACCGAGGAACTCGCCCCGCTCGTCGCGAACGCCGAACACCTCCACGTCCGGGTGCCACGTGTCGGCATCCGGCCGGCGCTCGAACGCAAGGCCGAAGAGCCGCGTCGCGATCTCGAACATCCCGCGGCGCACGGAGCCCAGGGGGAAGTACGGGCGCAGGGCCTCGGCGTCGAAGTCGTACCGGGCGCGGCGCAGGCGTTCGGCATGGAAGGCCAGATCCCAGGGCTCGAGGGACGTGCCGGCGAAGGACTCGAGTTCGGCCCGCTCCCGTTCGAACGCGGGGCGTGTCCGCCGGGCGAGGTCGTCGACGAAGCCCGATGCCTTCTCCGGTGTCGAGAGCATGCGGTCGGCCAGCACGAGGTGGGCGAAGGTGGGAAAGCCGAGGGTCCTCGCCTTGCGACGCCGAAGCGCCAGGATCTCGCGCACCAGGGGACGATTGTCGTAGGGCTCGTCGGCCGCACGACGGTGGTACGCCCACCAGAGTTCGCGGCGAAGGCTGCGGTCTTCGAGGTAGGTCATGGCGGGGACGTAGCTCGGGGCATCGAGGGTGAGCACGTAGCCCGTGCGTCCCCGGGCGCGTGCGGCCGCGGCGGCCGCCTCGACGTGCATGGGCGGAAGTCCCGCCAGCCGGCCTTCGTCCTCGGTGTGGAAGGCGTAGGCCGCATTGGCGTCGAGCACCCGTTGGGCGAAGGTCGTGGTGCGCCGGGCGAGTTCCACGTCGAGCCGCTCGATCTCGGCCTTGCCGGCGGCGTCGAGGCGCGCGCCGTGGCGGACGAAGGCGTCCCGCGTGCGCGTGACGTGGCGGCGGGCGAAGGGGAACGTCCCCCCGAGGTCGGTCGCCGCAAGGGCCTCGATGCGGCGAAACAGGCCCTCGTGGAGGGGCAGGGCGGCGTAGAAGGCGGCGATCTTCGGCTGGATCGCCTCGTGCGCCGCCCGCAGGGTCGGCGTCGTGGCGACGGCCTCGAGATGGGAGACGAGGGTGGCGAAGGTCTCGACGGGGGCGGTGGCGGCCTCGAGGGCCAGCATCGTGTTCTCGTAGGTCGGCGGCGCCCCGGTTCCGGCGATCTCCTCGACGGCGGCGCGCGCCCGCTCGAGGAGGGCATCGGCCGTAGGTTCGACGGTGGCCGGATCGATGGCGGCGAGCGGCAGGGGATAGGTGGGTGAGAACGTCGGGCGTTGCGTCACGCGGCCGAGGATAGCCCCGCAGGCGGCATGCAGCGACCGCTAGCCGAAGGCCCCCCACGCCCTTCGCGCCTCGAACATCGCCACGGCACCGGCCACGGCCGCGTTCGGAGAGCTTCCGCCCCTGCGCCACCGCAGCCGGCCCCACGGTCCGCGTCCGTGTCCGAGCGGTCCACCCCTTCACGAAGGGGCATCTTGCGTGGATGGACGGACGGAGACCGCTTGCCGTGTCGTCCACGCAAAGATCGTCGGCACGACGCAGAGGGTAAGGAGCGTCGACGAAACGATGCCGCCCACCACGACGGTTGCGAGGGGGCGCTGCACCTCCGCACCCACACCGGTGGCGAGCATCATGGGGACGAATCCGAGGGCGGCAACGAGTGCGGTGGTCGACACCGCCCGCATGCGGCTGCGACCGGCCTCGCGCGCCGCACGCCGAGGATCTGCCCCGGACGCTTGCGTCTCCATGAGCGCCTTGACGAGCACGACACCGTTCAGGACGGCGATCCCGCTGAGGGCGATGAACCCGACGGCCGCGGAGACCGAAATCGGAAGGCCGCGCAGGCGAAGGGCCACGATGCCACCGACCAGCGCGAACGGGACGGCGAGCATGACCACGAGCACCGGTCGTAGGGAGCGCACCAGGACGAGCAGCAGTACGAAGATGCACGCGAGCACCGCCGGTACGATCACGGCGAGGCGTTCGCGGGCCCGCCGTAGGCTGTCGAACTGGCCGCCCCAGACCGTGCGGATCCCGTCGCCGAGGACGAGTTCCGTGTCGATTCGCGCTTTCGCCTCGGCCACGACGGTGCCCAGGTCCCGTTCGCGCACGTTGAAACCGACGACGATACGACGTTGGGCCATTTCGTGATCGACGAGGGCGGGACGTTCGGCGCGCACCACGTCGGCGACGTGCCCCAACGGAACCCAGCGGCCGTCGGCCGTCGGAACGGGGGTGGCCTCGAGGGTGAGGGCATCGGTTGCGCCATCGAGCCGCACGCGAATGGGAACGCGGATGGGCCCGTCGTAGGTGACGGCGACTTCGAGTCCGCGCCGGAGCGCGGCCACGTGGTCGAGCACGTCTTCGTTACGTAGCCCTACGCGGGCCGCATCCAGGGGGCGGGGCCTGACGTCGATCGACGGCACCTCAGGTGGCGCGAGGACGCGGACGTCCTCGGCCCCGGGAACCTCGGCGACGATGTCACGGGCCCGCTCCGCCAAGGTCCGTAGGGCGGTCAGGTCCTCTCCGAAGAAGCTCAGGGTGACGTCCGTGACGCTGCCACCCACCAGTTCGTTGAACCGCATCTGGATCGGTTGGGTGAACCCGACCTCGGCCTCGGGCGCGACGCTGCGCACGACGTCGGCGATGCGTTCGATGAGTGCATCGCGATCGAGTCCGGGGCGCCATTGCTCCCTGGGCGCGAGGTCCACGAATACGTCGGATTGCTCGAGCCCCATCAGGTCCGTGGCGACGGCCGGGCTCCCCGTACGGGTCGCGACGTAGCGCACCTCGGGCACGTTCTCCCGCAACGCGCGTTCGAGGCGGGTGTCTTCACGAACCGCCGCCGACACGTGGATGTCCGGGTTGCGGGTCGTCTGGATGACGAGATCTCCTTCGTCGAGCTGCGGCAAGAACGTGGTCCCCGCGGTGGCGAAGAGCCACGCGGCCGCCATGAGCGCGGCCAGGGCGCCCGCGGCCACCCACCGGGGGTGGGCGAGGCTCCAGTCGAGTACGGGATGGTAGAGCCGGGCCGTTGCGGCGGCGAGACGCGGAGCCTCGGCCGGGGCGTCATGGGGGCGCAGGAAGATCGTCGAGGCGGCCGGAACGTACGTGATCGAAAGAAGGAGGGAAGTTGCGAGGGCCAACACCACCGTGAGCGCCATCGGGTGGAACATCTTGCCCTCTACGTCGGTGAGCGCGAACACGGGAACGTAGACCAGAAGGATGATCAGTACGCCGTAGAATACGGGGCGTGCCATGCGGACGGTTTGCTCCCGCACTCGTGTGCGAACCGGGCCGCCGTGGCGCTCCATGGCGTGGAAGGTGGCCTCCACCATCACGATGCCGCCGTCCACCAGCAGGCCGAAGTCCAGGGCGCCAAGACTCATGAGGTTGCCGGGCACGTCGAGCACCGTCATCCCGACGACGGCTCCGAGCATCGAAAGCGGGATGATCGATGCGACGAGCAGACCTGCACGCAGGCTGCCGAGCATCGCGAAGAGCACGACGACGACGAGCGCGCCGCCTTCGGCGAGGTTCGTGAACACGGTGCGCAAGGTCGCCTTGACGAGGTCGCCGCGGTCGTAGACCACGCGAACGTCCACGTCCGCAGGGAGGACGCGGCGCACGTCATCCATGCGACGTTCGAGTTCGTCGAGCACGGCGAGGGCGTTTTCGCCCACCAGCATCTGGACCATGACGTACACGGCCTCGCCTTCGCCGTCGGCCGTCGCGGTCCCGATGCGGGGCATGGCCGCCTCCTCGATGCGGGCCACGTCGCCGATGCGGATGGCGGCGCCGTGGCCCGTGCGGCGGACCACGGCACTTGCAAGTTCGTCCGCCCGGCGGGGCCAGGCTACGCCCCGCAGCAGGACGCTTCGATCGCCTGCCTCGATGGTGGCTCCCGCCGCCTGCTGCGCTGCCGCGCGGGTGGCCTCCGCCAGGTCGGCGAGGGTCATGCCGTGACGGGACATCGCCACGGGATCGCCGACCACGTCGAGGGTGCGCCGCCCGCCACCCCACGCGTTGACCTCGACGACGCCCGGCGTACTCGCGATGAGTGGAACGAGCCGAAGCTGGACCAACTCGTAGAGTTCGACGGGAGTGCGCTTGGAGGACGTCACCGTAAACTGGTAGATTTCACCGAGTCCTCCCGTCAGTGGTCCGAGTTCCGGAGCGGCGACGCCGGGAGGCCAACCGTCGGAAAGCCCTTGGAGTCGCTCCTGGACGAGTTGCCGTGCGCGGACGAGGTCGGTCCGTTCGTCGAAGATCGCGGTCACCGACGAGATGCCGTAGCGACTCGTGCTCCGTTGACGGACCAGTCCGGGAACGCCAGCGATGGCGATCTCGACCGGGCGCGTGACGAGCCGCTCGACCTCCTCCGGAGTGTAGCCCGGCGCGCGGGTCAGGATCACGACCTGCTTGCCCGTCACGTCGGGCAGGGCGTCGAACTCGAGACGACCGGCGGCGAAGAGGCCGGTCGTCGCCATGAGGACGACGAGCAGCAGGACCGTCCGCGGGTGAGCATTCGACCACCGAACGATGGCTTCGATCACGGCGTCGAACTCCCGGCGGCGTTCCTTTGCGATCCCTCGATGCGGGCGACACGTCCGTCCGCGGCGACCATGTCGGCGGCTTCGAGGTCACCGCGAACCAGGGCCGATGCACCGGCGGCGGAGACCACCTCCACCGGGATCTCGGACACGTCGCCGCCCCTTCGCCGTAGGACCACGAAGGATGCCTGGGCGCCCTTCGTGACGGCGGCGGCCGGCACCTGCCAAACCCCGTCGCCCACGTCGAACTCGAATCGCCCGCGGAGTCCGTCGTGAAGGCGCAGGGCGTCCTCCCGCGGCGCGAACCAGGCGACGTAGAGACCGTCGGCCGGGTCCTCGGTGACCGCCAGGGGAGTCTTCGCGAGTCCAACGGTCCGCCCGTCCGGAGCGACGAAGCGGGCGTCGTGCACGGAAGGCAGCGCGCGCGGCAAACGGACTTCGATGCGCGGCGGCGCCTCGCCTACGATGCGGGCGAGTGGAGGCGAGGAGGGGGAGATGGATTCGCCGGGACGCACGGACACCTCGGTCACGACGCCGGCCGTGGGAGCCGAAAGCTCGATCAGTCCATCGCGCAACAGACGTTCGGTGCGGCGGGGCTCCACGCCCGCGCCTCGCAACACGGCTTCGGCCCGCGCGCGTTCCGCTTCGATGTCGGCGATTCGCGTGCGATGCTCGAAGACGACGTCGCGCCCAACGAGCCCTTCGGCGTGGGCGCGTTCGAGTTCCTCGAGGCGCCGTCGGTGGAGGGCAAGGCGTTTGCGGGTCCCAAGCACCGTGGCTGCGGCCTCGAGAACCGCGGGGCACCGTACGGAGAGGATCGTCGCACCGGCGGCGAGCCGGTCCCCCGGCTCGACGTGGATGCGCTCGACCCGGGCGGCGTAGGGAAACGTCACGTACGCCGCTCCCTTGCCGATCGCTCGAACGATGGCCGGAAACGAAAGCAGCACGGGGTCGCGGGGGGGCACCACCGGAACCCATCGCGTCGTGCTGCTGCTTGCGACCGCCGGTCCGTCGCCGAAGGTCGCGCCCGCATCCTCCGGTGCACCGCCGTCCTTCGGTGAACATGCGAGCGTCGTCGAGACCAGGAACGTTACGACGCCGGCGAGCAGAGGGTGTACCCGACGGGTCATCGCATCTCTTGGAGCAACAGCCAGGCGCGAACCGACGCCCACGCCAGGTCGGCGCGCGCACGGATATGGGCCGTCCGAGCCTCGATCTCGCGCATGCGGGCATCGAGCAGGGGGTGGATCGTCTCCTCGCCGCGGGCAACGGCGCGTTCCAGCCGTGCACGGAGATCCGTCGCGGCGGGCAGCAGGTGATCCTCGACGAGGGTGAGGGTCCGGCGCGCGTGATCGAGGTCGTGGAGAATGCGCTCGATCTCGGCCCGGGCTGCGACGCGAACGCGCTCGAGGTCGTTCGTCGCGGCGGCAATCGCCTCCTCGTACGTGGCGTCGGTGCGGCCCCGGGACGTCGTGCCCGCGAACTGGACTCCGACGATGCCGTAGAGGGTCCAATCGTCGGCGGCCGATCGCTCCACCTGGGCGCCGGCCACGAGCTGCGGCATCGTCCGTGCGCGGGCCTCGGCCCGCCGTGCCCGGGCGGCGGTCACCGCGATGCGGCTCGCGGCGACCTCGGGGAGCGCATCGACTTCGCGCAGCATGCCGCGAAGCGTCGAGTCCGGCGGCAGGTTCGGGGCGGGAAGAGGCCCGCTCGCCACGAGGTCGAGGCGCTCGGGGCGACCGATCGCCTCGGCCAAACGCCGCACGATCTCCGCCTGCCGGCCTTCGAGTTCCAGGGCCTCGGAGGCGAGGGCTGCGTGCTCGGCGCGCGCGAGGTCGGCATCGATTCGTCGGGCCACGCCGTGCTCGACGGCGGCGACGGTCGCCCGCACCCGCGCTTGGGCCACCGCCACGCGCTCGTCGAGCAAACGGCGCTGACGTTCGACGGCGAAGAGTTCGATCCACAGGCGGGCGGCCTCGATGCGCTCGCGCAACGCCTCGGCGCGGGCGCGCGCGCCGAGGGTCGCTCGTTCGGCCCGTGCCGCGGATCGCGTGCGCGCGGCGGTGCGAACGGGGCTCCACGTGTGGGTCGCGTTGGCCTGCATCTCGAAACCGCGTGAGCTCGGCGGCGAGACGATGCCCCCCGGCATGAAGGTGGCCTGTGTCGTGCCGGCCCATCGTCCGATGCGCCGGTCACCGCGGCGCCGGGCGGCCAGGCGCTCGGCCGCGCCCGACGCTTCGGGGGAGCGGGCGGCCAAACCGATGGCTTCGTCGAAGGTGATGGCTCGGGCAGGCTCGGCGCGTGCGGTCCGGCTGCCGAACACCGCAAGACACGCGAAGAGCAGGACACGCACCACCGTGTCGACGAGCATCCCGCCGGTCCGTCGCCCTGCGAGCGCGTAGGGCGTTCCTGCTCGCCATATGGAGATCATGGTCGCCGAGAACGCGGCGCCGGAAGGCATGGCCGCCGCTTGCGGTCGCGCAGTATGGGGCAGGTACCCCGCACGAACAAGGAGCGGGCCGGGCCTCGGCGACCGTGCTTCGTTTGGATTCGATGAAAACGACAATCACGTTCACGCCTGTGTCGTGCGCAACGTGTCGTGGTCGTGGCAGGCGAAGGCTACGGTATCCCGGCATCCCGTGGGCCGACGACGATGCGGCGGCGACGGCGTCCTCCACGACGTTGCGAATCGTGTCCACGAGAAACGCCGTCGCGGGCGCGACCGATCCGACGACGGTGCGCGACACTCGAGGACCGGGACGAGGACGGTCCGACGGTGGCCTTGGCGGCGCTGTCGGCCGAGGCACGCTCGTCCGCGAATACGGGACCATCGGTCGTGGACGAGGGCGTTGGACGACTTCCGAATTCCAGGAACGCGGACCATCGTCCGGCCGGGATCCGAGGGGTGTCGCTAGCCGAAGGCCCCCCACGCCCTTCGCGCCTCGAACATCGCCACGGCACCGGCCACGGCCGCGTTCAACGACTCGGCACCCGGGGCCAGGGGGATCTTGCGGCGCGCGTCGAGGAGCCTGCGCACGGCCGGCGTGATGCCGTGGGTCTCGCCGCCCACGACCAGGGCCGCAGGACGCGGCGGGGGTGCCTCGAAGAGCGAGACGTCGGCGGCGGCATCGAGTCCGACGAGGGCGATCCCATGGGCTGCAAGGCGCGAAGCTGCGGAGGGAGCGTCGCGGTCCCGCAGGATCCGGGCGCGAAAGGCCGTTCCCGCACTGGCCTTGATCACCCGCGGGCCGAGGTCCGCCACCCCCCGACCGGGAAGCACGAGGGCGGCGCCGACGGCCACGCAGGTGCGTAGGAGCATGCCGAGGTTGGCCGGCGTCGTGACGCCGTCGGGCAGGACGAAAAGATCCTCGTCGAGCCCGGCGGCGAGCGCCGCACCGAGGTCGTCCATGTGTGGCGCCTCCACGTCGAGGACGACGCCTTGGTCCTGGTGCGGCCGACGCGAGATCTTGGAGACTTCGGCGGCAGGGACCCGTTCGACGGTCACCCCCCGCGCTCGAGCGGCCTCGACGATCGCGTCGACGGTGTGCCCGCGAGCGGACGCGGCGATGCGAAGGCGGTGAACGTCGAGTCCCGGGGTCTCGAGGGCTTCGAGCACCGGCTTGCGGCCGTAGACGACGATGAACCGGGCGCGGGGGTGCTTCACCTCGGCCCAAGGATACGCGCGCCGAGATGGCGATGGCGAGGCGCAAGGCCCGGCGCCGGGCCGGGCCGGGCCATCATTGCGGCAAGATGACGTCGTTGATCGGCACGACGTTCATGCCCCCCGGGTAGCCGTAGGACACGTTCGCCGTGAACGTCTGGGTGTTCGGAGTGCCCCAACCCCAGTTCCAAAGGCCGAAGGGGCCGTCGCTGTAGGCCTCGTGGGGGCCCGTCGAACAGTTGCCCACGTCCTGGAAGTTCCCCGTGATGAGGTCGACGCGGGTCCACTCGTACTCGCCGACCGGCTGCCAGCCCGTCAGCACCCCGGCGCAGTCCAAGGTCACGTCGTGGAAGATGCCCCCCGACTTGCGGCGCACGAAGACGAGATTCGTCTCGGGGTAGGTCGGGTCCGAGAAGAACACGTAGCGCGTCAGGTACTGGTCCGTGGGGATCGAGATCACGTAGTCGACGTCGCCGTGGCTCTTGTTGGCGAGCATCGACCACTGCGAGCCGCTCATGTACGTGAAGAGGAGGAACGGATGGTCGCCGTCCTGGCTGCTCACGACGAAGGGCGTCCCCGTGATGAACTCGGCGATCTGCCCCCGATTGATCGTCGTCGGGCCGCCGACGTTCGTGCTGTAGGAGAGCTGGGTGCCGTCGACGACGCCGACGATGCGCCAGATCGCAGGTTCGCCCCCGCGCGGGCGGTACATGACGCCCACGTACTCGTTGCCGAGGGCGTTGACCGGCGGGATCATCTGCTCGCCGTGGTCGCAGTAGGCCACGCCGTAGGGCGTGCGCATGCACGGATGGCCGCCGAGGTGGCCGATGGGTTTGTCGCTGTTGACCACCGAGCCCGTAAGCTCCGCGGTCTGGGTGATCTGGGCGTGTTCGCCCCGGTTCAAGGTGAACTGGAACGGGGTGTTGGCCGGGCTCGACGGGATGCCGCCACCGCCTTGAACCGCCGCCACGGGGGTCATGGTCACGGTCGTCCCGTCCTCCATGGCGATGAAGTTCATGGAAGGCCCGGTGATGTCGTTGCGGTAGGCGTTGATTGCGATGTAGCTTTTGTCCCACACGCTGGTCGGGAGCAGCAGGGACGCACCCGTGACCGCCACGCTTCCGCCGCCGTAGGGGTTGATCTGGTAGGCGACCACCGGAACGTTCGAGCCGATGCGAAACGCCGGTCCCTTGCCCGTGCCCGAAACCTGGGCATCGCCGGACACGGCGGTCGGTGCGGGACAGTTGGGGGCGGCGCCCTGGGTGCCCGAGAGGAACAAGATGGCCACCTCGCCCGGAGCGAGCCCCACGTTGGGGTCGTAGGGTTGATAGGTCAGACTGGGCCCCTTGCCTTGGGGGATCCGCGTGAAGTTCCCTACGGGCAGGGCGCTGCCGTTGTACTCGACCTCGAGGAACGCGTTGACGTCCGACGTGTTGCCCACGAACGCCGCGAAGCAGTACGTCGGCGAGTACGACTGCATGTCCACCGCGTAGTACTCGCAGCCCACCGATTGCTTGTTGTTCGCGGCCACCGTGCAGCCGTCCTGGCAGGTCAGCGTCATGGGATCGCACAGCTGGCCGGGGTCGCAGACCTCCTCGACCATGCCGTCACATTCGACGGCCTTCTGGTCGACGGAGCAGGATTTCATGCACGTCTGACCCACGTCCCACTTGGGCCCACCGGAGGTGCTGCTGCCCGTGGCGGTGACGTTGCCCGTGGTCGTGCCGGTGCCGGAGGATCCCGTGCCGCCCGTGGTCCCGGAGGTGACGCCCGTCGTCCCGGTGCCCGTGGTGGAGCCCGTCGCGCTGCCCGAGGAGGCCGAGTCCGACCCCACCGACGTGGCGCTGCCGACCGTCGCAGAGGCAGTTCCGACCGTGTCGGTCGCCGTGGCGGTGATGCTCGTGCCGACCGTGGACCCCACGGAGGTCGTGGTGTCCGGCCGGCTCCCGTCGTCGCCACAGGCGGCGAACGCGAGCGTGAAGGTGACGGCGGGTACGGCGGCCCGCACGGGCTTGGTAACGCGTGTCATGATGGTCCCCCCTTTGATTTCGCGCCACCGACCCTACCACGATGCGGTGGGGCGCGTACATGGCTCGATTCGGGGGCTCGAGCCCCCGAATCGGGTCAACGGTGCGGCGTAGCTGCCGGGCGACGACGCCGTGCGAGGCCGACCAGCACGAGGCCGGCGAGCAAGCCACGGGGCGTACCCGATCCGGGCGCCCGGCATCCGCAACCGGTCGCCGCGCCCTCGCCGCCGGTTGCGTCCGCCTCGCCCGTGCCGGTCGAGTCGCCCCCCGCAGACCCCGGCCCAGCCGAAGTTCCCGTCGTCCCCGTCGTGCCCGTACCTGCGTCGCCGGTAGAGCCTCCGCCGCTCGTTCCGGTCGAGCCTCCAGCGGCCGGATCGAGGACCAGATCCGCACACTGGTAGTAGAGATCGTCGCCGCCCGCCGGGCCCCACGGCATCTTGTCCGTCATCACCTGGATGAGCTGGAGGGTGCACGTCTCGCAGGGCATGTCCGGCAACGTGACGTCGTAGGCGTAGTACTGCTTGCCGTCCTCGTGGGGGATCCCGTCGGCGAGCACGAGGACGCCCTCCGTGTAGAGGTCGTCGTAACCCGCCGGATCCGCCAGGTCGTCGTCCCCCTCCGGGTCGAAGGCTATGCGAAAATGTCCGGGATGGGGGACGAACTCGTCCCATCGCACGGTGATCGTCTGCCCGGGGGCGAACACCGTGCGTTCCACTTCACCCGGCGGGTTCCCGTCGCGGCCGCAAGGAGCATACTTCAGTTCGAGCTGGAACTGATTGACCGCAGGGTACCGTTGTGGTGGATAGGTCAACTCGACGTGGGCGAGGGGCGAGGCGGCGAGCAAGCCGGTGACGGCGAGGACGACGGGCATGCGGAGACTCTACCGCGCCCACGCCGCCACGAGCGGCGCCGCGCCCGCGCGCCCCGTTCCGCCCCCGCCGGTCAGCACCGGGGTCCCCACCGGGAGGGCGTGGCGGCGGCCGTCCGGGGCGTCCCACGTTGCCCCAGGGGAGGTGGCGAGCCAAACCGTCGGCGTGTCCGGCGCCTCGACCACGACGTCGCGCCGGAGTTCGAGGTGCGCGCCTTCGAGGCGACCGATGGTTCCGGCCGGCAGGTGCTGCGGCCTACGATCGGGCCGCAGCACCCGCGCCGCGTCCGCGAGGTGCAAGGGCCGTCCCCGCCCGTAGTCGTACAGGCGCAAGGTCGCGTCCGTGGGTTGCTGGACCTCCACGAGGAGCAGGCCGGGACCGAGGGCGTGGGGCACGCCGGCCGGCAGGAGCACCATGTCGCCGGGGCGTGGGCGGAACGCCTCGAGGAGACCGAGGACGGCTTCGGCGCGGTCCGCGTCCGCCCGTCGCGCGGCCTCCACGAACGACGCTGCATCGACGCCTTCGCGCAGTCCTGCACGGATCCAGGCGCCCTCGTCGGCGTCGAGCACGATCCAGGCCTCCTCCTTGCCGAGGCGATCCGGCCCGAGGTCCCCGTCGTCGGGATGCACCTGGACGGAAAGTGGCGCCGCCGTGTCGAGGATCTTCACCAAAAGACCCAGCGGACCGTCCACCAGGGACGAAAGCTGCCGTCCGCCGACGTAGCTCGGGCGATCTGGCAGGGGCGAGAGGACCCAGGCTTCCCCCACCGGTTCCCCGGCCACGGTACCGAGTCGCCGACCGCCCCACGGCCGCGGGACGAGGTGGCGCGGATCGTCGTCGGGTACCCACGGTCCCGAAGCGGACACCTCCATACCCTACCACGCCGAGGCCACGGGCCCGGTGGATTTCTCGGCGGCTCGGATTTCGGGTAACGTGCGTGGGCGATCCGACGTCGAAGGAGTCGTCCATGGCCGCATCGAACGAAGACGACCGCAACCCCGGTGGCGCCCCCATGGAGCGCCGCACGTTCCTGCTGGCGACCACCGGCCTGCTCGGGACGGGCATCGCCGCCGTTGCCGGCGTGCCGTCCATCGGCGCCGCGACCTTTCCCCTGGACAACCCTACGACGTCGGGGGGGGCCGAACCCGTGCCGGCCGGTCCCATCGGTCGCTTCGGGGACGAGCCGACGCGGGTCGATCTCTACGCCGACCGGCGCGACGCGTGGAATCGCTTCGAGGACGTCAAGGTAGGCTCGGCCTGGGTGCTGCGGCTCGAGGGACGGCTCGTCGCCTTCTCGACGGTCTGCCCCCATCTCGGCTGCGCCATCGACTACGACCCCAAGGCGCGCAACTTCGTCTGTCCATGTCACAACAGCGTCTTCGATCGTGAGGGCAACGTCGTGCACGGGCCGGCGCCCCGGCCCATGGACCGCCTCGACGTCGAAGCGGACGGCAAACTCGTCAAGATCCGCTACCGGCGCTTCAAGCAGGGCGTGAAGGAGAAGGTGCCCCTGTGAGCCGCGCACGCCGCATCCTCGACTGGTTGGACGAGCGCGCGGGGATCTACGCGCTGTGGGACCACGCTGCCAACGAGCCCGTGCCGGGGGGCGCGCGTCTTTCCTACGTGTTCGGCAGCGTGCTGGTCTACCTGTTCATGCAGCAGGTCGTGCTCGGCATCGTGCTGGCGAGCTACTACAGTCCGTCGGCCACCGATGCGTGGGCCTCGGTGGCCTACCTGCAGGATCAGGTACGCGCCGGGTGGTTCCTTCGGGGCCTGCACAGCCACGGCGCCTCGGCCATGGTGGTGGTCATGGTCCTGCACGTGGGGCAGGTGGCGTGGTTCGGCGCGTATCGCAAGCCACGGGAACTCAACTGGTGGACGGGGCTCGCCATGGGTGGCCTCGTGCTCGCCTTCGCCCTCACGGGCTATCTGCTGCCCTGGGACCAGAAGGGCTATTGGGCCACCCAGGTGGCGACCGGCATCATGGGGTCGGTGCCCGGCGGCGAGCCGCTGCGGATCCTCCTACAGGGCGGCCACGAGTACGGCAACCTGACCGTCACGCGCTTCTTCGCCGTGCACGTGTTCGTGTTGCCGATCCTCCTCGTGCTCCTGCTCGTGGCCCACGTTGCGCTCTTTCGGCGCCACGGGGTCACGCCGCCTGCGTCGCTTTCGGACGAGGAGCTTGCGCGAACCGATCGGTTCATTCCCCACCAGATCTTCTACGACGTGCTCGCCATGGCCGTTTGCGGCGGGGTGCTCGTGGGCTGGACGGTGCACACCCACGGGGCCGAGCTCTTTGCGCCGGCCCAACCGGCGTCCAACTTCCCGGCGCGGCCCGAGTGGTACTTCCTGCCGCTCTTCCAACTCCTCAAGTACTTCGAGGGCCCCTTGGTCCTGGTGGGCACCGTCGTGATCCCCGGGGCGGTCGGGGTGTTCCTCTTCGCCCTGCCGTTCCTCGATCGGGCCCAAAGCCGCCGGCCGCGTGAGCGCATGCCGGTGCTGGCCGGGATGGGCGCACTGCTCGCCGGAACGATCGCGCTCGGGGTGGCGGCCAAGGTCGAAGATGCCGGCGACGAGGCCTTCCAGAAGGCCCTGGCCGAGGCCGAGGCCGAGGCCGAGCGAGCGCGGGAACTGGCGCGCGACGGCGTTCTGCCCGAAGGGGGCGAGGCGGTCTTCCGCAACGATCCGGCCTACGCGGCCCGGATCCTCTACGGCGAGCGCTGCGCCGGATGCCACGGCAAGTACATGGAAGGGGGCGACGAGGCTCCGGCACTCGAGGACTTCGGCAGCCGCGCCTGGCTCACTCGATTCGTGCGCAATCCCAAGGCCCCCGAGTTCTTCGGCAACACCGATCACGACACGATGGATCCCTATCCTCCCGAGGATCTCCCCGACGACCAACTCGCGGCCGTCGTGGAGTACATCGTCTCCACCATGGGCGACGAGATCGACCCGCCCGCCGACCCGGCCCTGGCCGCCCGGGGCAAAGCGCTTTGGGAGGACGAACTCGAGTGCAACAGCTGCCACGAGATCGAACCCGGTGCCGAGGGCGATGGCCCGAACCTGTACGGCCACGGCACGGTGGCGTGGATCGCCGGCCTCATTCGGAATCCCGCGGCCCCCGCGTACTTCGGCGAGGAGGCCGAGATGCCCGCGTTCGGCGAAAAGCTCAGCGACGACGAGATCCTCTCCCTCGCCCGGCTCGTCGCCGGCAGCCGCCGGGCGGCGGCGGCTGCTGGCGCGCCGGCACCTGTGGATGAATAGTCCTATCCTCGGGACCGTCGAAGGCCGGCGGCCCTCGCCAACCTCCATCGATCCGAACTCGACCAAGGAGCACCCCCATGCGCAGCACCCTGATCCTCGGCACCCTCGCGTTCGCCTTCGCCGTAGGTCTCGGCGCCGGGACGGCCCGCGCCGACGACGCCGAGGCCAAACCCTGCAGCCACAAGACCTTCAAGACCAAGCAGGTCGAGGCGGCCTGCAAGTCCGGCGGCCAGAAGGCGGCCAAGAGCCTCATGAAGAAGGTGGTCAAGAAGGCGAAGGCGGCCGGCGAGAAGATCAACTGCAAGACCTGCCACACGTCCCTCAAGACCTTCGAGTACAAGCCCGAGGCCGTCGAAGCCCTCAAGAAGTGGTTGTAGCGGGGCGTCAGCCGCGGTCGGAGGGCGGGCCGGCGGGCCCGGACCGGTGCGCCAGGAAGGCATCGTGGAGGGCGGCGAAGTCGTCGGGGGCCGCGGCGGCGTAGACGACCTCGCCGTCATCGAGGATGAGGAACACGAGCGGGCCTTCTTCGGCCGCGAGCGTCGCGTAGGCCTCGGGCAGCGCGAGGGGGCCTTCGGCGGCGATCACCGGCGCATCGACGCGCAGGCGGGCGACCCAGGCGGGCGGTGTGAAGGCATCGCCCCCGGTGGGCGCGTTGGTGCCCGTCTCGGCCCTCGGTAGCGCGTCGCTCGATCCGTGGCGCGCCACGATCCGTGCCTCGAGCCGCCCGCGGTACTTGGCGGCGACCGCGTCGGCATCCCGGGCGCGCTCGACGAAGTCGGGATCGCCCGGGCGGCCCGCGACGACGATGCGGGGCACGGGGCCCGGGCAGAGGGCGCACGCCTCCGTTCCCGATCGCAGATCGATCCCGGGGGACGGGCCGCGGAGCCGGCGGTCTGGCGGTCGGGCCTCGGGTGTCGTCTGCTGCGTCGGCGCGGGCGTCTTTGCCGCGTGCGCATCTTCGGTCGGCGTACGCGCCGGGGGATCGACCGCCGACGCCGCCGGCCGCCCCTGCTCGACCGAGGCCGCCCGGCAGCCCGTGATCGGCATCGAGATCGCGACGAAGAGGGCGGCAGGAACGGCACGCGGCATGGGGCGTGAAGCGTTGCGCGTCGTCGGCGCCGGGGCAAGTCCGTGGGCGCATCGTGCGGCGCTGCGTTCGGGGTACGATGCCGCCATGACCACCTCTCGCCGACGGCTCTTGCAAGCCGGGGCCTCCCTGGCGGCGGCGAGCGCAACGTCGCATGCGTGGGCGGCGGCCCTGCCCGGCGCCCGCCGTCCAGCACCCGACGCTGCGCCGCGCCCTTCGGACGCCGTGCTCTCGCGGCTCGATACAAGCGAGCTTGCCGCCCACGTCCGCCTCGCGGAGTCGGCCGTCGAGGCCGCGCGCAAGCTCGGGGCTCGCTACGCGGAGGCGCGCCTGGCCGAGAACGCATGGGAGTTCGTCGGCATCCGCGACCGGGCCGTCTCTCGCGTGGGGCGAAACGTCTTTCGCGGGATCGGGCTTCGCGTGCTGGTGGGCGACGGATGGGGCTTTGCGGCCACGGGCGATCTCGGGCGCGCGGGCGCGGCCGAGTTGGCGCGGCGGGCCGTGGAGGTCGCGCGGGCCCAGGACGCCATGCGCCGTGCCTTCCGGGATCCCATGCCCGTCCGCCTCGCGCCGGTCGATGCCGTGACGGGCCGTTGGGTCGCGCCCCACGAGAAGGATCCCCTCGACGTACCCGTCGCCGACAAGGCGGCGCTGCTCGTCGAGGCGGCGAGCCGCGCCCTCGAGGTACCGGGCGTCGCACGGGTGACCGCGGGCGTACGCTCGGTCCGGGAGGAGAAGATCGTCGTCACCAGCGACGGGGTGCGGGTGCACCAGCGTTACGTGCGGGTGTTTCCGCAGTTTACGGCGGTGGCGGTGGATCGTCGGCGCGGCCGCTTCGAAAGCCGGGCCCACGAGGCGCCGCCCATGTTGGCCGGTTGGGAGTACGTCGAGGATCTGGCCCTGGTCGACGACGCCCCCCGCATCGGTGAGGAGGCCGTGCAGAAGCTCCATGCGGCGGTGGTCGAGCCCGGCAGGATGCACGTGGTGTTGGCCCCGTCGAACCTTTGGCTCGTGATCCACGAGAGCATCGGGCATCCGACGGAACTCGACCGGGCCATCGGGATGGAGGCGAACTTCGCCGGTACGAGCTTCCTGCGCCCGGAGGACACGGGCAAGCGCCGGATCGGTAGCGACATCGTGCATCTCGTGGCCGACCGGACACAGCCCGGCGGGCTGGCGACGACGGGGTGGGACGACGAGGGGGTGCCGGCGGGGCGTTGGGACATCGTGCGCGACGGGATCTTCGTCGGTTGGCAGACGACGCGGGAACAGGCCGCGTGGATCGGCGAGTCCCGCAGCCGCGGTTGTGCCCACGCCGATGCCTTCGATGCCGTGACGTTCCAGCGCATGCCCAACGTGAGCCTGCAACCCGGCGAAGCGCCCCTCACCACCGAGGACCTGATCGCGGCGACGGACCGCGGCGTCTACGTGACCGGCCGCGGCAGTTGGTCCATCGACCATCAGCGCTACAACTTCCAGTTCGGCGGTCAGTTCTTCTGGGAGATCGAGAACGGGCGGCTGACCCGCCCCTTGCGCGACGTCGCCTACCAGGCCAACACCGTCGACTTCTGGTCGTCGTGCGACATGATCGGGGGGCCCGGCACCTATCGGCTCGGCGGCACGTTCAGTGACGGCAAGGGCGAGCCCGGCCAGTCGAACGCGGTCAGCCATGGTTGCCCGCCCGCGCGCTTCGTCGCCAACGTGCTCGTGGCAGGAGGAGGACACTGATGCCCTCGAAGGCGGAACTTCGCAGGATCGCACGGCGTCTGCTGGGCAAGGCCCGGCTGCCCGAGACGGTCGTGCGGGTGATCTCGACGCGTACGGTGCATCTGCGTTTCTTCCATCGTGGTCCGACGACCGCGGGGATCACCGACCGGGTCGACGTGGAGGTGACGGCCAGCATCGACGGCCGCAGCGCCACGGTGTCCGGCATGGCTGCGCGGCTGGCCGACGCCGAGCGCGTGCTGGCCGATGCCGAGGCCCTCGCCCGCATCGCACCCGTCGATCCGGAGCACGTCCCCCCGGTGGGGCGGGTGCGGATGCCGGCGGTGCGCCACTTCGACCGTGGTCTGGGCAATCTGTCGGCGGACGGGCTGCAGCGTCTCGTCCGACCGGCGGTCGAGACGGCGGTTGCGCGGGGCGTCGAACCCTCGGGCTTTTGTCGGGTCGATGCCATGCGGATCGTCATGGCGGATTCGGCCGGGCTCGACGTGGCCGACGACGGCACCCATCTGTCGCTTTCGCTAACGTGTCGGACGCCCGACGGCACCGGAAGCAGCAAGGGCGGGATCGCGTCGCACCGCGGAGATGGGCACGACCCTGCCAAGCTCGCAGCGAAGGTCGCGGACGCCGCATTGCGCTCCAAGGACCCGCGCCCCATCGATCCGGGCCGGTATACGGTGGTGCTCGCTCCCGAGGCCGCGGCCGATCTGCTGGGCTTCTTGCGCTGGGGCATGGATCGGCGGGCGGCGGACGAGGGCCGCAGCGCGTTCAGCAAGCCGGGGGGAGGCACGCGCATCGGCGAACGCATGTTCGATCCGCGCGTGCGCCTTTGGTCCGACCCAGCCGACCGACGCCATCCGTCGAGCCCCCTCGGGCCGGGCGGCTGGCCGGTGCGCCGCCACGTGTGGATCGACGACGGAACCCTGAAGGATCTGCCCGTCGGTCGCTATTGGGCCGGCAAGCTGGGCATCGATCCGATCTACATGGGATCTTCCATGTTCCTCGCCGGAGAAGGGGGAACCGTCGACGAGCTGGTCGCCAAGGTCGACCGCGGGATCTACGTCACCCGCTTCTGGTACAACCGTATGCTCTCGCCGAGGACGCTGACGGTGACGGGGCTCACCCGCGACGGGACGTTCCTCGTCGAGGGAGGCAAGATCGTCCATCCCGTCCGCAACCTGCGGTACAACGACTCGCCCCTTTCGTTGCTCACCCGCGTGGAACATTTGGGGGCGCCCGTCCGGGCGGGCCTTTCGCGCAGCGTGGTGGTCGTACCGCCCATGGTGGTGCGCGAGTTCACCTTCTCGAGTTCGAGTGACGCCGTGTGACGGCGGTTCGGTTGCCTCCTACGGTTCGGGCTCGGCGGCGTCGGCGGTGCGACGGCTGCGGGCGTCGGCCAGGAGATCGGCATAGGTCACGTCGCCCGCGACGCGCGCGCGGCTCGCGGAGAGTTCCTCGAGGATCTCGCCGAGTCGGTCGATCCGTACCTTGGCCGGCGGCCGCATGTCGAATGCGGCCAGGACGTCGACGAGGCGGATCCGGTCGAGGGGCATGGCGGGCACGATGGCCGAACCGGCCTTGGACTGGGTGCGGGCGACGAACCCGCAGGCATCGAGGCGCCGGAGGATCGCGACCACGTCGTCGACCGGAAGGTCGAATCGTTCCGCCAGGTCGTGGGCGTCGAAGGAGGATCCGTGCCGATCGAAGTTGTCGGCGACGGCGAGCAACAGTCGCGCGGCCACCGGGCCCGCACACCTTGGCGTCACGTCCGCACCGCCCGATTGGGGCATCCAACCGGAAAGCCGCAGGGTATTGCGATGCTGCACCACGTACGCCACCTCGGCGCCGAGCAGCACGGCGAGCCACGAGATGTACGACCACACGAGGAAGACGGGCAGGAGGGCGAGGGGACCGTAGATGGTCTCGTAGAGGCCCGAGGCGCGGTCGAGGTAGAGGCCGAAGATCCGGCGGGCGACCTCGATGAGGCCGGCGGCGAGCAGCGCCCCGGAGAGGGCGCCCGCGGCGGTGACCTTCGCCCGCGGTACGAGGACGTAGAGCACGGCGAGGGCGGAGACGACGGCCAGCCGCGGCAGGAGCCCGGCTTCGCCACCCAAGCCCGCGCGCAGGCTGTACAGCGCGATGAGCGGGCCGAGGGTGGCGAGGGTGTAGAACAGGGTGAACTTGACGACGAAACCGTGGCGGCGGTCGGCACGGAAGACCCGGCTCAAGGTGGCCTCGAGGCTGGCAAAGGCCAGGTAGGCGACCGCGAGGGCGCCGAGGAATCCGGCAACCCCCAGCTCGCGCAACGAGACGCCCTCGGCCAGGTCGAGCACGCCGCGGGCCGTCTCGGTCGCCCGGGCCCCGCCGGGCATCCACGTGGCGAACATGCGCCCGAGCAACCGCTCCGCGTCGGCCGGCTCGAGGGCACCGACCCCGGCCAGGGCGACCCCGACGGCCGGGGCCACCGCCAAGGCCGTCTGGAGCGTCAACACGGCCGCCATGGCGGGCAGCCGATCCTCGGAGAACGCCCGCCGTAGCACGTAGACGACCGTCAGGTACGCCGCCCGCGGCGCCGAGGCGCAGGGCTCCGGTTCGTGGGGAAGGAGCCAACGGCGGAGATCGGCCGGGAGCCAGGGCATGGGTCGGCGCTCGGCCATGTCCGGGAGGATAGCGTCCCCGCCTCAGGGCTTTCGGCGGCGGGCGCCCCCGCGGGCTCGCAGGGCGCGGGCCGGGGCGCGCTTCGACCGGGACTTCTTGGGGGGCGGCCGCTTGGATGCGGGGCGTTCGGCCGCCGGCTTCCTGGCGGGCTTGCTCGTCCGGCCGGCACCGTCGCGGGCGCCCGTGGCCTCGGCGCGGCGCGCACGGATCGCCTCGCGCAACGGCTCGGCGAGGGCTTCGAGGTCGCGGCGAAGGGTACCGAGGGCCACCTCCATCTCCTCGATGCGCGCTTCGTCGAGGCCGTCGATGTCGGGTAGGACCTCGGCGAGCTTGGCCGAAAGGCGCAGCGCCGTCGTGACGGCGGCGAGTTGCTGTTCCTCGGTCGTCTTGGGGTGCAGTACCGGATCGAATCGCCGCCGCAGCTCCGAGACGGGGCGGCCTTCGTCGAACACCGCACGCCGAAGCTCGTCGAGGGCCTTGGACTTGGCACGACCTTCTTCCTTGGAGTTCGCCGTGTCGTTTGCGGCCCTGGCCGCCCGCTCGAAGTACCCGACGGCCTCGTAGCTCGGGATCACCTTGGCGATGCCGTCCCGCTCGAGTACCGCCGGTGCGTGGGTGCGGATCGCGTGGTACGAGGCGGTCAGCTTGTCCACGGTCGCCTTGCGCAGCGAGAGTTCGTCCCGGCAGTAGGCGTAGATGTCGTCGTAGCCCCACGCCTCGTAGGCCCGATTGCGTCGCACTTCGACGAGGGCCTCGGCAAGGTCGACCCACGAGCGCTTGAACTGCCGAGTCCTGCGCAGGACGTCGAGCCGAAGGGGATCGGCGCCCGTCTTCTCGAGGACGGCGATGAGGTCGTCGATCTTCTTCGTGCGGGAGGCCACGGGCTCCGTAGGCTACCAGCCTCTGCCCTCGTGGCCGCCGCCCGCGGGCGCCGACGGCCGCGGGCCGCGGGAGCCGGCGTTTTCGCCCGTCGACGCCGGTGCTAAGGTCGAGGACGTGCCTGCGCGCCACGACCGGACCCAGACCTTCGTGCCGGGGTCCGGCCGCACGCGCCCGTTTCGGTTCGGGATGGATCCGAGGCCCGACCCGAGGGCGCCCCTTGCGCCCGGCACCCTCGTAGGCGGGCGGTACCGCATCGAGGGGATCGTCGGTGAGGGGGGGATGGGACGCGTCTACCGCGCCCAGCACGTGGTCCTCGGTCGCAAGGTGGCGCTCAAGATCCTTCGCCGCGACCAGGCCAAGGACGACGCCACGGTGCGCCGATTCGAGCAGGAGGCACGCGCGGCCGCTGCCGTGGGGCATCCCGCCATCGTGGGGATCGAGGACTTCGCACGTACCGACGACGGTGAGGTCTTCCTCGCGATGGAGTTGCTCGAGGGGCGCACCCTCGAAGACGCCCTGGTGGAGGGGGGAACCCTCGATCAGGCGCTGCGTTGGATCGCCGACGTGGCCGACGGCCTGGCCGCCGCCCACGCGGCCGGGGTGCTCCACCGGGACGTCAAGCCGGGCAACATCTTCTTGGCCGACACCGGAGCCGGCCGTGTCCGGGTCAAGATCCTCGACTTCGGGATCGCCAAGCTCGTCGACGACGAGCATGCCGTCCACACCGAGATGGGGACGGTCCTCGGCACGCCGTACTACCTGGCACCGGAGCGGGCCCAGGGGCGCAGGCTCGACCCCCGGGCCGATTTGTACAGCCTTGGAGTCATTCTCTACGAGATCCTGACCGGCAACGTGCCCTTTCTCGATGCGAGCTTCATGGGGGTGCTCGCCAAGCACATGCGGGAGGTGCCCCTCGATCCGCGCCAGGCCGCGCCCGAACGGGCGATCCCCGACGGCATCGCCCGTTTGACCATGGCCCTGCTCGCCAAGGATCCGGACGACCGGCCCCAGTCGGCGGCCGAGGTCGCCGCCGCACTCGAGCACATGTTGGCGACCGAGGGCGACGCGTTGGCGCAGGTGCCCTTCGGGCCGCGCGGCTCCACGGCCGACCCCTCCGAGCCCACCTTGGCGGTGGCGGTCGATCCGGGGGAGGCCACGGTCGACCCAGCCGGACCGTGGACGTCGCCGGAGTCGCCGTGGGCTGGGCGCGATCCGAACGGAGGTGGTGGGGGCGAGGAGACCGTGGCGCTGGACGTGGCGCCCGATCCGGGCGCGGCGATGGAGGATGCACCCAAGCCGCGGCACCCGCGGCGTCCGTGGATCGCGATGGTCGGCATCGGGGCGGTGGCTGCGGTGGCATGGGCGGTCGCCTCCGGGCGCGCAACACCCGGCGCGGACGAACGGGGCTCGCGGCTGCCCGAAGCCCCGGCCGAAGCCCGGCAGCAGGTGCCCGTGGAATCGAGGGCGAGGGAGGGCACGCGGCGTCCCGACGCTTCGCAACGCGCGGACGCGGAGGCCGTAGCGCGTTCGGCAGCCGCCGCGCCGGCGCAAGTTGGTGCTGCCGCGCCCGAAGGTGGGGCAGAGGAAGGCGGCGGCGCCGACGGAAGCCAGTCCCCGACCGCCGACGCCACGGGTCGAGCGGCGAAGCCGACCGCGGCCGCGGGGGGCGAGGAGGCATCCGGGCCGACGGCGCGCCCGCGATCCCACCGTCCCCGGCGCCGACGTGGTACATCGTCGGGGCGCCGCGTCCCGGCCAAGCAGGAATCCGACGCCGGCGGAGAGGTTCCCGACGTACCGCCGGCCCCCGCACTCAAGGACGACGTCTACGATGAGCCGTAGCCCATCTCCTCGCCGGGCGATCACCGGCGGATGCCTCGTTCTCGCCGTCGCCGTGTGGACCTCGGTCCCACGGCCCGCTTTGGCGGCGCCGGCCCCGGCGCCCACCGACGACGTTGGCGGGGCACCCGACGCCGACGCGTCCGAGGACGGTGTCGCCGCGGTGCGCTCGGCCCTCGAGGCCGGCGATCTGACGACGGCTCGGGAGCGCGCCGCCGCCTACCGTGCGGCCCACCCGGACGATCCCGCCGCCCACGGTCTCGAGGCCGAGGTGCTCGAGCGGCTCGGGGATCTCCAAGGGGCCCGTGCGGCCCGACGTGCCCAACTCGAACGGCTGCCGGAGGACGCGCCGGAGCGGGCAGCGGTCGAGGCGGCCCTCGAACGCCTCGACACACGTTCCCGCGGCCGCGTGGCCGACGAGCCGCCCTCGAAGCGCGCGGACGAGCCGACCTCGCCGCCTCCCCCCAAGGCGGCGACCGCCCGGCCGGCCGCCGGCGATGCCCCGCCGCCCCGCCGCGATCGGATCGTCACCAAGTGGTACTTCTGGGTGACCGTGACGGCCATCGTCGCGAGCGCCGCGGCGATCACCGGCATCGCGGTCAAGGCGGCCCGCACCGGGCGCGACGACGCCCTCGACGCCCAGGCGGCGTCGGCCGCGACGGGCTCCGGCGTGCCCGTGATTCGGTTCTAAGGCTCCCACGTGTCCCTTGCGTCCTTCGACGTGCCGGCGCCCGCGCCCGAAGCGGTCAAGACGTCCTTCGGAGCACGGCCGCTGCGTTCGCACGGGGGGTGGCGGTCGTGGGCGGCCGGTGCGCGGCGGTCCGGCCGGCGCCTCCGGCGCTGTGCCGCGTCGACCACGATCCTCGCCTGGATCGTGGGGTGTGGCGTCGAGCCTGCACCGGATCCGGGCGAAGCGGCGCGCGATCGTGCCGCGCCCACCGATGCCTGGCGATTCGCAGACGGCACTCGCCTCACCGACGTCGTGCTGCCGGCGGCGCCGGTGCGGCGAGGAGACGAGGTCGAGGTGCGGTGGCAGGAGACGAGCGGGGCCGGCGGGCGCTTCGAGGTCGCCCTCGTCGAACCCGTGGCAGCGGCCGAACAGGTCGTGCGCTACGGCGCCGAGGGGCGGCGAAGGGTTCGGCCGGACGAGACCTTTCCGATCGGCGCGAGATGGCACGTCGTACCCCTGCGGACGGCGCGGGCGACCGTGACGGTCCCCGAGACCCTTCGCACACGGCACGCGGTCGTGCTCGCCCGCAGGCGTGCTGGTGCCGTGCTGGTGCCGGCGGTCGAAGGCCCCCGGCGGGAGGACGGCCTCGCGGTCCTCGGCATCGTGGATCTCGATCCCGAGCCGCTGCGCGTGCGCGTGCCGCGTCTTCGCGATGCGCCGACCCTCGACGGGCGGCTCGACGAACCCGCGTGGGCCGACGGTGGGATCCGGCTCGTGGACAGCCGCAGCGGGCGGACCGTCGAGCGGCCCCGAGCGACGGTTTGGTTCGGTTGGAACGCTTCGGCCCTCTACGTTGCGGCGCGGATCGAAGATCCCGACGTCTGGTCCACGTTCACGGATCGGGACGCGCCGTTGTGGAAGGAGGAGGCCCTCGAGGTCTTCGTGGGCGGCGAAGGCGATCCCCGGTACGTCGAACTACAGGTGTCGCCGCGTTGCGTTCGCTTCGATGCCGCATTTACCGCCCACCGCAAGGGAGGGCCCGCGGCGGACCTCGACACGCGCCCCGCGTGCCTGGTGGACGGCACCGTCGACCGCCGCGACGATCGGGACCGCGGTTGGACCGTGGAGTGGGAGATCCCGTGGGCGTCGGTGTGCGTCCATGCGTCGGTGCCGTGCGCGCCCGAGGCGGGGACGCGCATCGTGGCCAACGTCTTCGTCCTCGATCGGCCGCGCAAGGGGCCACCTGCGGCAGCGGCCCTGTCCCCGACGCACGTACCCGACTTCCACGCCATGGACGCGGCGGCAATCCTGGAGCTCGGACCGTGAGGGTCTCGTCGGCGTCCGTCGCACTTGCGCTCGTCTGCGTCGGGGCGGGCTGTGCACCGGGTCCACGGGCGCGGCAGGCGGTCGCGCGCATCGTGGAGGTTCGGGCCGTGCGTGCCACCGTGGATCCGTCCGTCTCGGACGGCTATGGGCACCACGCCGCGTTCGTCGCCGGCCCGGTGGAAGGCGCCGTGCTCGGACGGCTCGAGGGCGCAGGACTCGAGCACGCGCCTGCGTTGTCGGCCGCGTTGCGGGACATCGGCCGCTTCGCCCCGAGTCGGCATCGGATCCCGGCTGCACTCGTCGAAGGGGTCCTTGCGCGCCATGGGCTGCCCGATCCGCCGCCCCGCCTCGTGGTCGTGGAACTCGACGGTGATCCCGGCACCGAGTGCAAGGGTGCGGGGACCGTTTGCGCGGACCTGGCGACCAGCCTGGAAGGGGCGGCGCGCAGCCACGCTGCGGGGCTTTCCAAGCCCGTCGTGGGCGTGGGCGCCGTGCCGCTCTCCGGGCGAAAGGGGCTGCGTATCGTGCTCGGGGTGCTCGACCGGGGCGTCGAACTCGAACCGTTCCCGCGGGCGGTGCCCGTCGGCGCGTCCGTGCAACTTCGCGGGCGCCTCGCTCCCGGGCGCCATCGGCCGAGTCTGGAGATCGTCGATCCCTCGGGTCGCATCCACACCCGCTCCGTCGGCGTGGGGGCGGGCGGTGTGTTCGCGGCGGACGTCGTGTGCCCCTCCCGCGGGATCATGCGGATCGAGGTGCTGGCCGTGGGGGCCTACGGCCCGGAGGTCGTCGCCAACGCGCCGGTGGGGTGCGGACGGGATCTGCCGGCGAGCTTTACGGTGGAGGTCGAATGGCTTCGACCGGGTACGACGCCCGAGGAGGTCGCCCGGGCCAGCGCGGCGCTCGTTGCCGAGGAGCGTCGTCGTCGCGGACTTTCGGCCTTGACCTGGGACGAGGACGTGGCGGCCGTCGCCCGGTCCCACGCGGCCGAGATGGCGACGCGGGGGTACGTGGGGCACGTCTCGCCGGTGACGGGGGATGCGGCCAGCCGGGTGGCGCGGGCGGGGATCTCCGCGCGCACGGTCCGAGAGAACGTGGCGCGGGGCTACGGGCCGCGGGAGATCCACGGCAGCTTGCTGCGGAGCCCGGGCCACCGGGCGAATCTCCTGGCCGACGACGTGGACCGAATCGGCATCGGGGTCGCCTTCGGGACCCGCGAGGGCGACGACCCCGGGGCGCCGCGGCCCATCTACGTGGTGCAGGTGTTCGTGCGGCGCCCCCTCGACCCGGGCCGTGCGGCGCCTTCGGTCCTCGCCCGCATGCTGCGTGAGCGCGGCCTCGTGCGGGCGCCGGCCGCCGTCGAGGATCCGGCCCTTTCGAAGCTCGCCGCGGACGACGCCGAACACGTCGCCGCCGGCCGATCCCTCGACCCGGCGCGGCGCACCGCTGCCCTCGCGGCCGCGGGGTACGGCGGCGCTTCGCGCATCGAAGCCGTGGCCCCGGCGTTCGAGGACTTGGTCGAGGCCAGCCTGTGGAACGACGTGGCGGGGCGCTACGGCATCGGGGTCGTGCGCCGCGGGGACGGCGCCTACGTCCTCGTCGTCTACGTCGCGCGCTGAGACCCGCGCTGCGCCGGCTCGGATCGTCCGATCGTACGTCGCGGGCCGAGACCCGCGCTGCGTGGGCTCGGATCGTCCGCCGGTCAGGACAACCTTCCGGCGAAGTCCTCGTAGCCGAAGCGGCGAACGATCCGCGTGATGTTCGTGCGCGGATCGTAGGTGCAGATCGCGGGAAGCTCGACGCCGTTGAACGTGGTGTTCTTGACCATGGTGTAGTGGGCCATGTCCTCGAACACGAGGCGGTCGCCCACCGCGAGGGGGCGGGGGAAGCTGTAGTCGCCGATGACGTCCCCGGCCAGGCAGGTCTGGCCGCCGAGTCGATAGGTGTGGGGGGTGGCCCCGGCGGGACCGGCTCCGCGCACTTCGGGGCGGTAGGGCATCTCGAGGACGTCGGGCATGTGGGCGGTGGCCGAAGTGTCGAGGATCGCGACGGGCAGCTCCGCCGTCTCCACGATGTCGAGGACGGTAGCGACCAAGGTGCCCGTCCCGAGGGCGATGGCCTCGCCGGGCTCGAGGTAGACCTGCACGCCGTAGGTGTCGGCGATGCGCCGCAGCAGGGTCACGAGCCCGGCGGTGTCGTAGTCGGGCCGCGTGATGTGGTGTCCGCCGCCGAGGTTCACCCACCGGACGCGTCGCAGGAAGTCGCCGAACGACGCCTCGACGGCGGCGAACATGCGCTCGAGGGGGGCAAGGCCCATCTCGCACAATCCGTGGACGTGGAGGCCCTCGAGGCCCTCGCTGCGGTCGAGGTCGAAACGGTCGGCCTGGACGCCGAGGCGGGAGCCGGGGCTGCACGGGTCGTAGATGGCGACCGAGACCTCCGAGTGGCCCGGATGGATCCGCAGGCCACAGGAGATCCCGGCGGTGCGGGCGCGGGGCCCGAAACGCTCCCACTGGGCGAGGGAGTTGAAGACGACGTGGTCGCAATGGGGCAACGTGGCCTCGAACGAGGCGTCCGAGAAGGCAGGGGCATAGGCATGGACCTCCTTGCCCATGTGCTCGCGGGCCAGGCGTGCCTCGTGGGGGGAGGAAGCCGCGGCTCCGGCCAGCACGCGCCCGATCCGGTCGAAGACCGACCACATGGCGAACCCCTTGAGGGCCAGGAGGATCCGCGCGCCCGAGCGCCGTTGCACGTCGTCCAGGACCTCCAGGTTGCGGTCGAGGGCAGCCAGGTCGACGACGTAGGCCGGCGATGGTACGGCGTCGACGTCTACCGCCGCCGTCATCGCTCCTCGATGTGCCACGGCAGTCCGTGTCGCGCCAGGTCCTCGAGGAAGGGGTCCGGGTCGAACTGCTCCATGTTGAAGACGCCTTCGCCGCGCCAGGTGCCCGACAGCATCATCTTGGCGCCCACCATGGCCGGGACCCCGGTCGTGTACGAAATCGCCTGGGAGCCGACCTCTTCGTACGCCGCGCGGTGGTCGCAGACGTTGTAGACGAACACGCGGCGGCGCCGGCCGTCCTTCGTACCCTCGATGAGACAACCGATGCAGGTCTTGCCCGTGTAGTTCTCGGCGAGGGAGGCGGGATCCGGCAGCAGGGCCTTCAAGAATTGCAGTGGTACGATCTTGTGGCCCTCGAACTCGACGGGTTCGATGGAGGTCATCCCCACGTTCTCGAGGACGCGTAGGTGGGTCAGGTAGGCGTCGCCGAAGGTCATCCAGAATCGCATCCGTCGCACGCCCGGCAGGTGGCGCGCCAAGGACTCGAGTTCCTCGTGGTACATGAGGTAGGCCTTGCGGGGGCCGATCTCCGGGAAGTCGAACTCCATCGTCTCCGACAGGGGGGGCGTCTCCTTCCAGGCTCCGTCTTCGTAGTAGCGGCCGTTCGCCGTGACCTCCCGGATGTTGATCTCCGGGTTGAAGTTCGTGGCGAAGGGATGGCCGTGATCGCCCGCGTTGCAGTCGAGGATGTCGATGGTCTCGATCTCGTCGAAGAGGTGCTTTCGGGCGTAGGCGCAGAACACGTTGGTCACCCCCGGATCGAATCCCGATCCCAGGAGCGCCATGCGACCTGCCGCCGCGAAACGATCGTGGTAGGCCCACTGCCACTTGTATTCGAACTTGGCCTCGTCGGGCGGTTCGTAGTTGGCCGTATCGAGATAGTCCACCCCGGCTTCGAGGCAGGCGTCCATCAGGGGCAGGTCCTGGTAGGGCAGGGCGAGGTTCAGCAGGAGCCGGGGGCGGACGCGGCGCAACAGGTCGACGACGGCGGGCACGTCGTTGGCGTCGATCCGTTCGATCTCGATGCTCCGGCCGGTCCGCCGAGCCACGCTGTCGCGGACCTTCTCGCATCGTTCGAGGGTGCGCGACGCAAGTACGATGCGGTCGAAGACCTCGGGCACTTGGGCGCACTTGTGGGCGACGACACTGCCGACGCCGCCGGCGCCGACGATGACGACGGTGTTCATGGACGGGCTCCTCGCATGATGGGTGGGCGCAGGGTAGCGAAGGGGCGGGGCGTGGCAAACGGGGGTGCCCGGGCGCGCGTTCGCGTTGACGGGGGGGGCTGGCGGCGTACGATGGACCCCGCGATGACGCACTCCGACCCGGCATCCCCCGAGTTCTGGCGGCGCAGGTGGCGGGAAGGCCGCTGCGGCTGGCACAAGGACGACGTCAACGAGAAGCTCCGGCGCTACGTCGGGCGCCTTTCGCCAGCCCCTGGCCGCCGGGTGCTCGTGCCCCTTTGCGGGGCGAGCCTGGACCTTGGGTTCTTGGCCGACGCCGGGTTCGAGCCCGTCGGCGTGGAGGTCGTCGAAGATGCCGTCGCCCGCCTGTTTCCCGGGGCGGAGCCGGATGCCTCGGCGGGCACCGTGCACACGCGCGACGGCGTGACGGTGGTGTGCGGTGATTTCTTCGCCTGCGATCTTTCCCCCTTCGCCCCCTTCGCCGCCTTCTACGACCGGGGCGCATTGGTGGCGATCCCACCGCGGCTGCGCGAGGCCTACGCGCGTCGCATCGAGGAACTCGTCGCGAAGGGCGCGCGTGGGCTCGTGGTCACGGTGGCCTACGACGGACCTGCCGACGTCGGCCCCCCGTTCTCGGTGCCGGCGGCGGAGATCGAACGGCTGTTCGGCGGCGCATTCGAGGTCGAAGTGCTCGAGTCCGTCCCCGACGCCTCCATGCCGGGCTCCTTCGCCGACCACGGGGTGACGAACTTCTCGGAGGGGGCCTACCTGCTCACCCGTCGCGGATCGTGAGTGACGCCGAACAGGTCTTCTTGCGCCTTGCCTACGACGGCACGGACTTCCACGGGAGCGTCCGCCAGGTCGATCCGCAGGGGAGGCATCGGGTGCGCACCGTGGAATCGGAGTTGTCGGCGGCCCTCGAAGGCGTTCTCGGTCGCCCGGTGCCCATTCGATTCGCATCGCGCACGGACGCGGGCGTCCACGCCCGGGGACAACTCGCCTCGATTCCGGCTCCGCCCGAGATCCCCGTCGACGGCCTGCGGCGAGCCGTCGACGATCGGCTGCCTCCGGACGTGACGGTGCGCGAGGCGTTCTCGGTGCCCGCGGGGTTCGACGTTCGCCGGGACAATCGGGGCAAGATCTACCGCTATACCCTCGTCCAACCCGGTCGGCGCGATCCCTTCGTCGATCGATTCGCCTGGCGAACGAAGTGGCGGCTCGACCCGGCCGCGATGTCCGCCGCCGCCCGGGCGTTCGAGGGGCGCCACGACTTTGCGGGTCTGCGGGCGGCCGACTGCCAGGCGGGCACGACGGAGCGCACGATTCGACGCATCGAGGTGGACGTGCGACGTGCGGGCGAGGACGCGTTCGTCGACGTGACGGTGGAGGGCGATGCCTTCCTCAAGAACATGGTGCGAATCCTGGTGGGCACACTGGTCGAGGTGGGCCGGGGACGCTTCGATGCGACGCGGGCTCGCCGGGCCCTCGACACCAAGGATCGGCGGGACGCCGGACCTACGGCTCCGTCGCGCGGATTGGTCCTCGTCGAGGTGCTCTGGCCACCGGAGCATCGTCGACAGGCGACGTGAATCGCCCGATGGCCGGGCGCCGATGCGATACCATTCTCGCTCGCGTGCCCGATCCCAAGCCCTCCCGCCTTCCACTGCTCGTCGCACTCGTCACCGTGTCGGGCGCATGCGGTCTGGTGTACCAGATCGTGTGGACTCGGCACTTTCGGTTGGTGTTCGGCGCCTCCACGGCGGCCTCGGCCGCCGTCCTGGCCATCTTCATGGGGGGCCTCGGGCTCGGCGGACACCTCCTCGGCCGAAGGGCCGATCGCAGCCCGCGGCCGCTCGTGCTCTACGGCAACCTCGAACTCGGCGCGGCCCTCCTCGCCGGGATCTCCCCGTGGCTCGTGGACGCCGTGCGGTGGACGTATACGGTGGCCGGCGGGCAGGCGGAACTCGGCGCAGGCGTCGCCACGCTGCTGCGTCTTCTGCTGTCCACGCTCGTCCTCGGCCCAGCCACGATCCTGCTGGGCGGGACGCTGCCCGCCATCGTGCGCGCGGCGGAGAACGAAGGGGATGCAGCCCGTCGCCGACTCGGGCTGCTCTACGGCGCCAACACCCTCGGCGCGGTCGTCGGCGCGGGGCTTGCCACCTTCGTCATGATCGAGGTGTTCGGATTGCGTTCGTCGCTGTGGATCGCGGCCCTGCTCGCGGCGTTGGTCGGCCTGACGGCCCGCGCCCGCGGGCGCACCGACCCGGCGCCTGCCGCCGCGCCGTCCGGCGTACCGGCGGCGTCCGAGATCCCGAAGACCGAGGACGCAGCCTCGGCCGCTGCGCCCGCGGCGATCGTCTACGGGGCTGCGTGCGTCACGGGCTTCGTCTTCTTCGCCATGGAGATCGTGTGGTACCGGATGCTCGGGCCGCTCCTCGGGGGCTCCGTCTACGGCTTCGGTCTCGTGCTGGTGCTGGCCCTCGTCGGGATCGGCGTGGGCGCGCGGCTCTACGGAAGAGGGGCGCAAGCGCGGCGTCCCACCGCACGTGGCTTCGCGTTCACGTGCAGCCTCGAGGCCCTGGCGCTCGGCCTGCCTCTGCTCGTCGGTGACGACCTGGTGGCCGTGGCGTACGGTGCTCGGACGTGGAACCTGCTCGGATTCGACGGCCTGGTGGCGGGATGGACGCTCTCGGCGGGGTTCCTCGTGTTGCCTCCAGCGCTGGTGGCTGGCTACCAGTTTCCGCTGCTCGTCGGGCTGCTCGGTCGCGGGTCGCAGGATGTCGGGCGACAGGTGGGGTCGGCGTATCTGTGGAATACGGTCGGCGCCATCGTCGGTGCCCTGGTCGCCGGGTTCGGTATGCTCCAATTGCTCGGTGCGGTGGGCCTTTGGCGCGCGCTCGTGTGGATCTTGGTCCTGCTGGCGGCGATCTTCGCGGCCGTACCGCTTCGTCCCCTGCGCGGGGCTGCCGGGACCGCGGCGGTGGCCGTGCTGGCCGTCACGACGACCCTGGCCCGCGGCCCGACGGCCATGTGGCGCCACAGCCCCATCGGGGCGGGGCGCGTGTCGTTCCCGAGCCACGACCCGGCGAGCTTCGAGCGCTACGCCCGGGACGTCCGCCGCGAGATCGTGTGGGAGGCCGACGGCGTCGAGGCATCGTTTGCGGTGGCTGCGCGCAACGGCTATGCGTTCATCGTAACGGGAAAGAGCGACGGGAACGCCAAGGGCGATGCGCCGACCGTCGTCATGATTGGGCTCCTCGGCGCATTGTTCCATCCCGAGCCCCAATCGGCCCTGGTGGTCGGTCTCGGCACCGGCACGACGGCCGGATGGATCGCCGACGTCCCCGGCATGGGCCGCGTGGACGTGGTGGAACTCGAGCCGCGGATCGCCGATTTCGCACGCATGTGCGGGGCCGTGAACCGCGAGGTGTTTGACAAGGCCAACGTGGAGATCCACTTCGGCGATGCCCGGGAGTACCTGTCCACGGTCCACCGGACCTACGACGTCATCGTCTCGGAACCGTCGAATCCGTATCGCGTGGGCATCGCCAGCCTGTTCTCCCAGGACTTCTACCGTTCCGTCCGCGAGCGGCTGGACGAAGACGGCGTGTTCGTCCAGTGGTTTCAGGCCTACGAGGTCGACGCACGAGCGCTTCGCACCGCAGCGGCGACCCTCCGTTCGGTGTTCGACCACGTGGAGATCTGGACGACGCGGGAGGGGGATCTGGCCCTGCTCGCCTTCCCCCGTCCGCCCGCCATCGACGCGGACGCCGTGGCCCGCAGGCTGTCCGAGCCCGTGTTCGCCGAGGGCCTGCGGGTGTCCTGGGGAACGCGGGGGCTCGATGGTTTGGTCGCGGGATATCTCGCCGGTGATGCAACGGTCCGCCACCTCGCCCAGGATGCCGAGGATCTCATCGACACCGACGATCGGCCCGTGCTCGAGTTCGGCTTTCAGCGCACCCTTGGCGCACCGTACCGCGTGACGTCCGCGGAGATCCGGGAACTCGCCCTGGCCCTCGGGGACGACCGTCCACCGTGGTATGCCGAAGACGAGCCGGGCCTGTTGTGGGATGCCCGGTCGGTGTGGGCCCATGGGCAACTCGGTCGCGTGAACCTGCCGCCTACGGCCCCCGCGTGGGTGAAGGCCCAACATCGAGCACGGGATGCGGCGGCCGCAGGGCAGCATGCGGCGGCGGTGGACACGTGGCTGTCGGGGCAACGCCCCCCGCGTCATCCCGCGGATCTTCGAATGCTAGCCCGGTCGGCTGCGAAGGCGGGGCGCCCCGAGGCCGAGGCCTGGATCGAAGAACTCGAGCCCCTCTTCGGAACCGACGCTCGGATCGCGTCGGCGCTCTTGGCAGCGAGCCGCTCGGATACATCGGCGGCGGCCGCGGAACTCGTGCGTGCATTTACGTCGGCGCGTACCGACCCGTGGTTCGATTCGGTCTCGATGGAGGAGGCGTTCGCTCTGGCGCGAAGGCTCGGCGTGGAGGCGAAGGCGACCGCCCGGCCACTCTTCGAATCCCTCGAGGCTCCCTTTGCGGTGCACATCCTCGAGGAGGCGCGGCGGGGGACCCGCCTGGCCTTGGCCGCGGCGGCAGACTGGCCCGCGCTCTGCCAGGAAGCCCTCGCGCCTTTCGAGCCCCATGCCCCGTGGCAAGCCAACCTGCTGTCCATGCGCGTCGAGTGCTACGAGACGAACGGGGCCCGCGTGCTCCTCGAGCGGGCCGAACATGACCTCGAGACGTTCCTCGATCAGCGCCCCGAGCGCGTATCCGACCTGATGCCCGAAGGGAGCCCGCCGACGGCGGGGTCCGCGGACCTGGCCGGCGACCCGCTCGGGGGCCGGGCGACCGACGCCGCCGGTCCCGTGGACGGGCCGGCGGAATGACGGGCGCTCGGACGGAGGGATGGTGCTGCTGCGAATCGGCCCCACCCCCTGCGAGGAGGGGCCGCACGCCCCACGGTCCTCGGGACGTGCGACCCGGATGGCGACCACCCACCGACACGCCGCTGCCCTCCGAACGCGCAAACGGCGCAAACTCCACCTGAAGTCGAGCGGTTGCGCCGCTTGGCTCGCGTGGTCCGCGAGGGGCTCGCGCTACGCGGAGGCGGCGATTTGGTCCTCGAGCCGACGGCCGCCCCGGCGTCCGTCCTTGCCCTTGCGCCGCTGGCGCTTGCGCTCGTCGCGCGTATAGCCCGTATAGCCGAGCAGGATGGCGGCGGGAACCCCGATGGTGATGACGGCGGCGATGATTGCGATGGTGGTCATGTTCTTGCCCTTCCTCGTACGGTGTGGTTGTCTGTAAGTTTATATCCTACCTGCTCGCTTGTCAAGGTAGGCGATCAGGCGGCCACCAGGTCGGTCGCGCGGCGCCCACCGCGTCGCCCGTCGCGGCCGCGACGACGGTTGCGGCGGCGCTCGTCGAGGACGATCCCCCGGTCGGCGACGAGGGTGCCGAGGCCGATGAGAGCCATGGTGACGGTGGGGATCGTGGCGACGATGGGAAGCAGCGACATGTGGACCTCTGTGTGGCAGTGTGGTTCTTGGTGTGACGCCCTCCTACCCATGCGAGGTTCGTGCCAACTTAGTCTCCCTTGAGATCACAGGACAATTCTGTGCAGCGGCCGGCGCGGAGAGTGTGCTCGGCTGCGATCTGGCTACGAGAGTTGCAGGCTTTGCCGGCCGATCCGGCAACCAGCGTTGCCACTTGCCCGTGGGCCCGGTGGGCCGGGCGGCAGGATCCCGGCGCGAAGTCACGGCTTCCTTGGCCGCGCGCGGGAGGTCGTGAACACTGCGTCCGTGGCGAGCACCCTGCGGCAGTCGGGCGCGCTCAGCGCGGCCGTGTTGACCTCACGGGTGCTCGGGCTCGTCCGGGAGGCGTTGTTCGCGGCGCTGTTCGGTGCGGGCGTGCTGGCCGACGCCTACCAGGTGGCGTTTCGGATCCCCAACCTGTTGCGGGATCTGTTCGCCGAGGGCGCCTTGTCCAGTGCGTTCGTGCCGACCTTCGCGGCCGTACGCGAAGGGCAGGGGGAGGCCGCCGCCCGGCGCCTGGCCAACCTCGTGCTCGGCGGCGTGCTGCTGGCGACCGGAGCCATCGCGGCCCTCGGGATCCTGTACGCCGAGGCCGTCGTGCGCGCGATCTCGGCGGGATTCGCCGGCGACGCCGCCAAGGTCGCTCTGGCCGTGGACGCGACGCGGTTGATGATGCCGTTGCTTCCCCTCGTCAGCGTCGCGGCCGTGTGGATGGGGGTGCTCAACGCGGAGCGTCGGTTCCTCGTGCCGGCCTTCGCACCGGCGGTCTTCAACCTGGTCCTCCTGGCGGCGGGCACGGTGCTGTGGTGGCATGGCGGCGCGGCGGAGCAGCGCCTTTTGTGGTGGAGCGCGGCCACGACCCTGGCCGGCGCGGCCCAGGCGGGCGTCCAGGTACCGGCCCTGTGGCGCATGGGGGCACGGCCCCTGCCGCGGTTGCGCGGGCTCTTGCGCGACGCGGGCGTGCGTCGGATCGTGCGTTTGATGGCGCCGGCCGTCCTCGGCCTCGCCGCGGTGCAATTGAACGTGTTCGTGAACACCCGGTTCGCGAGCGAGCTCGGCGACGGACCGGTGGCGCAACTCTCCTACGCGTTCCGCCTGTTCTACCTGCCCATCGGCATGTTCGGGGTAGCCCTGGCGACGGTGACCACCACGAAGGTGGCGGAGGACGCCGCACGGGCCGACGTGGAGGGGCTTTCACGCAGGACGGGGGAGGGACTGTCCGCCGCGTGGATGCTGACGGCCGCCAGCGCGGTGGGGCTCTTCGTCCTGGCCGATCCCATCGTGGCGACGATCTTCGAGCGTGGACGCTTCTCTGCCGCCGATACGGCCGCGACGGCCGACGTGCTGCGGGCCTACGCCGTGGGCCTGTTGCCCTACAGCCTGGTCAAGATCCTCGCGCCGGCCTTCTACGCCACGAATCGTCCGCGGATCCCGCTGGCCGCGTCGGTCGCGGCCGTGGCCGTCAACCTTGGATTCAACGCGGCGACCTACCGCGTGCTCGGGGCACCGGGGATCGCCTTCGGCACCACGCTCGGGGCCTTCGTCAACGTCGGCGTCCTCCGCCTCGCCTATGCCCGACACATCGGTCCCGTGCGCACCTTCCGGGATGGCCGCGACCTCGCCGTCCTTCTCGGCGCCCTCGGCATGCTCGCCGGGATCTCCGTCGTGGGGGCCGCGGCCATCGACGCGTCGGTCGCGTGGGCCGGGCACGGAGCAAGCCCCGTCGCGGTTCGATTCGTCCGTGCTGTGGTCTTGGCTGGGGTGATCGCCGTGGCCGCGTGGGCCTACGTCGGGATCCTGGCGCGGCTCGGCTACCCCGGGGGGGCCCTGCTCGCCACGCTCCCGCGCCGCCTGATCGGCCGCCTGCGCGGAAGGGGGCGGACGGGGGCGGACGGAGGCGACGACCCGGACCGTACGGTGGAATAGGGCGCTCGAGTGGTGTGTACTGCCGGCGCCCCATGCCCGAGGGAACTTCGACCGCCGACGTATCGCTTCCTCGGTCGGCCGTCGTGCTCCTCGCCGGGGCCATGAGCGTCGTGGCGTGCACCGGGGCCGACGAAGGGGCGCGACGTCGGATTCCGGCCGACTTTGCCTCGTGCCGACTGGCCGGGGGACTGTCCGCCCATTGTGGGACCGTCCGCGTGCCTCTCGGTGAAGGGGCAGAGCCCGACGCGACGCTCGATCTCGCCGTGGCCATCGTGCCCGCGTCGTCGCCCACCCCGGACGCGCTCCCCGTCTACATGCTCGCAGGTGGGCCAGGGCAGGCCAGCATCGCCACCTATCCGCGCCTTTTGCCCATGCTCGGCGACGTCCGCCGCCGTCACGACGTCGTCCTCGTCGACCAGCGCGGTACGGGGCGCTCGGCGGGCATGGTCTGTGACGAACCGGAGGATCCCGCCCGCCGGCTCGACCCCGTGCCCGACTTCGCCGAACTCGCGCGGTGCCTCGAGGGCCTTCCCCTCGATCCACGCGTGGTCACCACCGAGCACGCCGTGGCGGATCTCGAGCGGGTGCGGATGGCCCTCGGCCACGATCGGATTGCCCTCGTGGGGGCCTCCTATGGCACGCGCATGGCGCTTTCCTACATGCGCCGGCACCAGGACCGGGTGGCCGCTGCGGTGCTCGACGGGGTGGCCCCGCCGGAGATGGTCCTCTTCGAGGACTTCGCGACCGACGCCCAGGCTGCCCTCGACGGTCGGCTCGCGGCCTGTGCGGCCGACGAAGCGTGCAACGAAGCCTTCGGCGACCTCGCTCACCGATTCTCCGAGGCCTTGGCCGATCTCGCTCGCGCACCGCGGACCGTCCGCGCCGAACATCCGCGGACCGGCGAGTCCTTCGAGGTCGAGGCGTCACGACGCATCGTGGCGCCGCTCGTGCGGGGCCTGCTCTACGCCACGGACTTGGCACCCATCTTGCCGTATACGCTGCATCGCCTGGCCGCCGGTGATCTAGACCCCCTGCTCGGACAGGGACTCGTCTTCGCCGACGAGGTGGAAGGCTCCATGGCGACGGCCATGATGTTGTCGGTGGTCTGCGCCGAGGACGTGCCGTTCATCGAGCCCGAACGCGCCCGCGCCAAGTCCGAGGGGACCTTCCTGGGCACCGTGCTCGTGGACCTGTTGCGGGAGGTCTGTGCCCGTTGGCCCCATGGGGAGGTGCCCCCCGACGTCAAGGCACCCGTGACGAGCGACGTTCCGGTGTTGTTGCTGTCGGGGCAGTTGGATCCGGTCACACCGCCGCGGTGGGCGGAGCTGGCCGCCCGCGGGCTCACGCGTTCGTGGCACGTGGTGGTCCCTCGGGCCGGGCACGGAACCTTGGTCGCGGGGTGTGTGCCGGACCTGGTGGGCGAGTTCCTCGCGGCACCCGGGAGCTTCGCCGAGGTGGACACCTCGTGCGTGGAGTCCTTCGCGCCGCTTCCGTTCTTCGTCGACGCGGGAGGGCCTAGACCGTGACGATCGAGTTCGACGACGTTCGCAAGTCGTTCGGAACCGTGCGGGCGGTGCGCGGCGTCTCCTTCAGGGCCGCCGACGGGAAGGTGACGGGCCTGCTCGGTCCCAACGGGGCCGGCAAGACGACGTCCCTGCGGATCATGACGGGTCTTCTGCGTGCCGACGGGGGGACGGTCCGCATCGACGGGATCGACGTCATGGCGCGGCCGGCCGAGGCCCGTGCGCGCATGGGCGTCTTGCCCGACGCCCGGGGCCTCTATCCGCGGCTCACGGCGCGGGAGAACATCGCATACTACGGCCGGCTGCGGGGCATGACCGGGACCGGGCTCGCGCGGGCCGTCGATGCGTGGATCGAGCGACTCGGTCTCGAGGAGGTCGCCGACCGCCGGGTTGCCGGATTCTCCCAGGGGGAGCGGGCCAAGGTCGCCCTGGCGCGCGCGCTCGTCCACGATCCGTCCAACGTGGTTCTCGACGAGCCGACGAACGGGCTCGACGTCATGAGCACGCGGGCGGTGCGCGACCTCATCCGTGGCCTGCGCGCCGAGGGGCGTTGTGTGCTGTTCTCGAGTCACATCATGCAGGAGGTCTCGGCGCTGTGCGACGAGATCGTGGTCATCGCGGGGGGCCGCGTCGTCGCCGAGGGCGACGCGGCGGCGATCATGGACGCGGCGGGGTGCAGTGACCTCGAAGAGGCGTTCGTGGCCCTCGCGGAAGGAGATGTGGCCCAATGAGCGTATTTCGCGCCATCTTCGGCAAGGAACTGCGCGACGCCCTGCGCGACCGCCGATCCCTGCTGGCGGCGCTCATCTACCCCTTGGTCGGTCCGCTGATGGTGGTCGGCATGTACGCGTGGATGGGCAAGAGCCAAGCCCCCGACCGCCCCGTCCGCGTGGTGTTCGTCGGAGCGGACCATGCGCCGAATTTCGTCGACTACCTGACGGATCGCGGGATCGAGTCCACCGAAGCCCCGGGCGATCCGGAAGCGGCCCTCGCGGCGGGGGATCTCGACGCCATCGTGGAGATCCCGGAGTCGTTCGACGAGGACCTACGCCAGCTTCGGCCCGTGGGCGTCCGCGTCGTCACCCACGGCTCGCGCCCGGGCACGCTGCGGGCCGCCCGGCGCGTGGAGCGAGTCGTCGAGGGGTATGGGACCCGCATCGGTATGTCTCGCTTGCTGCTGCGGGGGATCGATCCGCGGATCACCCGTGCGGTCGTGGCCGAGTCCGTGGACCTTGCCACCGATCGGGGGCGGGCCGCCCTGGTGCTCGGGTTCCTGCCCATGTTCATCGTGCTCGCGGGGTTCGTCGGCGGCATGTACGTCGCCACGGACGCCTCGGCCGGTGAGCGCGAGCGTGGTTCCCTCGAGCCGCTCTTGCTCCACCCCATCTCGCGTTGGATCGTCGCGGCCGCCAAGTGGGCGGCGACGTCGGTCTTCTCGGTCCTGTCGGTGGTCTTGACCGCCGTGGCCATGTGGGCGGCATTCCGCTTCGTGCCCCTCGAGGGGCTGGGCGTGCATCTGGACGTGGGCGCACGCCTGCTCGGAGCCCTCGTGGTGATGGCCCTGCCCGTCGCCCCCATGGTGGCGGCCCTCCAGCTGCTCGTCGGGATCTTCGCTCGCAGCTTCAAGGAGGCTCAGACGTACCTGTCGCTCTTGATGTTCCTGCCCATGCTCGTCGGGGTCTTCACCATCGTCGAGCCGGTGCAACCGCGGCCGTGGATGGCGGCCGTTCCGGTCTTCGGATCGATGGTTTCCCTCGGCAGCGTACTGCGCGGCGAGGCCCCCGACGCCATGTTCGTGGCCACGACGGTCGCCGTGTCGGCCCTGGTCACCGTAGCGGCGATCCACGGCGTCGCGTGGCTCCTCGGTAAGGAACGTATCGTCTTCGGCCGCTAGGGGGGCGAGGTGTCGCGGCCGTGGACGTGTGTCGTGGCGGTCGCGGTGGAGGGAGCCTCGGTGGCGGTGGCGGGCCAGCGCGCGATGGAACATGTGCTCGCATCGCCCTTGTCGGCGAAGCGAAGGATGGGAGGCGTCGGGGGTTCCGGTGCCCGGCAGCCCGGATCGTCGCCGTCGATGCGTCCGTCGTGGTCGTTGTCCGCACCGTCCTCGCACGAGGCACCCGACTGCCGACTCTCGGGGTCGGGCGTCGCCTCCAGGGTCCACTCCGGCAGCGACGAGAACATGGATTCGAACGCCTCGTGCATGCGTCGGGCAAGGGCGGGGTGGCGCAGCACGACGACGTTCTCGTCGTTCGTACGCTCGCCGGCGGACGTGTAGTTCATGGAACCTGCGACCAAGACCTCGCCGTCGACGGCCGTGGCCTTCATGTGCATCTTGCCGCCGAAGTTCTCCACCTTCACCGGGATCCCGGCGGCGCGCAGGACCCAGTGCTTCGAGTATGCGTTGCGTGCGCCCGATGCGTCGAGGACCACGCGCACGTCGACCCCCCGCAGGTGCGCATCGATGAGGTCTTGGGTGAGGTGTTTGTGGGTCAAGAAGAACACCGCAACGTCGATGCGCTCGCGCGCCCTTCGGATCACGGGCCGGAGCCCGCGGGTCATGGGCCGGTCCCGCGGGGCGAAGAAGACCTCGGCCGTGCCGCCGGCCACCGGCAGGGAGGCGGGGCGGGGGGTGTCCTCGGACGGGGGCTCGTGGAAGCGTCCCGCGAGCAGATCCTCGAAGTAGTCGGCGTAGCGTGCACCGACGGCCGCGTCGTCGATGCGCAGGACGACGTTGGCGTTGTAGCCACCGATCCCGGAGTCACTCACGTTGGCCGAACCGGTCCACACTCGGCGCCGGTCCGCGACGGCGAATTTGTTGTGCATGATGGCGCCCGCCGACTCGAAGGCGTCCGCGGCGGCTTGGGCGACGAAGAGGCAACGATCGCCGAGATCGTACGCGAGGCACTGTACGGGTCCGTGGGTACCGGGTGGTCGAGGACACCGGGGGGCGTGGGGGGCCGAGGGAGCACGCGCGCGGGCCGCCTTCCGCTCGTACGCACCGTCGTCCCGTACCCGGTCGAGGTGGGCGACGAAGGCGTCGGTGTCCCGGTAGATGTTCGTCCCATCGGGTGTGCGGTCCACGACGCCGCGGACCGTGACGCCGCGCTGTCGCGCCCGATCCACGGCTTCCACCACCGCGGGGGCCCCGCGCACCCCGTAGACGGCCAGATCGACGCGCTCTCGCGCTCCGTCGAGGACCTCGACCAGGCTGCGGCAAAGCGGCGTCTCGCAGGCGGTCGAGGGACGGGCCTCGGGAGCGGGGACGTACCAGAGCAACTCGACGGTTCCGCCCCCCGCTTCGGCCGACGCGCCGGGCGTCCCGTGCTCGGAACGCGTATCGCGGCCCCGCCCCGCCGCCGGACCGGCGCACGCCGCAAGAAAGGTCAGTAGGACGGCGGTGCTCCACGTTGCCGTAGGTGCCGCCGTTAGGGATCGCGCCGAATGCCGGCGCCACGGGCGGCCGGAGCGCTGCCGGAAAGAGCCGGTGACGGCGGTCCGGCCGCCGCGACCGCCGCAGGTCACATGCAACAAAGGGTCACCGGCTCCTTGGGAAGTGCCTCGCCCTCCGGAATGGAGGGGGTCGGCGCACAGGTTGCGTTCGGCGTCGCCGACGAGAGCGCGAGGTAGTCGAAGGTCAGCATGGGGCCGTCGAAGCACGAGCCGTCGACGGCGTGGGAGCCCACGAGGACCCCGCCGATGCAACTGTTCTGGACGAAGCGGACCTCGGACGCGCACGTGCCCTCCGGGTCGCCGCACGAACACTCGGTGCAGCGGCGGCCGTCGTCCATCCCGCCGAAGACCACCTGCCGGTTCGTGTACGGCGATCGCTGTGGGCACGGAAGGTCGCCGTCCTTGTGGATGCACACCACGGCGTCCGCAGGGGGGGCGGGGCGGCACGTCGCCGACGGTTCGCACGTGCCTTGCAAGGCATCCGCCGTACAGATTACGTGCTCGGTGTCCCAGGTGGCCTCGGGAACGTCCTCGGTGGGGATCGGGGCACACCCGCCGCCCACGTATTCGGACGGCTCTGCGTGCCACTTGCCCCCCGCCGGAAAACCAGCGCCGCCGTTGTCGTCGCACGAATCGGGCGCGAGCGACACCTGCAGCGTGGGCACCGCGAGGCAGCTCGAGTCGTGCCGCTTGAGCGTGACGTCGCCACACGTCCCGCCCTCCGGAGCCTCGCACGCGCAGTCGCAGACGGGGTCCGGGGCCGTAAGCCCCGCGTTGGCGCGAAGGATCTCCATGGGCCACGGCATGTCGCACGCGGGGGGATCGAGGGGCGAGCCCTCCAGCACGACCACCGGCCCCTGCCAGTCCGGCGGGGCATCGGGGATGCAGGTGCCGGACGGTTCACACGGTGGCGGTGCCATGTCCGAGACGCCGGTGGACGTCGAGGCGGCGCTCGTCGCCTTGCCGGTCGAAGCCCCCGTGCCCGATGTCGTCGTTCCGCTGCTCGACGTCGCGTTGGGATTGGGGATCGTGCACGCTCCGAAGAGCAGCGACGCCGCAACCCACCGTGTCCGCGAGACACTCCGCGTCGCAGTCATGGTAGCTCAATCATAGCCAATCCACAGCGCGACGAGCAAGGCCGCGATGCAGATCAGCCAAAGCCGGACCATCGCCGGCATCATGAAACGCAACCACCGTTCGAAGGGGATCCCGGCCATGCCGAGGATCCCGACGAGCACCGCGTTGGTCGGGACGATCATGTTGGTGAGTCCGTCGCCGAACTGGTAGGCGAGGACGGCGATCTGGCGGCTCACGCCGGTGAGGTCGGCCAAGGGCGCCATGATGGGCATGGTCACGTAGGCCTGCCCGCTGCCCGACGGAATGAAGAAGTTGAGAATGCTCTGGAATACGAACATGCCCAGGGCCGAGGCTTCGGGGCCGGCGGAAGCCAGGGGGGTCGCCACGGCATCGATGACCGTGTCGATGATCTTGCCGTCTTCGAGGACGATCTTGATCCCACGCGCAAACCCGATGAGCAGGGCCGTCAGGGTCAGTTCGGCGGCGCCGCCGATGAAGGTCCGTGCGCCCTCGTCGGCGCCGAGTCGTCCCACGAGGACGACGAGGATCCCGAGCCCGAGGAAGGTGGCGGTCATCTCCTCGAGGTACCAACCACGCGTCTTGATCCCCCAGACGACGAGCCCGAACGCCGCCGCGAGGAAGACCGATACGAGCGCGTGGCGGCCCTTGGGCTCCACGGGATCGGGAGGGCGCAGGTCGGGTGGCTTGGGCACGTCCGCGACGAGGCTCGCCTTCGGGTCGGCGG
>RFGU01000139.1 GCA_003696955.1 Deltaproteobacteria bacterium | reverse complement strand
GGCATGGCATGGCCCACCACCGGCTCGGGCGAGGCGACGGCCCATCCCCGACGCCACAGGGACGCACGAACGGCGAAGGCCGCCGGCGTTCCCACGGGCTCGACGAGCACCGCGGCATCGGCCGACGGTTCGGCCCGCATCGCGTCGGCGTCCGTCACGGCTTCGAGGACCGCCTCGCGGGTCCAGGCCGGCGCCGACGACGGGACGTGCGGCGTGACGGCGAGCGGCTCGGCGAGCACGTCGAGTCCCGCAGCCTCGGCCACCTCCTGCAACGCGACGCCCGTGGTGCGTGCAAGGGCCTTTCGCGCCGTCGCCGGACGCGCCACGGCGGCGAGCACACCGGCCAGCGATAGGGCCACGAGCACGAGCGCGAGACGAGCGCGCCTCATGGCGTCCTCCGTTGCGACCGCGCGGTGACGACCGCGACGACCGCGCGGACGCGGGGCAGCGCGCCGGGGACCTTCGCGGCGAGGGCCTCGAGGCGCCCGGCCAGGTACGCAACGGTCGCGGGGTCGTCGGCCACCGACAGGAGCCCGGCCGCAAGTTCCACGGCCCGCGTCACGCGGCCGTCCGCGACGGCCGCATCGAACTCGGCCCGTCCGAGGGGCACGAGGGCATCGACCGGCCATAGGGCGGCCTCGGCCGGCCCCGGAGGTGGGTGTGCCGCATCCTCCCCGCGACCCGCCCGTGCAAGCCGACGGACGTCGTCCGAGAACCGCGGGGCTCGGTCCGCCGGAATCAGCAGGGGGGCCAAGGTGGCCAGCGTCTCGCGATCGAAGCCGGCCCCCCGCGCCAAGACGGCATCGACGAGTAGGTGCCGCGCCATCCACCGGTGCCCCTCCGGGGCCGCCCGCACGTAGTCCTCCACGGCCCGGGCGAGGGCCACCGTGCCGGCCGGCGTCCGCCCCTCGAACGACGCCGCCCGGCGCAGGGTTCGCAGGACCCACGTCCGGTGGAGATCGAGGGGGAGATTGCCGGCCTGGGCATGTCGGTCGCGAAGGATCCGGGCCACGGCCACGTCGTCCCCCACGTCGAGGGCGACGTCGAGGGCCCTGCGCCACGCTCCCGGGTCCACGTCGAGTCCGGTGCGCAGCAGGCGGCGCCCCCGCATCCGGTCGCCGACCGCAAACGCCAGTGGAGCCGCCTCGATCCAGGCCCCGTCCGGCAGATCGCCGCCGAGACTCCACAGGTCCAGGAGCGTCCTGGCCACGACGACGTCACGACGGACCTCCCCGGGCGCCCGTGCGAGCCCGCAGGCCAGGAGCGGGTCGGCCTCGATGCGGTACTGCCACCTGCGTGCGAGCCCCCCCCTCGCCGAAAGGGGCGCGGGCACCGGAGGCGGCACGCAGCCCACCTTCGCCCCCGGGCCCCGCAACCGTACGATCCCCTCCGACCGCGCCAACGCCTCGGCGCCGACTGCCTCCTCCACCTCGTGGCGCGAGGGCCACCGGCGGCACGGGCGCTGGCCGCACCACGCCTCGAGGACGGTCGTCGCCCGGGCCACCGCGTGGACCTCGTCGTCGAGCAGCGGGGCGACCTCGGGCGAAAGCAGGGCCATCGCCGGGTAGATCCTCCCCCGGGCCAGGAGCGATCGGATCGTGTCGGCGATGAGGGCCCGGCCGCGCGGGGTGGCCGCAGCTCGCCTCGCCAGATCCGCGCCCTCCGCCAGAAATCGCGCTGGACGCGCGCCCTCCAGGCCGATGCGGAACCGAAGAAAGCGCAACGGCCACGCGGCATCGTCCGCCTCCGACGCCCCCTCTCCTCCCGTGGCGCCCGCGCCGACACGGGCGTCGGCCAGGCTCGCCATGGCGGTCTCCACGTCGCCGGCCACCACCCACGCCCGCACGAGCGCACCGGCGGGTACCCGGCCTTCCGCATGGGCCTGCGCGAGGCGTCCAAGATCGATCTGAACGTCACTCAAATGCCTTGCAAACTCGCGAGCTTCTGCCGATTCGTGCAAGTTCTTCATGCGGTGCCGTGGGACCTCGGCGACCCGCCGCAGGCGCAACCGCACGTAGGCCGGCCACCCGGGGCCGCGCTGCTCCGCCGCCCGCTCCACCTCGCGGAAGGGACGGCCCGCGAGTATCCCACGCAGGTCCTCGTCGGGGATCAGCGTCGGGCCGCGGGCGCCGGATGCCTCGGCCACGAGGGCCGCGACCAGCGCCTGCGGCGAGGCGGCGGCGACCTCGCGCCGAACGGCCGAGGCGACCTCCGTACCTTCGTCGGAGGGGGTGCGTTCGCGGGCCAATCCCGCGAGGATCCGGCGGCGCAATTCCACCCGGGCCGCATCCCCGCCGGGGCATGCCCGATCGGCCCGCGCCACGTCGCGATAGGCCCACGCGTACGCGCCCGCCTCCGCGGCGACCGCCGCCCGGCGCAGGAAGACCCCACAGGCCGCGCGGTCACCTCGCAGCCGGTCCGGGTCGAGGGACGCGGCCCGGGCAAGGTGCAACGCCGCCGTACCGACCAAGCCGTGGCGAAGCTCGAGGTGTCCGAGTTCGACCAGGGCCGCGGCTGCATCGGGCCCCCGGGCCGCCCGGCCGAGGGCCGATCGTGCCGCCTCGAAGTCCCCGGAGCGCAAGGCCGCGGCGGCCGCCTTCCGGGCACGGCGTAGACCGGGCATCCCCGGCCACAAGAGCGCGCGGATCTCCCGCGGTCCCCGAATCGTCGGGGGCCGTCGCTGCGGCGGGGCGAGCAGTGGGGCACACGCCGACGCCGCGAGGACCACCGCCGCGAGCAGCCCTCGTGCCCGGGCGACGGATCCGCCGTCTCGGCCCCGGCGGCACGCCATGGTCCCCTACCCGCCGCCCTCGCAGGCAAGCACCTCCGGGCCGCCGACGTCGTCCAGAAGACGCGCAAGCAGCCGCGCCTCGTCGCCGCGCACCTCACCCCGCCGCGACCACAGCAGGCACAAGGACGGCATGGCAGCCTCGGGATCGCCGAGGGCGACGTAGGCCTCGGCGAGCCTGAGGTGCGCTTCGAGGTCGTCCGGGCGTGCCCGCACGCGTTCCTCGAGCATTTCGAGCCCCTTCTCCGAATCCCCGTGGGCCAGCAGCCGGGGCGGCGCCAGGGCGTAGAGGGATCCCAGAAGCTTCGTGGCGGCCCCGTCGCGAAACTCGGGATCCCGTTCGAGCGCCCGGCGGGCCCAGGCTTCGGCCTCGCCGACCAGGCGCCCGGCCTTGGCCCCGCGGGCCTCGGCCAAGCGACCGGCCAGGGCCGCCCGGGCGAAGGCGTAGGCCGCCGAACCGTCGTCCGGCAGGGCCGTCACCTCCGCGTAGGCCCGCTTGCGGTCCTCCCGCGTGGCGCGGTCCTCGTCGACGGCCCGCTCGAGATCGTCGAGGATCGCGAGGGCCCGCTCCCCCGAGGAACGCGCCACCTCCGGGTCGCCCGACTCGGTCTTCGGCGCCCGCGTCGAAGGTGGCGTCTTGGCCGGACATCCGGCGAGCAGACCGGCGAGGAGCAGCGCAACGACGGTTCGTGCCGGGAAGGCCACGTGCATCGCTCGGGGGATACCACGCCCGCGCCGGACGCAAAACCTCGCCCCCTACGGCGGACACGTTCCGTCGGACGTGCATGCCATCAAGACCCCCTCGCCACCGGCGAGCCCGACGAAGTAGACCGCACCCCGGGCCTCGTCCACGTCGACGGCCGTGAGGACGTCCACGCCGCCCGGTTCGAAGGACCACGCCGGGCTCGCCCCGTTGGAAAGGGGCACGGTGAAGGCGGTCGCCCAGGCATCGGCCCCCACGAACGCTTGCGAGACCCCGTCCCACCCCTTGCCGCCCGCCGCCACGACGAAGCCGTCTCCCACGTCCACCGCGAGGAACCCGTCGCCGGTCGGGGTCGGGTCGAGGGTCCAGGTGGCCGACACGACCCCCGAGAGGGGCGAGACCGCCACGAGGAAGGCCTCGAGGTTCGTCTGGTTGCCCCCCGTCCAGTACACCCCGGCCCCGAGGATCTGGTTGCCGAAGGTGGCCAGCCCGTTGACGAGGACGTCGTCCTCTCCGAAACCGAGGCTCAAGGGGTATTCGGCCTCCGGCGTGCACGGACAGGCGCAGTCGAGGGCGTAGCGCAGCAGGTGGCCCCCGGCGGCGTGTCCCGCCGCGAGCGCCTTGTCCTGCCAGATCGTCACCGCCCGCACCTCGCCGCTCGCGCCTCCGTTCGGTGTCCACGGGAAGCCGCAGGCGCCGCCCGCAGTGTCCGCGGTGACGAGCCACGGCCGCATCTCGGCCGGCGTCGTGTAGCCGACGAGAAACATCCGGCCGCCGACCCCCGCGAAGTCGCCGAGGAGGTCCTCCCCCGAGGAGCCGTGTAGGGGCACCTCCCACTGGCTCTGCAGGGTGTCGGGCACGACCCGCAGGTAGAGCCCCTGCCGCGGGTCGTTCGCCGTGGGCGTATCCCCCGCGGCCAGGAGGACGTCGTCCACCCATCCGACCGCTCGCAGCCGCGTGCCCGTCTGGCCATCGAACTGCACCGTGCGTTCGTCGGCCATGGTGCCGTCGCACGGGTCGAAGGCGAACAGGCGTCCGCCCTGCCCCTCCGTCCACCCGACCGCCACGATCCGGTCCGGCGTCGCGACCACGTCGTCGAGCCAAGCGTTCGGCACGTCCACGCGAAATGGCGCCCCCGGACAGTTCGGCCCGGTCGTCGAGGGGCCGTCTCCCGCACCGGTGGACGAGGCGGTCGCCGTCCCCACGGTGCCCGATCCGGCGGAGCTGCCCGCCGCCGTACCCGCGGAGGTGCCGCTCGCCTGGGTCGTCGCCCCCTCCGTCGAGGTCCCGGTGGCTGCGGTGGTCGTGCCCTGGTCCCCTCCGCCGTGGGTCCACGGTCCCGTCGCCCCCGACGCCCCCCCGGAGGCGCAGCCCACCGCCCATAGGGCCGGCAGAAGCAACGTCCGATGCAGGATTCGCCGATTGTCGTGCGGTCCCATCCCGGCGCGCACGATACCACGACGGCCCCCGCGGCGCTGCGAGCTGCTAGGCTGGGATCCGCATGGATCGCCCCGCGCTCCGTCCCGTCGTCTGGGCAGCGCTCCTGGCCGTGGCCGCGCCCGAGGCCGCAACGGCAGCCGCCCCCGCCGACGACTGGAGCATCACCCGCCGGCCCGACGACGAAGCGCTCGTAGGCAAGCGCCTGGCCGCCTTGCACCGGCGCCCCTTCGACCGCCCGCAGCTGCGGGCCCTCGTCCGCACCTTGGGCGCCCGGAAGGCCCTGGCCCGCCTGCGTTCGAAGGTCCGGAAGGCCCCACAGGATCCGGCGTGGAGCATCGTCTACGCCCGCGCCCTCATGCGGTACGGCGACCCCGCCGAGGCCGTCACGGTCCTCGCGTCCGTCGCCGGCCACGCCGAGCGATTCGAGCCCGCGCTCTCGCTCCTGCGCGCCGAAGCCCTCGATGCAACCGGTGCCACGGCCGAGGCCCTCGCCCTGTTGTCCCGAACCGCCCGTACGCACCCTTCGGTCGCCGTCGAGCGCGCGCGCCTTGCGCTGGCGCGGCGCGCCGGCGACCACCGGCAGGCCGTCGAGGCCGCGCGCAACCTCGCCCGGCGCACGCCTTCGCGGGAGAACTGGCTCGTCTTGGCGGACGCGGCCACGAAGGCCGGCGACGCGCCCGTCGTGGACGACGCATACCGGCGGGCCAGGGATGCGGCGAAGGGCACGTCGCGATGGGAGATCCAGCTCGCGTGGGCCAGGGCCCGGGCCAGGCTCGGACGCCACGCCGGAGCGGCGGAGCTTGCGCTCGAGGTGGCGCAGCAAGCCCGCCCACGGTCGCTGCGTCGAGCGGCATGGACGGTCCACGTGGCCGCATGGCGGGCCCTCGGCCGGCTCGACGAGGCCGAACGCACCCTGGCGAGGCTGGCCGAGGCACACCCCGACGACCCGGTCGTGGCCTACGTTCTCGGGATCCTCCGCTACGAGCGCGGAAAGGACGGGCGCGAGGCGCTGGCGGCGGCGTATCGCGCCGACCCGAAGGATCCGGAGATCCGGGGAGCCTACGTAACGGCCCTGCTCGACGCCGGCGACCTCGATGCCGCCGTCGCCGTGGTCACGCGCACGTCCCCCCGAACCCCTCAGGCCGTCGAACAGCACCTCGAGGTGGCCGGGCGCCTCTACGACGCCGGGCGCATCGCCGACGCGGTCCGGCTCGCCGAGCGTCTGGCCGAGGTCCAACGCCGGGACGGCGCGACGCTGGCGGCCCTGGTGGACTTCTGGAACGTCCGCGGCGAGGAAGCCCGCGCCCTCGACGTGGCCCGGGCGTGGGCGAAGGCCCGTCCCCGGGACGAGCGGGCCGTCGTGGCCCTCGGTGAGCAACTCCATGCCCTCGGCAAGCGGGACGAGGCCCTCGCCGTGTGGTCGCGATTGCCCAAGATCACACGCCCGGCCCATGCCGGCCGGGCGCGCTTCGCCGAGCTGCTCGCCGAGCACGGCCACCTGTACCGGGCCGTGGCCGAACTTCGGGCGGCCCTCGAACGAGCCCCGGAGGTCCCGGCGTACCACCGCGCCATGGCCATCATGCGCGAGCGGGGCGGCCAGGACGATGCGGCGCTCGCTCATTGGAAACTCGTCGCGTCCCTGGCGCGGTCCCCTTCCGAGGCGACCATGCGCAACGAGGCCCGCACCCGTATCGTGGATCTCCTGTTCACGGGACGGCTGCGCAATCGGAGCCGGACCCTCGAGATCGAGATCCATCGCCTCGAGCGGCTCCTCGATGCCGCCGACCCGGTGGACGAAGCCATCGAGGCCGGACGGCTGCTCGCGGAGATCCACACCCGCGCAGGCCACCACGAAGAGGCCGTGGCCGTTCGGCGCACCGTGGTGGAAATCGCCCGCAACGCGCCGTGGGCCGTCGAGGAACTCGCCCGCAGCCTTCGCCGCGCGGGTCGTCCCGACGAGGCCCTCGAGGTCCTCGCCCGCGCCCCGGCCCGCTCCGACGCCGAGCGGGCGGAACGGGACCGCGAGCTGGCCCTCTTGTCCGTGGATGCGGGACGCACCGAAGAGGCCATCGAACGGGCTCGAAGGGCGGATGTCTCCCGTAACCGCCCCGACGCCCTCTTGGCCGTCGGCGCACGCTTCGAGGAACGGGGTGATCTCGAGGCGGCCGCGGCCGCCTACGCGGCGGCGGCGGCCCTGGGGTTCGACGGCGCCCGCGGGCGGCTGGCGGCGGCCCGCGTGGACCTGCTGCAGGGGCATCGGGCTCGCGCCGTCGCGGCGCTTTCGGCCGTCGCCGAAGACGGCGCCCCCGACGACGCCCTCGCGGCCGGCAAGGCGTTGCTCTCCACCGGATTGGTCGCCCCGAGCACCCTCTTCGAACGCTTCCTCGCCAAGGGCGCAGGGAGTCGACAGGCGGCCTTCGACGGCTTCCTGCTCGAGGTCGCGGCGCGCCTTTCGCCTGCCGAGCTGCGCAGCGCCACCTCCACCCCCGAGGCCGCAGCCGCCTTCGACGCCGTCCTGCGCCGGGCGATCCGTGCCGGTACGGCGGCCGATCGGGCTCGGGCGGCGGCCTACGTGGTCGCCCTCGACCGCAAGGGGCTGGCCGGGGACCTGCTGCGCGCAGGGTCCTCCCTGGTGCCCCGCCCCGAAGCGCCCCAGGTCGCCCGTCGCATGCAGGACGCCACTCGGTTCGTGCTGCTGCATGCGGCCGCAACGGTGGGCGATGCGGAGGTGCTCGACACCCTCGCGGCGTGGGCCGTGGGCATGGCAGCCCCGGCCGGGCCGGCCTCCCCGGTGGTGGCCCGCTCCGCCGGGTGGGCCATGGCCATGGCCGACACCCCGGACGCGCCGCGACGTCTCCTCGTACGGGCGGCCGAAAACCCGAGGGACGCCGTGGTGGCCCCCGCCTGTCTCGCCATCGTCCGTCTGCTCGAGCCCCCTCCCCACGGGGCGATCGACCTGGCACGCACTGGGCGGCGCCAGCCGAGTCGCCTGACCGACCGCCAGACCGCCCACCTGCTCTGCCCCGTGGCCGAAGCGGTGACCATGGGTGCCGACCGGCGCTGGCTCGAGGCCCTCCGAGGCCCCGACGCGTCCCGGTCCACGTGGGGCGCCTTCGCGTTGGGCGTCGCCGCCGAACCCACCGACGAGGTCCTCGTGGCCCTGCTGCGGCGAGTCTTGGGTCCGCCGGGGCCGGCCCGCCGGGCCTCGGTCACGGCCCTCGCACGGATCCTCGAGCCCGACCGGCGCACGCCCCGGCCGCCGCCGGTGACGTGGTCGGCCTACTCCCGGGCCGCGGGTGCCGCCGCGGGCGCCGCCATCTCCGGCACGGGCTTCCTGCCCTACGGCCACCGCGCCGGCGCCCTGCGTGCCTGGCTCGCGGAGGTGATGGAAGGACCGCCGGCGCGCCCCCTGTCGGCGGCATCGATCGAGCGCATCGAAGCCCTCTTGCCGCGGATCCTCGAGGACCTGGCCCGCGAAGGCACCCCGGCCGAGCGCGAGCGTGCCCGTCGCATCCTCGAAGAGGGCTTTGTGCCGATACCGGCGTTGACCCGACGCCCGTTCCGTGTGGGCGCCGTCGATTGACACTGCGCCCCGCGACGCGCACGATGGCGGCACCATGGAGATCGGGCTCGCGTGCCACGTCTGCGGCCATCTCAACCCGATTCGGGGCCAGGTGTGTGGTCGGTGTGGAACGGTCCTGGCGCCCGAACCGGTGATGCCCGCCCAACCCCCCGCAGCTTCCACGGCCGCCCCGGGACCGGCCCCGGCGGCCCCGGCTCCCTCGGCTGCGGGACCGCAACACCGCTTCGACCCGGTGACCGGCCAACCCCTCGCCGCCGCCCCGGACCGGGGAGCCCCCAAGACCATGTTCTTCGGCGCCCTTCAGCAGGAGGACGTCGTGCCGCGGCTCGTGGTGATCAAGGGCGGGGGACAGGACGGCGCCACCTATCACCTGCACGCCGCCACCACCGTCGTCGGCCGCACCCAAGGCGACATCGTGTTCGCCGACGACCCGTTCCTGAGTCCTTCCCACGCGAAGTTCACGACGCAGCAGGGGCGGCTCTTCGTGCAGGATCTCGGCTCTCGCAACGGCGTCTTCGTGCGGATCAAGCAACCCGTCCCCCTCGCCCAGGACGACACCTTCCTCGTGGGCGAGGAATTGCTTCGCCTCGACGCGCGCCCCTACTCCGGGGGCCAGCCCTCCCCGGCCGGCACCTACTTCTACGGCAGTCCCCAACCCGAGGGTTCCTTCCGCGTCGTGCAGTGCCTCGCCGGCGGCTCCGACGGACGCATCGCCAGCGCCAACGGTGACAGCCTCACGATCGGCCGCGAGGGCAACGATCTCGACTTCCCGACCGACCGATTCATCTCCGGCCACCACGCCCGCCTCGACCGCCACCCGGACGGACGCATCGTCCTGTCGGACACGGGGTCGCGCAACGGCACCTTCGTGCGGATCTCCGCCGCCACCGAACTCGTCCACGGTGACTACGTATTTCTCGGCCAACAACTCCTGCGCGTGGAGATCGGCCATCCTCCGGGGGGCATGTCATGATCGTCTGTCCGAAGTGCCACAAGGAGAACCAAGACCACTACAAATTCTGCCTCGGCTGCGGTGCCAAGCTTTCGGCCGTCGCCGCGCCGGAGCCGGTGGCACCTCCGACCGAATCGTCCCCCGCGGCCCGCACGCCGGAGGTCGGACGGGCGAACGCACCTGCGCCCGAAGCTGCCGTGCCGCGGCCCGCGCCGGCGAGTTCGCCCGTGCCCCCCGCATCGTCCGCCCACGCACCGGCAGCGCCCGAGGTGCCGTCGCCCGGTGCTGCCGCCACCGCTTCGCCCGCACCGGGCGTGTGCCCCAAGTGCGGTACGCAGAACCCGGAGGGCTTCAACTTCTGCGGACGGTGCGGCACCCCCCTCGGCGCGGCGCCTTCGCAACCCGCACAGGCCCAACCCCAGCCGGTCGTCCCACCGGCCGCTCCCGCCCCGGCGCCGGTCGCCGCCCCTCCACCCGGCATCGTGCCTCCCGCCGGCGGTGCCGCGGCCATGCCCACGGCCGCCGACGTGGGGTCGGCCCGGACGGTCTTCCTGTCTCCGGATGCAGCGGGCGGTACGGCGCCGGGGACGGTCCACGCGGCGCGCCTGGTCATGCTCGGAGCGGACGGCCAACCCGTTGGTGAGCGTCTCTTGCAGAACGAGGCCCTCAAGGTCGGACGCGACGAGGGCCCCCCCTGGACCGACGACACCTACCTCGACCCCGAGCACGCGACCATCGTACCCGCCGAAGGCGGTGTGCGCGTCGAGGACCACGGCTCCTTGAACGGCATCTTCTTCCGGCTCGAAGGGCGCACCGAGATTCGGGACGGCGACTGCTTCCGCATCGGCCAGGAGCTCCTGCGCTTCGAGGAATTGCCCGAGCCGACCCCTGACGAAGACGGCACCGAGAAGATGGGCAGTCCCAACCCGGGGTACTGGGGGCGGGTCGTCGTCCTCGTGGACCCGGACCTTCCCTCGGCCGCATGGCCCTTCGCCGCCGAGACGGTCACCCTCGGCCGCGAACAGGGCGACATCACCTTCCCCCAGGACGGCTACGTCTCCGGCACCCACGCCCGCATCGTCGGTACCGACGCCGGGATCTTCCTCGAGGATCTCGACAGTTCCAACGGCACCTACGTACGCGTGCGGTCGGGCGACGTGGTCGGGTTCGGGACGACGCTCCTCATCGGCCAGCGGCTGTTTCGGATCGAGCGCCCCTAGGCGCGACGCGGGACACCCGCGTGGACGGCCGGATCGGCGTCAGCCGAAGCCCCTCAACGCGGGCCGCGCCGGCCATCGATCCGCAGCACCCGGCCCTTCGCCTCGTAGACGAACGATACCGGCGCCTCGTAGACCGTCCCGTCGGCAAAGTGGACCTCGACGGGCACCTCGCCGGGAGCCTCGGCCGGGGGGGTGAGCACGCGGATCAGCCGATCCCCTTCGACGACGACGCCACGGGCGTGCTCGGCCCCCACGTAGACCACCGCCGGTCCGTGACCAACGAATCCCGCGCCTTCGATGCGCACGGGATCGCCGCCCTCGATGCTGCCCCGCACGGGTTCGAGGGTGGTGATTCCGGCCGATCCCCCGCAGGCGGCGAGCAGCACGCAGACCGTCGAGAGGCGTGGACGCACCATGGCGGGCGAAGGCTAGCAGGCTCCGCGAGCGCGCGTCTGCCCCCGTAGGCAGGCAGGGCGCCCCGGCCGCCGTAGCGTCGCCGCCCGGGCGGTCGCGGCCCGCCTACGTGGCTTCGCGGCGTTCGAGCTCGCGGCGCAGCTTGATCAGGGCCTGCTCCTGGATCTGGCGAATACGCTCGCGCGAAAGCTGGTAGTGCCGACCGATCTCCTTGAGGGTCAGGCCGTCCTCGTCGCTGGCGAGCCCGAACCGCTTGCGCAGGATGTCGGCTTCGATGGGGCGAAGCTGACGGATGATCTTGCGCACCTGATCGTGCATGTCCTCGGCCTCGATGCGTTCGCTCGGCAGCGGCGTGCGATCGTCTTCCAGGAAATCCGCGACCTTGCGGTCGTCGTCGCCGGAGACCATGCGCTCGAGACTCACCGGGGGGTCGAGTACGGCCGGATCGAGCTTCTCGACCTTGGACTTGGGGACCTTCGCATGGGCGGCGATCTCCTCCATGGACGGCTCGCGCCCGAGTCGGTGTTCGAGTTCCCGCCGGGCCCGCACCAGCCGCTGGTGGGCATCGAGCATGTGCACCGGCAGACGGATCTCGCGCCCCTTGTCGGCGATGGCCCGACTGATGGCGTGACGGATCCACCAACTCCCGTACGTCGAGAATCGAAAACCCCGGCGGTGATCGAAGCGATCGACCGCCTTCATCAATCCGATATTGCCCTCTTGAATGAGATCCGAAAGGGGCAGCTTGCCGTGATTGAAGCGACGCGCGATGCTGACGACCAACCGGAGGTTCTTGCGGACGAACGCGTGTTTTTCGGCACGCAGGGCGGCCTGCGCCTGACGCACCCGCGTGACGAAGTCGCGAAACGGTCTGCTGCCACGGCGGGGTGGACGTACGTCCAATGAGATACCGTACCGGTAGCCGGCTTCGAGGGTGTCGAGGTCGGCCGCCACCTGATCGGAGATCAGGCTGTCGGTGTCCATGTAGCTTACCGCGAGCGCGACCTTGCTCGCGGCCACGCCGAACGCATCCTCGTTCGCCTTCGTCCGGCGCTTGCGCAGGCGCCGGACGCTGCGGCGCAACTCGCCGACATGGCGCGACAGCTCCGGATCGGCCGCATCCTCGTCGTCGAGGTTCTCGAGCATGAAGTCGAGGATCGCCTCGCAGTAGGGCGGGTACATGAGCAGGGCCCGCCAGTACTCGGCCCGTCGCCGTGCGATGGAGCGGGCGGCGCGCGCCTCCTCCTCCGCCGACATCACGTTGGATTCGGCCATCTCGCGGAAGTACGTGCCGAGCGTGCTCTCCCCGTCGTCGCCGCGCGCGCCCCCCGTCCCGCCCTTGGAAGTGCGGGTTCCCCAGGAGCGGGCGATGCGCGGCGGTGCGCCTCGTGTGACGTTGCGTCGTGCCATGGTCAGGAGTCCTTTCGTCGGGTAGAGGCCCCGGAGCGGAAGAAGGTCACGGCCCGTACCGCAACACCTCGCCGGTTATGCCCCCGAGCTGGAGGGGACGATGTAGGTGTGGAGAGCACATGCGAGTGAGGTGTCATCGGTCGGTCGCGCCCACGATCCAGATGCAAATTCGGGGCCGTCTTTCCGGGTCGGGTTCCCATGGGAAACGGATGCGCCCCCTCGAGGTTTCACCGTGGAGCGGTGTGGCCGCGGATCGAGACGCACGTTCCCCATGTGGCATTCCGTGTCACCCGCGCAACCCCCGATCCGGACATCCCTGTCAGGGTCGGCGCGAAGGCCGCACCTGGCGTCCGGACCGATCACTCCTCGGCGTCGTCGGCGGGCCGCTGGGCGAAGATCCAGATGTCGGGCGAGGTGGCACCGAAGAATCTGCCCGGCGTGTGGCGGCTGCCGCTTACGTCCTGGACCGCAAGGCCGGTGGACGACACGAGCTTGCCGATGTCGTGCAGCGTGTAGGCACGGATGAACATGTAGTGCTCGTATTGGCGCCCGTCGTCGAAGACCACCGTGCGGTGCACGCGCAGGCGGTTGGCGAAGAAGTTCATCTCGGCCTCGTCGAGCACCATGCAGTTGCGCCCCTGCCACCACGACCGCACGGGAAGGCGGCTCACCAGGTGATCGCGGTTGATGATCTGGAGGGCGAGGCCGCCCCCCGGCCGCACGTGGTCGCGCAGGTGTTCGAGCACCTGGCGATTCACTTCTTCCTCGAAGTATCCGAACGTCGTACCGATGCAGACGACGGCGTCGAAGGTCTCGTCGGTCGGAAGGGCCCGCATGTCCCCGTGCATGAACGAGACCCGTTCCTCGAGTTCAGGCCGGGTGGCCAGGCGCTCCGAGGCGCGCAGCACCTGGGGCAGCGAGTTGTCCACGCCGAGCACCGAGAAGCCGAGTTCGCCGAAGGCCAGCGCCAGGTGCCCCGAGCCCGAACCGACGTCGAGGATCCGTGCGCCCGGTTCGAGGCCGAGTTGTTCGACGATGAAGGCGGCATCGCGCTTGGCCACCTCCTCCATGTCCTCGGGTTCGAGGGACGGGTAGGCGTCGCCGAACACCGAATCCGCCCAGTGCTTGCGCCGGCGTCGCTCCCGCGGCGCCGGCGGAGGAGCCACCGGAGGCGCCTGCTCGTCGGTGGCCTCCTCGAGCAGCTCCTCGGCCTCGATCTCCTCGGCATCCTCGACCACTTCGATGGACGCGTGCACGGCGTCCTCGGGCGAGGGCGCTTCGGGAGCGCCCCGGGGCTCGTCGTCGACGATGACCTCGGAGGGCAACGGCAGCGGAGGCTCGTCCCGGGTCAGCCGAGGGATGAACAGCGACGGCCCGCTGGCGATGGCCTCGACCCCCGAGGCGTCGGGCGGGGACTCGGACGCCGGCTCGGAGGCCGACGTTGCGGCGCGATCCGACGATGCATCCGAGGACACCTCCGTAGCCCCCTCGGGCGTGGCGGGGATGTCCCGATCCGCGACCTGGTCGATGGAGGCGTCCACCTCGGCCCGCGGGACGGTTGCCTCGGGGGCCGGTTCCGCGGCGGGGGCGCCGACATCGGCCGTGCCCGTCGCACCTTCGGCCGACGCGAGGGCCGGGTCCGCCAGGTTCCCTTCGATCCCCGCGGCGGCGTTCGGGGACACCGGCGCCGCCGATGCGTCGCCGTGCGGCGCCTCGCCGTGCTCCTCTCCCCCGGCATCGACTCCGGCCGGCGGTTCGATGGACGAAGGCGGCCCCGAAGGTGCCTCGGCCGCCCCATCGAAGCCCCCCGGGGTGACCACCAGGTGAACGTCCGCGCCGAGGGGGGTCTCGACGGCCACGGGCGCCGCCGCCGCAACATCCTCGCTCCCATCGACGGACGGGGCTTCGGTGGCCGGCTCGTCCGGATCGACCACGACGAACTCGCCCGAGATGGCCGGCGCACCATATTCCTCATCGTCGTCCTCCGTCGTCGCGAACGGTGGCGGCGAGGCGAGGTCCGCGGCCGTCCCCTCGGCGGCGACCTCGGGCGCGGCCGTCGGCAACCCAAGGCGCTCGACCACCTCGGCATCCAGGGCGTCGAGGGGGGCCACCGCCGGCTGGGCCGAAACTTCGGCCGCAAGCTCCAACGACGCGCCCGCAAGCGTCCCGGGGTCTTGCCGGTCGGTCAAGGGCGAGCCTCCCTGAACAGCGGTGCGCCGAAGCGGATCCGTCCCAAGGGCGCGACGACCTCGACCCCCGGCGGCACGGCGACGAGGACCGTACTGCCGAGATGGAACACCCCGATTTCGTCGCCTTTGGCGAGGCGAACGGGGGGATCGAGGGTGTGACGCCGCAGCTTGCGGGGATGGGGCTCGATCCGAGCGTAGCTACACGTCATGTGCCCCACGCCGAAGGCCGCGACCATCACCACCGCGAGCGGTCCGCACCCTGCTTCGAGCATGTGGATCATGCGCTCGTTACGGGCGAAGAGATCCGGGCGCCGCTCCACGGCCGCGTCGTTGACCGGAAGGAGGCGACCGGGAACGAGGGTCACCTCGTGTCCGAGGGCGTCCGTCGGGCAGTGAACGCGGTGGTAGTCCCGCGGATGCAGATAGATGCTGGCGATCTTGCCCCCCCGGAACGCCCGGGCATGGTCGGGGTTGGCGAGCAGTCCCGAAAGGCTGTAGGCACGCCCCTTGACCGTGACCTCGGCGTCGTCGTCGAGGTCGAGCACCTCACGCAAGGTGCCGTCGGAGGGCGAGACCAGGGTGTCCGGATCCCGGTCCACCATGCGGATCCCGGAGCGCAGCCGGCGGGTAAAGAACGCGTCGAGGGTGGCGAACCCTTCCTCGAGGGCCAGGGGATCGACGTCCGACAGGGCGACGTCGAAGTGACGCGCGTAGCGCCGAACGACCCAACGCGACACGCGCACCGGCAGCCGCACGCGCGCGACCCGGCCGAGGGCTCGCGCCGCCGCCTCCCCCACCGGATGGGGCATGCGATCGAGCAGTGCCGCCGCGACGCGCGACGACCGCGAAATGCCGCGGGAGGGCTCACTCACGTGGCGCAAGGGTACCGAACCGGCTCGCCCGCCCGCAACATCGCGGCCACGGCGGGCCCGCCCCCGCCTACCCCCCACCCGGGCGAGATCGCGGTCGGTGCCGGGCGCCCCTCGGCGGACCGGTCACGCGTCGAAGTAGAGCTCGAACTCGAAGGGATGGGGCCGCAACCGCAGCGCGTCCACTTCGTGGGTGCGCTTCCAGTCGATCCAGGCCCGCAGGATGTCGGGGTTGAACACCCCGCCTTCGAGCAGGAACCCGTGATCGCGCTCGAGGGCATCGAGGGCCGCGTCCAACGATGCCGGAGCGCTCGGGACGTCGGCGAGTTCCTCGGCCGACAGGTTGTAGATGTCCCGGTCGAGCGGCTCTCCCGGATCGAGCCTACGCACGATCCCGTCGATCCCGGCCATGAGCAGGGCCGAGAACGCCAGGTAGGGGTTCGCCATGGGGTCGGGGGTGCGAAATTCGATGCGGGCCGCCTTGGTCGAGCGCGCCGCCTCGGCCGGGATCCGGATGGCCGCCGAACGGTTCCGTCCGCTGTAGGCCAGCCGCACGGGTGCCTCGTAGCCCGGCACGAGCCGCTTGTAGCTGTTCGTCGTGGGATTCGTGAACGCACACAGCGCCGGACCGTGGTGGAGGATCCCTGCGAGGAAGTGGAGCCCGACGTCCGACAGCCCGGCGTAGGCATCCCCGCCGAAGAGGGGCTTGCCCTCCTTCCACAGGCTCATGTGGGTGTGCATGCCGTTGCCGTTGTCGGCGAAGACGGGCTTGGGCATGAACGTGACCGTCTTCCCGGCGCGGCGCGCCACGTTGCGGACCACGTACTTGAACAGGGTCAGGTTGTCGGCCTGGCGCAACAGCTCGTCGTAGCGAAAGTCGATCTCGGCCTGCCCGCCGCTGGCCACCTCCATGTGATGGCGCTCCACGACGAGGCCGACCTGCTCGAGCACCATGCACATCTCGGTCCGCAGATCGTGGTGGGCGTCGGCCGGCGGCACCGGCACGTAGCCCCCCTTGGGGCGCACCTTGTACCCGAGGTTCGGGAACTCCTCGCGGCCCGTGTTCCAGGCCCCGATCTCCGAGTCGACGGCGTACCCGGCCTCGTGCCCCCGGTTGTGGTAGCGCACGTCGTCGAAGACGAAGAACTCGGCCTCGGGCCCGAAATAGGCCGTGTCGGCGATGCCGGTGCCCCGCAGGTAGGCGGCCGCCCGCCGCGCCAACGAGCGAGGATCCCGCTCGTAGTCCTGTCCCGTCATGGGATCGTGGATGTCCCCGATGAGGATCAGGGTCGGCTCGGCGGCGAACGGATCGACCAGCGCCGTGGAAGGGTCCGGCACGACGGACATGTCGGAGGCCTCGATGGACTTCCATCCGCGGATCGACGAACCGTCGAAGGCGTAACCCCGCTCGAACGCGTCGTCCGTCAGTTGGTGGACGGGCATCGTGAAGTGGTGCCAGCTTCCGAGCAGGTCGATGAAACGGACGTCCACCATCACGATGCCCTGCTCGCGGGCAAATGCGAGGACGTCTCCGGGGGTGCGGAGTTCGGGACGGAGGTTCTGCGAATCCATGGCTTGTCGTTCGTTCCTTGGTGGTTGGAGGTACGGGAGATCAGATGGCGTCTTCGCCGCGCTCGCCCGTGCGAATGCGGACGGCGTCTGCAATGGGAACCAAGAAGATCTTGCCGTCGCCGATCCGCCCCGTCGCCGCGGTCGTGCGGATGGCCTCGACGACCTCCTCGGCACGTTCGGCGGGAACGACGACCTGGATCATGAGCTTGGGAATGAAGTCGATGACGTACGCCGACCCACGATGGATCTCCTGGCGGCCGCCCGTACGACCGAACCCACGGACCTCGAGCACGGTCATCCCACCGATGCCGAGTTCCTGGAGCCGCTCCTTGACGTCGTCGAGCACGAAGGGACGGATCACCGCCTCGACCCGAACGAGGGACGTCTCGCAGGTCATACCCTCGCCTCCTTCCACGCCGGCTCGGCAGGCCACGGGCGCACGTCGCCCACCACGTCGGCAAGGCGCGCGATACCCAGTTCGGCGCACAGGCGCCGCAGTTCGTCGAGTACACGCAGGGCGACGGTCGGTTCGGCGAAGTTGGCGGTACCGATCTGGATGCAGCGCGCGCCCGCCAGGACGAACTCGAGGGCGTCCTCCCCCGTGCGGATCCCGCCCATGCCACAGATGGGTAGGTCCGGCAGGGCGCGATGGACCTGATGGACGATGCGCAGGGCGATGGGTTTGATCGCCGGCCCCGAGAGCCCGCCGTAGGTCGTCGCCAGCCGCGGCCTTCGAGTGCGCACGTCGATGGCCATCCCCGTCACGGTGTTGATCAGGGAGACGCCGACCGCCCCGGCCGAGCGCACCGCGTCGGCGATGGCCACGTTGTCCTGGGCGTTGGGCGAGAGCTTGACCACGATGGGGATGTCGGTCACGGCGACGCAGGCGCGAACCAGATCGTGGGCCACCTCGGGCACCATCCCGAACTCGATCCCGCCCTTTTGGATGTTGGGGCACGAGACGTTCATCTCGAGCACGTCGATCCGGTCCTTGCCCCGGTCGAGGGCCCGGGCACAGGCGACGTAGGCGTCGAAGTCCTCGCCGAAGAAGTTGACCCAGACCGAGACGCCGAGGTCGGCCAGAAACGGCAGTTTTTCCCGCAAGAACACCTCGGCCCCCACGTTCTCGAGGCCGATGCTGTTGAGCATGCCCGCGGCCGTCTCCCAGATGCGCGGGACGGGGTTGCCGGCCCGCGGCGCCGGCGAGATGCCCTTGGTCGCGATCCCGGCGAGGGCACGCAGATCGAAGAAGCGGGCGTAGGGTTCACCATAGGCGAAGCACCCCGAGGCCACCATGACGGGATGGGGCAACGAAAGCCCCGCAAAGTCCATGGAAAGATCCACGGAGGACGGGTCGAGGGGCCCTGCCGCAGTCACCATCGCACCTCCCGTGCGTCGAAGACCGGGCCGTCCGTGCAGCAGTAGCGATAGGGACGCGGGCCGTACACCGGAACGGCGCAGCCGAGGCACGCCCCGAACCCGCAGGCCATGTTCGCCTCGAGGCAAAGCTGCGTCGGCACGCCGGTCTCGAGCGCCAGGGATCGGACCGCCCGCAGCATGCCCTCGGGACCGCAGGCGCACACCTCGACGGCCTCCCCCGCTCGGGCGGCGCGCGCGAGCCGGTCCGCGAGGGGCACCGTGACACGGCCCGGCACGCCGCGGCTGCCGTCCTCGGTGGCCAACACCACGCCGATGCCGGCCTCGCACAGGGGCTCGACGAGCACGAGGTCGTCGGCGTTCCGCCCGCCGTAGAAGAACTCGATGCGGGCGGAAAGCCCGGCCGCGGCCGCACGTCGCGCCAGGAGATGGAGCGGCGGCAGGCCCACGCCGCCCGCCACCAACAGGCGCCGCGGGCCATCGGCCGTCGTTGGATCGAACCCTCGGCCGAGGGGTGCCGTCATGGTCACGGGCGCTCCCACCGGCATCGCCGCCAGACGTCGGGTGCCGCGGCCATAGACCTTGAGCAGGATCTCGAGCCGATCCGACGCCGGTGCGTCGAGGATCGAGAACGCCCGGGGCCCCGTGGGATCCTCCTCCCAAGGACCACGCACCATGACGAAGCGGCCCGGCGCGACCGCTCGCAGGTCCGGCCCCTCCGCGTAGGCGAAGACCAGCCGCACGTACCCCCCGGACAACGTCTCGCGCTCCGCTAGACGTCCCTCGAAGAACGCGGCGTCCGACGCCGCCACACTCGACGGCCGCGCGGGCTGGTCCTCGGGGGCGAGCACGGCGCGTTTCTAGGACAGTGGACGGGTGCCGTCGAGGGGGGCATCGGGCGTCCCCGGGACGAGCCGGCGGGAGAGGATCAACGCGTCGCCCCCTGGCCCGTAGTAGTCGCCGCGCCGCCCGATCTCCGAAAATCCCGACCGGGCATAGAGCCTGCGGGCGGGCGCGTTGCGCGCATCGACTTCCAGCTGCACCTCGCGGCAGCCCGCCCGCCGCGCCAGATCCGCCGCCCTCCCGAGCAGGGCGGCGGCCAAGCCTCGCCGACGGGCCGACGGCACCGTGAAGATCCGCAGGAGTTCGCCGGATGGCGGCAGCGTCCACAGGCAGCACGCCGCCACGATGGATCCCCCGGGGCCTCGCACCCCGAACACCTGCCCGAACGGCCGGGCGATCTCCGTCGCGTAGGCCTCGGCCGACCACGGACGATCGAAGCAGCCGACCTCCGCCTCCGCCAACCCGACCGCATCGTTCGGGCCGAACGACACGATGGCCGCACCGGCATCCGTACTACCCATCGATCTCGAGGGTCGACCGCGCGACGTCGATGGATCGTTCGCCGCCGGCAAGATCGCAGAGGAGTTCGGTGAGCCCGCCGGGGCCCGCCACGCCCTCCCTCGTACGCGCCGACGTCACGTGGACGTCCCGCGGCGCAACGCCGAAGGCGTCCGCGATCCGACGGCGGGCAGCCCCCCTGCGCGAACGCGGAATCTTGTCGACTTTCGTACCAACGAGGACCAATCGATGGGCGTGGGCCGCCGCGGCCTCGACGAACTCGAGATCGGCATCGAGCACGCCCCGCCGCAGGTCGAGCAACAACAATACGGCCGTGCAGCGCCGGGCCGCGAGATAGGCCTCGATCCGGGCCGCAAGCCGGGCACGCTCACGCGCACCTCGCGCAGCGAACCCGTAGCCGGGCAGGTCGACCAGACGCACGCGCTGCGTCGGTCCCTCCGGCCCCGCCACCTCCACCTCGAAGAGGTTGAGCAGCACGGTCGAGCCGGGCGTCTTGCTCGTGCGCACGAGCCCGGGGCGCCCGAGCAGGGCACCGAGCAGGCTGGACTTGCCGACGTTCGAACGCCCGGCGACGGCGACCTCCGCCAGATCGGGCGCGGGAAGTTGGTCGCAGGTGGCCGCCGACAGGACGAAACTCGCCTCGGCGGGACGGCTGCCTGCTCCGGAGCGGCCGCGCCGGGCCGCGGTGCGGTCGGTGGGGGGCACGAACGCACGCTAGCAGTCCGCGGGCCCTTCGCCCACGCCCTCGGCCGCGTCCGGTACCCTATGGCGCCCCCCTCCCCTCCCGGCGGGAGGCGGCAGAAAGGACGCCATCACCCCATGCCACGCTCCATGGAGGTCTACGGCCTGACCGGCGGGATCGGTTCGGGGAAGTCCACCGTCGCGGCCCTGCTCCAAGACTACGGGATCCCCGTCGTGTCCGCCGACGAGCTTTCGCGGATCGTCGTCGCACCTGGCACCGAAGGGCTCGACCGGGTCGTCGAGGCCTTCGGCCCAGGTGTCCTCGACGACGAGGGCCGCCTCGACCGCGCCAAGCTGGCGGCCGAGGTCTTCGCCGATCCCGAGCGGCGCAGAAAGCTCGAGTCCATCCTGCACCCCCTCATCCGCGACCGCTACGAGCAGGTCCTCGACGCCCTCGAGAAGGCGGGCCATCCGGTCGTCGTGTACGAGGTGCCCTTGCTCTTCGAAAAGGGGCTCCAAGGCGACATGAAGGGCGTCATCCTGGTCACCGCCTCCGACGACCTGCGGGTGCGGCGGGTGATGGAGCGCGACGGCACGACCGAGGCCCACGTCCGGGCACGCATGGCCGCCCAGATGCCCGAGGCGGAGAAGCGGGCGCGGGCGGACTACGTGGTCGAGAACGACGGGGATCTCGACGACCTCCGCCGCGAGGTCCAGTTCCTCGTGTCCCGCTACCTGCGGGTCGACGACGCGCCGGCGCGTCCGGTGCTCGAACGTTCCGCCCCGGCGCTGCCCACATCGCCTGCCAAGGGGTCGCCTCCTCCACCGACGTCGGCGTCTGGATCCGACGACGGACAGGACGGGGCACGCGCCCGCACCACGCCGCTGCCTCCGCCGGCCGCCAAGGTCGAACGCCCACCTTCCACACCTTCGCCGCCGTCGACCCCGGTGGGCGCGAGGCCCCCGCCGCCGCCACCGGCCGCCAAGGGGCCGGAGCGGCAACCGCGCGTGCCCCCGCCGCCGCCCGATCCCCCGCGAGCGGGCGTTCCGGGCCACCTTCCCGAATCCGAGCGCATGACCGAGCCCGGCATTCCCGTCCGGGACGAGGGGGACACGTGACCCAAGGTCCCCTCGAGGGGCACGTGGTGGTCGATGCCACCCGCATGCTTCCCGGCGCCGTGCTGGCGCGTTGCCTCCTCGACCTCGGCGCGCGCGTCATCAAGATCGAGGCCCCCGGCGTCGGCGACCCCATGCGGAGGATCCCGCCGTTGGTCGACGGCGTCGGCGCCGGGTTCGCCGAACACTACCGCGGCGCCGAGTCCGTGGCCCTGGACCTGCGGGATCCCGCGGACGCGGCGCGACTGCGCGGGATCGTCGCGCAGGCCGACGTGTTCGTGGAGAGCTTTCGCCCCGGGACCCTGGACCGTTGGGGGTTGTCCATGACCGCCATGCGCGCGCACCACCCCCCATTGGTGACCGTGAGCCTGCCGGCCGCGCCCCAAGGCTCCGGCGACGACCTGGCCGAAGTGGGGCACGACCTGAACTTCGTGGCCCGCTCGGGCCTTCTCGCCCGGCTGCGCCCCGAGGGCTTGCCCAGCGTCCTGGCGGCCGACGTGACCACCGGACTGCTCGCCGCCCAGGGCGTGCTCGCCGCACTGCTGGGCCGCACTCGGACGGGCCGGGGTTGCCACGTGGAGCAACCCATCGCAGCCGGCCCCCTGCCATTCCTGTGGTGGCCGGTGGCCGAGCACGCGCACGGCGCCGAACGCGGCGCCACGACCGAACTGCTCGCCGGCAAGGTCGCGGCCTACCGGGTCTACCGCTGCGCCGACGGACTGCGTCTTGCGGTGGGCTGCCTCGAACCCAAGTTCTGGGTCGGGTTCTGCGATGCTATTGGACGAAAGGATCTCGCCGGCGCGGGCCTCGATCTCGGCCCGCGGGGACGGGCCTGCATCGAAGAGATGGAGCGACACCTCGCAGGTGCCGAACGCGCCCACTGGTTGAACCGCGTCCGAGGACGGGGTCTACCCGTTGGGCCGGTCCACGATGGGCTCGGTGACGTCCTCGCCGATCCGCTCTACCGCAGTCCTCCGCTGGGTTCGGCCCCAGCCGAAGCGCCCCCCGCTTTGGGGCCTGCCCTCCCGTCCATGGGTTCGCGTCCGGAACGCGGCGCGCCGGCGCTCGGTGCCCACACCGCCGCCGTGCTGCGGGAATTCGGCGCAGCGTAGGCTCCGCGCGTCCATCCGCCGGACGTCCGCGACGCGGCGCAACGCGGGCGCTATCATCGACCGGCCCGTGGCGTCCAACGATCCTCCCAAGCCCCCGAACGCTGCCCCCGGAACCGGCAACGTCTCACCGAGGGGCTGGTCCGAACTCACCCTCGACGTTGGTCCGATCACCCCAAAGTCTCCGCCGGCGAGGGGATCGGCCCGTGAGGTGCCATCGTCCGCGGCACCGGACGAGACGGGCCGAGCGGCGGCGCGATCGCCAGGGGCTCCCGCGACACCGCCACCCTCCCCGCCACCGGAGGAGACGGGCCGAGCAGCCACGCAATCGCCAGATGGCCCCGCAAGACCGCCACCGCCGCAACCCTCCACGTCGCAGAACGCGGCCCGGGGCGGCGCGAGCCCCCCCGCGGCGCCGGCGCGATCGAAAACCTCACGCCCCGCGGGCCCCTCTTCGTCGGTACGAAAGCCGTCGAGCACGCCGGGTG
>RFGU01000025.1 GCA_003696955.1 Deltaproteobacteria bacterium | reverse complement strand
GGGCTCGGGCCGGTCGTGTAGAGAACGGAGCCATCGCTGACAACCGAACGGAGGTCATGGAAACCATGCTTCGAAACACACACACACACACACACACACGACGCTTGACGATCTGAGGACGCCGACGGGAGGCGCACTGGCCGTGATGATGGCGTTGGGGCTCGGCCTGGGGACGGTTGCCGGATGCGACCCGCATGCACAGGACGAAGATGCGGACAGCGCAGGGGATGTCTCCGGTGGAGGTGCCGAGGAAACCGGCGGCAGCGCGTGCGAAGAGCCGCCCGCCGAGGAGACCGGAGGCGAAGCGCCTGCCTGCAACCTCGTGCCGGAGGAGGGCCCGGCGCTGCTGGACTTCGGTCGCTGTGAGCTGATGGGTACCGGTGAGGCAATCGGCGCCTGCGGCAACACGGGGATCCATCGCCGTTGCGATGCGGCGTTCCTTGCGTGGTGCAACGAGCAGGGCGGCGACGTGTCCGCCTGCGCCGAGGAGGAGACCTTCGACGCCACGCCCAGCGTCCCCTGCGGCACCGGCCCGAACGCCATCGCGTGCGATCTGCCCTTCAAAGACAACTGCGACAGCCTGGACGGGACGTTCGTGTGCTTCAACAGGTCTTGCACGTTGGGTGTATGCATCCCCCCCGTGCTGCACGGGTGTACGACTTCCGTGCCGTGTGGCGATGGGGAACTTGGATGCAAGACTCCCAAGGATGCGGTCGAATCTCAGTGTACGAGTGGCGTGAACGGGGCAGGTCAAAACTTCGTCCACTGCACCTGGATCGAAGCCGGGGAAACGAAGCAATCCGGTGGCGCGTGTGATTCGAGCCCGACCGACGGAAACTGAGATGGCGGATCACCGTGCCAGTCGGACCCGAACGTCGAACTGGGGGGTCGTCGTGGCCGTGGGGTTGGGATCCCTCGGCGTCGGTTTCGGGGTCGGGTGGATGGCGCGCGGCACGAGCGAGCCGGCGGCGGGCGAAGGAGCGCCCGCCGCCTTACGCCCGGCCGCGGCTGCCGGGGATCGGCGGCAGGACCGGAAGCCTTCCGCGAAGGTCGCCGCACGCCGGGTCGTCGTCCGCGTGCCGTCGGGACGATGCACGTCCGACGACGACGATGCCGCGGCGAACGCCGGCGTCTGGCCGCCGGGAGCGCCTGCGGCGCTAAGGCCCGAGGGCATCGAGCAGATCGCCCTCGAAGCGGCTCGGGAGGCGGGATTCGAGTGGGACTACGACATCGACTGCTCGGCCTATCCGTGCATCGTGTGGGCACCCTACGCCTCCCGGGACGACAACGAAGCGTGGAACGTCGCCCGCAATGCGTGGGCGCAGCGGATCTTCAACGAGCTGATCCGCCAGGCCGGCGTCAGCCGCTCGTCCGTCGGAGCGAAGCACGGCATTGCCGAGGTGTTCGTCCTCGCCGACCCGGATGGTGACGAGGACGAGCGCGCCCTCGAGGCCGCCAGGGAGCGCATCGAGCGTCTCGACCGGTCGGCCGATGGAGCCGACGGGGCAGAGGCCGAGTGAGGCCATGCGGGTTCCCATCCCGAAGGTCGTGCAACCCTTCACGGTGTCCGGTATGTCGGACGGTGTGTTCGCGTGAGATTGAACTGTCCGGTATGCTGGACGGTGTTTCGCGCGGAAGCGAAGTGTCCGGCATGCCGGACACCGCGCCAGTGTCGAGGGGTGTTCGGCCGGCGGGCCGTCCTACATCTTCCTACCAAAATGAAGCAATCAGGTCCAAGGCCGTTGACAGGGCTCGGGCGCGTCGTGTAGGAAGCGTGGCCATCGCTGACAACCGAACGGAGGTCATGGAAACCATGCTGCGAAACACACACACACACACACACACACAAACATTCGCCATCGTAGGATCCTGAGGCGGTCGACCCGGAGGTGGGCGGCTGCGATGATTGCAGTCGTGCTCGTCGGAGGTGCCGTGCCGGGCTGCGATCGCGACGGCCAGGACCGGGACTCGGATGGTGAGTCCGAAGTATGCGAATCTGCGTGCCACGCCGTCGAGGACCTCGTCGAGGACCTGCGACCGGACGAAAGCGAGGTCGTCGGCGATCCCGGGGAGATCCTGGGCGTCGGCCCTGGGACCAAGGTGCGATTCGTGGACTACGAGGAGGAGGATCTTCGTTGCGATGCGTTTGGTGCTCGCGTGCACCGGATCGCGTTCGAGGATGCACACGGCCGGACGGGTGAGGTGGACGTCCTTTGGTTCGGTCGCTCGAGCGAATACACGCCCGCGATCTCGTTTCGATTCGACGGTCGCGCCATCTTGGAGGTGCCGTCCGTGAGTACGCGCCGAGTCCTCGAGGAGGGGGCGGATGCATACGACGGTGTGTGGGTGACCGAGGACCCAGAGGTGTATCGGCATGCGTTGTACGTCGCGACGGTCTTCGACGCGGCCGTCCGGGCCTCGGTCGACCTCGACCTGTCGATCGAACCCCAGCAGCAGACCTCGGTGCTGTGCGACGGGGTTTGCGGTGGAATGGGCCATGCTGCAACCGGGGTCGTTACCGTCGCCGTCCTCGCCGCGTGTAACGCCATCACCAAGGGGAGCGCGTCTGGGTTCTGTGCCGCAACGGCTGGAGTTCTCGGCTCTTCGGCCGGTAGCATCGTGAAGAAGGCATGCGAAAAGGCATGGACGCCATCGTGACGAGCCGCAGCATCGCACCGCGCGACCCGGACGAGCGCCAACGGCTCGGGATCTTGCCGAGCCGGGGCTTTTGGCTGCGTGTGCACAAGCATCTTCCGTGGGTAAGCTTGTTCATCCAAACGGGTGTGCTCGGCGTCGCGGCGTTCGTTGCCGGCTTCGTGGGGGTTCTCGTCGCCGCGTACTTCGGCGGCGGGGAAACGGTCGAGTTGGCGGTGACGGGCGTTCTCTTGCTTCCGTTGGGCCTGTTGTGTCTGGGCCTCGTGGAACGGTGGATTCGGTCCAAGGCGCGCCGACGGATGCTGAGCGACCCCCGTTGGAAGCTGGTGGCCGAGTGGCCCGCCGTGCCGGAGAAGGTCGGCGAGGATCCGCCGCAACCTGGCGACGATTCGTCCGAGCGGCCGTGACGAACACCTGGTCGGCCGAAGGCCGAGCAGGTCGCCGGGGCGTGCCCGCCGAGCCGGAACGCACGTTCGGCCGGCGGGCCGTCTTCCGTCCTGCCACCGACGTGACAAACCGGGCGGAAAAGCCTTGACCGGGCGCGCAGCGGTCGTGTAGGGAAGATCGTCGTCACGGACGGCGGCGTGGACGCCCCGCAGACCATGTTGGGTTGCATTCCAATCTCGATGCGGGCCCGCGAGGGCTCGAACCGTTCGCCCGGCGGAGGGCGCTCGTCGTGACGGCACTCGCTACCGGCACGGGGACGGTTGCCCCGTTCGAGCGAGCGGTTCGGCAACCGGCCTTGCAGCGCAAGACCGTCCACGCCGCGCGCTCGGGAGGACGGGGGCGGTGGCGGCCAGGGAGAGACGATCTTCGATGACTCGGTCCGATCATCTTGCAGAGCGAAACGCCCTCGGCCGGTTGCGCGCGTTGGTCTGGTTCGCCATCGGGGCCGCGGCCGGTGCGGGGGTGGCGGGGCTGGCGATCCAGGGGAACGCCGGGGAAGGGGAGGCCACCGACGTGGCCGCCTCGGCAGACGGGCCGGTGGCCGGTTCGAAGTGCCCGTCGCCCGCCGTCGGCCCGCCGGCGATTCGGCGGGTGCTCGTGCGCGTGCCCGCTTCGTGCCCGGACGAAGGAAAGACCGAGGGCAAGACCGAGGATCCGGCCTGGCCGGCGTCCGTACCCGCCGCCTTCCGACCCGAGGCGTTCGTCGAGAAACTCGACGGGGCCGCGGCTCGCCACGGGGTGCACGTGCCCTACTCGGTGGATTGCAGCGAGTTCCCGTGCATGGTCATCGTCGAAGGGCCACTTGCGCCGCGGGACAACGATGCCGTGATGGCGTGGGCCAACGGCCTGCACAACCCCGGCGGCATCCCGGATGCCGACATGTGGATGTTTTCGAACGAGGCGTTCACCATCTTCTTCGTCTATCCGGACGCGCAACGCGGCGACGAGGTGTTTCGACAACGGCTCGAACAGCGGGCGCGTGAGATCATGGGACGCGACGACCGATAGGGGCGGCCGCCCGGCCGCGCCGGGAGGGGCTGGTGACGAAGCCCCGTGCGTCACCGTGCGACGCTGCGGATCTCGTCGAAGCCGCGTCCGGTCCTCCCGGCGGCGCCCGTGCGATGGTCGGGCGGGCCATTCGGCCGCGCGGCCGGGCACCGATGGCCCGATGGCCACGACATCGTCGCCGTCGGTACGGGTGCCCGGCTCCCGTGCCGCACGCACCACCGACCGGGCGGGTGCTCGACCGCAGAATTCGTCACGCGGGCCCGCAGGGCCGGTCGGAGGGATCGGTCCAGGTGCAGTCGAGGTCGACCCGGGCGCCGTCGGGGGCCGGGACGCCGGGAGGGCGGACGACCACGAGTTCGAGGTTCGACCCTTCGTCGCGGCAGGCCGCCGACAGATCGTCACCGAGGAAGGGGGAGTGGCCGCCGTCGTCCCAGCGCAGGAGGACGCAGGCACTCTCGCCGGCTGGCACCTCTGGATCGTCCGGGGTGCCCTCGCAGGGCGGGAGCACCTCCATGCGCGCCACCTCGCCGCCGGGATCGACGACCTCCTGCAGCGCCACGCAGGACGGCTGCAGGCCCGGGTTCTCGGGTTCGGTGTCGGCGGCGCAGCGGGGCACGCACGCGGGACGGAACTGCTCGACGATGGCACGGGCCACGCCGTCGAGGGCGTCGCCGTAGTCCCCGTCGCAGATCGACGAGACGCTCGCGCGCTCCGGGCCGAGCGCGTCGGCGAGGGCGAGCATGCGGACGGGGGGGATCCCCCGCTGGCCCGCCTCGCCCTCGCAGGCGGCCTCGACGCCGTAGTCGCGCTGCCACTCGGGGTCCGCCGCCTCGCGGAAGTCGATGGGCGCGTCCGGCCATCCCCGGGGCACGCCCGCGACCACCGAAAGGAACACCCGCGCCTCCGGGTGGAAACTTCGCTTCTGGGCCTCGAGGTCGAGGAGCGCGTTCGCGTAGCGGTCCACTGGAAAGAGCACGGCCGACGCTTCGTCGGCGCCGGGGGTCGCGGAGAGGTCGTAGTCCTCGGCGACGCAGACCCCGTAGTCGGGGCCGGGCTCGCTGCAGCGCACGCCGGCGTTCCAGCAGGCCGCGGAGGTGGGGTAGCCGAGATCCGGATCCTCCCAGAAGACCGTGGGGCACGTCTCCCCCGGCGGGCACTGCACCGGGGCCATGAAGGCGTTCTCGCCCACGGGGGAGATCGAGCAATCGAGTTCGTCGGTGAGCACGACGACGGCCAACATGGCCTGGCTGCGCAGGAAGCCGTACGAGGGGCTTTCGGGGTCCGCCGTGGATTCGAGGGCCTTCAACATGGCCTCGAGGGGACTTTCGAAGCCGCATCCCGTGATCCCCTGGGGGGCCGTACAGGCGAAGGCCTCGGCGATGGAGACGCCGCCCGCGACGTTCGTCTTGCCGGCCACCCGCTCGAGCCATGCGCGCCGTGACACCTCGCCGCCCGGTTCGAGGGGCGTCGCCTCGAGGGCCACCTCGTCGAGATCGCAGACCGAGAGGCAGCCGGTCTCCTGCTCGTCGATCTCCACGTCCGGCGGGATGAGGCGCACGAACTCGTCGAGCCGGCCGCGGCAGCTCGTGGGCCGGCGCAGGCGGCCGGCCGCCGCCGACACCGGAGGACACGGGGCATGGGGCAGCTCGGTCGTGGTCACGCCGAGGCGATAGCTCGCGTCCACCCCGTCCAAGATGTCCACGAAGCCGGAAAGGCTCGTGGCCAGGGCCGCCTGCTCCTGGGCCATGGAGTGGGAGTTGTCGACGACGAAGAGGACGTCCACGTCGCGGTTGACCGGCAGCACCTCGGACGGTTCGCACGTCTGGGTGCAGGCCCACGATCCGTCCACGCAAAGACAGTTGCCGCAACCGTCGTCGTCGGGCTGCACCGCGCCGTCCATGCACGGAACCTCCCGATGCACCGACCGGGAGGCACACGCCGAGGAAGCCGCGACAAGCCACGTGGCGAGCGCCGTCCCGCGCCGCCTGGTCCATCGTCCGTCGAAGGTGATCGCCCGCATCATGGATCCGCCCCATTGGACCACCGGGCGGCGAATTTTTCCAGATGGTCGACCGCGTCCTCGGCACCTCGGGCGCCGGCGATCAGGTCTCCCGCCTCCCCGGGACGGTCGACCACGGGCACGCGTCCATCGTGTCGCTCCGTGACGTGCCGGTAGCTCTCGGCGAACATCCTCGTGCACAGGTAGCCGTCGGGCAACGTGGCCCACCAGGGCGGCCCCTCGGCTTTGCGAATCCTCGCCAACGCCGCCGTGCACATCGACAGGTCCTCGGCCGACGGCTCGACCGTGACGGGGATCCAGATCAACTCACCCGCAAACCCGCGCCGCTTTGCCTGCTCGACGAGGCCACGGGTGTCGGCACATCCCGCGGACACGTATGCGATCAAGAAACGCGCACGTAGCCACTTCAACGGCTCGATGCGGTGATGGAGGGCGATGACGGCGGCGGCGGCGACGCCGAACCCGAGCGCGGCCGGCACCAAGACGGATAGCGCCCGGGTCCAACGTCCGTTACGCGTCGTGGCAGCTCGGCGCATGCGGTTCGAGCTTCGCGCACGCGGTTCGAGCTTCCGAGAAGTCCCGGACTTCGTCAGGGGACACAAGGCGGAACCCAACATTGGGGAGGCCAGACGTAACATCCGAAGCGGCCGTTTGCGCAAGCGCTGTAGCCCAGGGTCCAGTCGCTTGCGCACTGCACGCAATTCCCGTTCGCGCACGTATAACAATGGGATGCCGTGTTGGTGCTGACGGTGGTCAGGGAAGCGAGGTCATGGCGCGCCAACGCCGGCAGCGCGTAGCTCAGGGAGCCCAAACCGACCAGCACGGTTCCGAAGACGACACGTAGGAGACGTTTCGAGATGATCCTTCTCATGTGACCGACCGTAGTGTGCGGTCGGCGATGAGCGCCATACCTCCGATGCCCAATCGATGTCCACGCGGTGCCCAAGTCGCGCGAACGATGTAGGACGCCTCCTGACTTCACGAAGTGGATGCGGCGTCGACACGCCGACCCGATCCAGCGCGTCGGAGAATGGAGCGCGACGCTTACCCGAGGGTCGAAGGTTGACGCATCCGTCGAACCCGACGTACGATTCGAATCATGGACGAGAACGAGGTGCGCGTCGTGCGCAAGAGGGGGGGTGCTCATCGATGGCCAGCGAGTCCGCTCCTTTCGCATCGCCCGTGCTCTGACGCAGGAGGATGTTGCTGAGGCCGTGGGCATCGCGCGAAACACGGTGGTACACGCCGAACGGGGTGGCCCCGTGTCGTTGCTCACATTGAGATTGATTGCCTGCTGGATGGATTGCGCACCCGAAGAACTCCTGGTGCAGGCGACGGCCCATCCGCATGGACGAGGCGGCGACCGATGGCCCCGTACGTCGTGACATCGGTGGGCAAGGGTCATCGTCGAACGTACGAGCGTTGGTCGTCGTGCCTCGTGGCGATCGTGCTGGTGGTGGCCGCGGGGTGCCGCGAATCGGCCGGAGAGGACGTCACGCCGGACGGCGGTACGAGCACCGGGGGAGGCGAGGGTGGGACGGGTGGTCCGGCCCCCATCGTGATCGACGCACAACCCGAGGTGGACGTCCTTTTCGTGGTGGACGACTCCGCGACCATGGCCGAGGCGCAGCGTCGGTTGGCGGAGGCCGCGGATGCCTTCTTCGGGATCCTCGAGGATCCGCGGGACGGGGTCGACTATCGCATCGGGATCACGACCAGCGACAACGGCAACGTCCTGTTCTGCAAGGACACCGATCCGGAGGGAGGGCGACTGCGGGTCTCCTCGTGCCGGGCACGTCCGGACGACTTCTATACCCTTGCCACGGCGCCGCCCACGGACGCATTCGACGACGTTTGCACCCCCGTCTGTCCCGAGACGTTGGCGGCGTTCGAGACCCAACCGACGGCGACGGCCGTGGATCCGGTGCCGCGCCGTCGGGCGTGGATCGAACGGCGCTCGGGCAGGACGAACCTGCCGCGGGGCGTCTCCCCGGCGGATGCCTTTCGCTGCGTCGTTCCCCAGGGGATCGCCGGTTGCGGCTTCGAGTCCCAACTCGAAGGCATGTGGCGCGCCATCGACCGAAGTGGCTCTCCCGGTACGCCGAACTTCGGCTTCCGGCGCCCCGGGGCGTTGCTCGCGGTCGTCGTCGTCACGGACGAGGCGGACTGCTCCGCGGATCCGCGCTTCGTGTCGATCTTCGATCCGGACGGCAACCGCGTCTTCTGGCCGGACCCCGAGACGCTCTCCCTCAGTTCCGCGGTGTGCTGGAACGCGGGGGTGTCGTGCACCGGCGGCCCGGGAATCTATGACGCCTGCGATCCCGTGAACAAGGACGTCGACGGCAACGAAGGGGTGGACCCGGACGATGCGGTGCTCTTTCCCGTTTCGCGTTACACGACGGACCTCGGCCTCCTGGGGCTTTCGGTGCCCGTGGAGGCCGAGGCCTCCGAAGTGGTGTTCGCGGGGATCGTGGGCGTGCCGACCGACTACCGAGACGTTTCGGACATCGTGTACCAGGACGCCGCCGACGAGACCTTCCAAGCTGCGTTCGGCATCGGTCCGGGATGCTCGGCCGACCCGATCACGGCGATCCCCCCGGTGCGCATCCGCGATGTTGCACAGGCCTTTGCCTGGGACGACGGCCCCAATCTCTTTTCGATCTGCAAGGATGCCTACGACGACATCCTGGCCGCCATCGCCCGCCGGATCGTGGCCCGGGCCGGCCGGGCCTGCATCGACGATCTTCCGACACGCCCTGGCGCCGGCGAACCGGAGCTTGCGTGCACCATAGAAGACGTCTTCCCGACGGACTTCGGGCGCGAACGATACGCGGTTCCGCCCTGTGAATGGACCTGCGGTGGCGCACCGTGCCCGCCCTACCAGAGCCCGGACGGGTGGCGATTTCCGACCGGTGCGACGAGTTGCCATCGTCTCCTGGCCGACGCCGAAGGGAGAACGCCCACGCCCCTCGACGACCCATCGACCACCTGCGTCGACCGCGGCGCGACGTACGAGGTGCGAATCGAACGCAAGGCGCCGGCCGTGCCGGGGACGAGGACCGAGATGGTGTGTCCGGTCCGCGGGTAGCGGATCCGGTGGAGCCGGAAAATGCCGTCTGCCCGAAAATGCCGCCTGCCCGAAGGTCGTGCGCGCCGGTCCGGGCGATGGGTGGCGCGGCCCCGCCCGCGCGCGCTCCTGCCTGAAGGCCGTGATCACCTTTGCCGAAGGACCTGGCGTTCCGTTGATGATGGACGACGGGAGGCTACCGTCGCGATCTTCGACCAAGACGTGCGCGTTGGCGGTAGCCGCGCGACCTGTACGGGAGGCGCCATCCATTCGGCAGGGGGTGTTCGCCGCATGCGAGGTCCAGTAGGGGCCGCGCGTAGGCCGCGTGTCGTCCAGGTACGTCTGCGGTAGCTCTTTTCGAGGTCGCGATGTAGATCGTAGACTTACTCCACGTCCGAAGAGAAACGTGGTTTGCGTCCAGACGAACGCTCGCGAGGTCCAGTAGCTTCCGCCGATGCTGCAGGCGTGACGCGTCGCCGAGCCCTTGGCCTGCTGGCCGGTGCCTCGGGGGCGTTGGTCCTGGGGTGCGAGGGTGGTGCTGGACAGGGGGCTGCGTCGTCGGGCACGTCGGGGACGGCGGGTGCATCCGGGAGCAGTGACACGAGCGGAACGTCGCAGCCGGGGAGCACGGGTCCCGGGACCGGGTCCGGCACGTCCGGAGCTGCGTCGAGCGGCGAGGGCAGCACCGGGACGGCGACCGGCACAACGGGAGACAGCGGAACGACGGGGGGCACGGAACCGTTGGTGTGGTGGGAGGTCCTTCGCGCCATGGAGCCTTCCGACGTGATGGGCGCCATGGAGCTTCCGCCCGCGGCGAACACGGTCTACGTGGGGGATGCGGCGTCGTTCCACGCCGCGTTGGGATCCGCGCAGCCGGGAGACCACATCGTGCTGACGGCGGACCTCGGGTACCTGTTCCTGCAATCCGACGTGAAGGGAACGCCCGCCGCGCCCGTGGTGATCCGGGCGGATACGGTAGGCGGCCGGACGATTGGCGGTTTCATCCGCCACGACGGGCACACCTTGGAGCACGTCATGTTCTACGGCATCGACTTCGATGCCTTGAACTACATGGTGCTCAAGGGGGCGCACATCACGTTTCGGCGGTGCTCGTTCCGAATGTATGCGACCGTCGAGAATGGCTTGTTGCAATTCGGTACCGGGCTGACCAGCGACCGGATCCGGTACCTTCGGATCGATCACTCGAGCTTCCGCCTTCCGGTCGATGCCGAACTGCCACCACACACCGGCTTTGGGAACAACGGGGACTACGGCATCCTCGTCGGCAAGTGGAGCACCACCGACGACGTGGCGAACGGAACACACGACGAGTACTGGGTGATCGACAAGTGCAGCTTCTATGGCGGGTTCGATCGACACAACGGTACGCAGCCCGCATGTTTCCAGTTGGGGTTCGCTCAATCGACGGCCACGCACAACAAGGCGGAACCCTATGACCCCGGAGCCAACCGTTTGGTGGTGTCGAGATCCCGCTTCGAGTCCCCCGACGGGTGGCCTATGTGGATCGACACGAAGTTGCGGGCATCGTGGTGGGATCGGTGCACGTTCCACAACAGCAACGCGACGTGGACGTTTCGAAACGGCACGTATTGGGCGCTCACAGCCAACCGTGTCCACGGAGGAGCTATCGAGGCCTATACACCGCTCGTGGCCTTCTTCAATTCGTACGTCAAGGAACTCAAGCTGTTCCGGGGAGAGGTGGCACAGGGCAGCCCGTACCAGGACGACGGAGACTATGCTCCGTTTTGGGGGGCACATGCGTGGCGGTTCCACCGCACGGCCATCGATACGCTCTACCTCGGTGGCGGCGCCAACTGGCCGTACCCGGTTCGCGACGCCCGCTTGCATGCGTCGACGGTGGGGGCATTGCAGACTTTGAGCGACGGCAACGAACTGCAGGATCTGCCCGATTCTCCCTATCCGACCGACGCGGCGGGGGATGCCGACGTGGAGGCATCCGCGGTCGGGCAGGACGCCGCGTGGGAGCGCCCCATAGCGTTCGAGGCCATCGACGGGGTGCCATGGTCCGCGTTTCTCCCCGTCGGCCAGTGGCCCTGAGTCCGTCCCTACGCCCACATCGGCGCGTCCGCCAGGTCGCGACGACACAGGCCCCCCGCGGGAAGTGCTACTTCGGAACGCCGGATCGGGGGGCCACGGTCGCGTTTCGGTGAGCTGCCGCGGAGGGCGGCCGCGGAAGGCGGCCTTCAGGAGGGACGAGCCGGGGACCGAAAAGTGACGTCCCGCCTTCGAAAGGAGCCACCCGAACGGAACGGCGTCGTGTCGATGGATGCGGGTGGAGGGCGACGGGACGACGTCCCGCACTTGGAAACCGTTACTTGACGCGGAATCGTACGCGTGGCTATCGTGCCACCATGTCCCCCCGATCCCCCCGATTGCTAACCCTCTGCATGATCGCAGCCATCGTCGGCTGCAAGTCCAGTGATAGCGGCGACGACACGGGCACCGATGGTGGCGGAGTCTGCGATGACCTCGCGTCGGCCTGTCACGGAGCTGAACCCGGAACCCCGGAGGCCATGTGTCATGACGTGGGGCACGACGGTGACGAAGCGGCCTGTGCAGCCATGAGGGACTCGTGTCTCGAGATCTGCGGGAACCACGGTTCCACCGGGCACGGCACCCATGGCTCGACGAGCTCTGGGAGCAGCACCGGAGGCGAAGGGTCCAGTGGAACCACCCTTGGCGGAACCAGCGGCTCCGCAGGCACCTCCGGCGGCAGCGCCACCGGGAGCACCGGTGGTGGGGCGAGTACGGGAGGCGTCGGAAGCGAAGCAGCCTGCGCCTGGCTCTCCGCCAACTGTGGCGGTGACCCGACATGCAAGGGGATCGGCGACGCTGGCGATCCCGTGGCGTGTCTGTCGGAGCTGTCCGGGTGCATTCCCTCCTGTGGTGGAGACGTTTGCGAGGTCATCGGGGCGCTGTGTCACGATGGTGACGCCACGTGTCACGACCTGGGCCACAATGGCCCCCCCTCCGCCTGCGAGGAAGCACTCGAGGATTGCTTCGTCAAGTGTGGATGAGGGGCGCTGCGTCCTGACACGCCGCGCCCCCGCCCACGGCGCCCCGCCGGTATACCGTCGCCCGAAGGTCGTGGGCGCCGGTCGGGGGGATGGGCGGAAGGGGGATGCCGCCTGCCCGACGAATGCCGCCTGCCCGTGCCGCCTGCCCGAAGGTCGTGCGCGCCGGAATGCCGCCTGCCCGAAGGTCGTGCGCGCCGGTAAATGCCGCCTGCCCGAAGGTCGTGCGCGCCGGTCGGGGAGATGGGCGGAAGGGGGCTGCTGGGCGGCGGGGAGACGGCCGTCGCGGCGGCCGCGGTCGCCGGCCGGGGGGCGCGTCGGGCCGTGGCGGAGGGTCGGGATGCACGAGGTGAGCGCGACGGCCGACAGAGAGGCTCGCAGCCAACACATCGTGAACCGACGCCCCCTTGCATTTCCCGAATCCCTCCTGCCGACCAGGTTCGCCCTCGCTGGTCTCGTGGTGGCTGCAGCCGCCTGCACCACTCCCGCCGAGCATCGTGCCGCCGAAGCGGGTGAAGGTGGTACGGGTGACATAGATCCCGCCGGTGGTACCAACGGTTCCGGTGGATCGGACCCGGACGACACTCCCGCCGACCTCGATGCCGTGGGGCCCGGCTGCGTGCAGCCGGCCGACGATGCGGTGCCCTGCGAGTTCGACGGTCTCGACGATCCGGTCGCGTGGTCGACGGATCCGGTGACCGGCCTTCGCTACCGCCGCGCCACGCTCGCGGAACGAGAGGCCAACGGGTGGCCTGCGAGCACCTACCTCGTGGAGGCAGCCCCCCACGTCCAGGCCGTCGAGGCGGGCGCGCCCAATCTTCCGCCGCTGCCCGTGCCGCTTTCCGACGACGAGGTCGAGGTGCTCGAGTTCGGTGGATCGGCCGTACTCGAAGGTCCGGACCACGTGACCGTCGAGGACGGCATGGCCACGGTCGGTCGCCCGATCTTCGTTCGTTACCTGACGGCCGCAGCCGAGCTGCCCGATGCGCTCGTGCAGGTCACCGGTACGATCAGTCGGCAGCGCGGCTTCGCCGGCGCGGGCACCGTTGGGGGCCGGCGCATCTCCGTTGCGACCTACGCCCCGTCGTGGACGATCGAGCCGATGGAGGACGGCCCCGCGCCGGCCGACCTGGCACGGTTCGAGATCTATCTCCTACCGGACCCGGTCCAAGATGCCATCGATACGTGCGTCGAAGGCGACTGCACGGACCTGTGCCTGGCGTGGGCGCCGGCCCCGTGCGACGGATTCGTGCCGGACGCGGACGCCCAGGGCTGCAACTTCGAAGACGAGCACCCTTGCGTCCCGGCGGAACCGAAGCCTTCGCTCGGCGCGTGCGAGGACCACGCCGACAACGACGGCGACGGCACCACGGACTGGGACGGCGGGTGGACCGCCAAACCCGACGAGAATTGCCTACACTCCGAGGCATGCCATCCGGCGGGCGGCGCCGCGCCGCAGCACGACCATCTCCATGAAGACGGCGAACAACTCATGCTGACGGGTACGGTCTCCTACTGCATGCGGGATGCCGACTGGGAGAGCCGGATGCTCGCGGAGATCTACACGCCCGTGACGTCGTACTTCGGATCGCCCACGTGGTACGAGGCGTACGATCCGCAGACGTCGCCGGGGAATTTCCTGCGGTGGGTCGGATCGCAGTGCTGGCTCTTGTCGAGCTTCGAGGCGGCCGAGGCGTGCAAGCACGACGGTGCATGCGCCCCCTACGACGAGAACTCGCCCCACGCCTATCCCTTCGCGGGGGCGGGGTACCAGTTCGCCCAATACGCCGACGCCGCATGGGCGGCCATGGCCCACGCCGCCCAGGTGGGGTTGAAGAACCCGGCGACGCTCTCCGGCGTCGTGATGGACCGGGTCTATCCCCAGGACAAGGAGGTCGGCTTGGGCCGCTATCCGTGGTCGGGAACACCCGGTGCCTTCGTGGTCGGCACGCGCAAGTCGACGGCGCAGATCGCGATGCGACAGATCGTGATCGCCCACGAGATCGGACACGCCATGGGCCTCGAGCACAGTGCCGACAACACCAACTTCATGTACGAGTCGACCTCCACTTCGGTGACGCAGAAGATCGATCCGGAACAGGCCGAACACCTGCGTGCCGTCTCGGCAGACGCGACCTGGCCCCGTCCCTACAGCTACGGCAACGACTAGGAACCCCCGCCATGCCCACGACCAACGATCTGCGCAACCTTGCCACCAGCGAGCGCACGGTTCCCCCACGGGGGGCCTCCATCTCGGTGAAACGCCCCGTGTGGCGCCCGGCGGGAGCCCTGTGGCTCGCGCTCGCCGGATGCGGCCCCACCGGCACGACCGACGTCGAGGAGCCCTGCGACGCGCCGGGCACCTATCTCTACGAACGCGACCGGACCTGCTACTGCACGGCGGCCGGCACGAAGGCCTGCGCCGGCCCCTTCGAGGGGGAGGGCGACGACGGGTCGGTAAGCGACCCGATCCCGTACGGCTCGGGCACGTTCGTACGCGCCGTCTTCGTGGTGGACTCGTCGCCGGGGATGGCGACGATCCAGCGGGAGATGGCGCGGGGTGCGGGGGCCCTCGTCGAGGCCCTTGCGGCCGAGCGCATCGTGTTGGCGGCCACGGTCGTCTCGGCCGACGGTGGCACGGTGGGCGATGCCTGTCCGGCGCCCGAACGTCCCCCGGGGATTCCGATTGTCGAGAGCTGCCGGGCTCGTCTCGATGCATTCGCCGCGGGCCCGGATGCACCGCAGGACCCGGCTTCCGCATGCACGGACGTCTGCGATCTCGACACCCTGCCGGAAGCCATCGACCCCATCGAGGGCATGCCGTTCCCCGGGGTCGTCGCCCACCCGGACGACGCCCCGGACCAGGCCGCGGCCCTGCGGTGCGCGATCCCCCTCGGCAACACGGGATGCCCGTTCTCGCAGCCCATCGCGGCGCTCGACGCCTTCCTCGACGATGCCCCGGATCTCTTTGCGCGATACGAGGCGTTCAACCTGGCGATCCTGGTCGGCGACGGCGACGAATGTACGACGCGGGATCCTTCGATCTACGATCCGAACGGCCCGAAGACGTTCTTCGACGATCCGAACGCGACGTCGGCCACGGAGGCCGTCTGCTGGAACGCCGGTGTCGCCTGCGAAGGCGATCCCGCCGGTTACGACGCGTGCGCGCCGGTGGATCTGGACGCCTCGGGAGATCCCGCGGACGCCGACGCGGCCGTGCTGGCGTCGGTGCTCGATCCGGATGCGTCCGTCTGGTCCAATCCGGCAGGATTCCCCGATCTGGGCGAAAAACTCTTCGTCTCCATCGGAGGATACGACCCCGGCGATCCCGAGGGGCCGCTCGCCCTGTCGAAGGGAGCCGACCCCGCCTTCAGCTCGCAGCACGGGATCGACCCTGGCTGCTCGGCGGAGGGGATCGCGGCGACGCCCCCGGTGCGTATGGACCACTTCCTGCGCACACGGCTCGAGGACCGGGGGACGGACGTGATGCGCGTGTCGGCGTGCGCCGACGGCTACGAGGCCGCGATGCAGGCGGTCGCCGATCGGGTGGCGACGCGTCGCGAGTCGTGCGGATCGGGTTGCCTCTACGACGTGGACCCGGACGCTCCGGGGGTGCAGTTCGTCTGCCACTTCTCGACGGCCGCCCTCGATGGCCCGGGGTCGGTGACGCTACCGCTTTGCGAGGACGCACCGGGCGCGGACGGGATCCCGGAGGGAGCGTTCGCCTGCGTGCGGGTCCTCGGCGGCGAAGCGGCGGCGCGGACCTGCGGCGAAGAACTTCCGGATGGGGTGGCGTTTCGCATGGAACTGTCCGACGAGGCGCTTCGTCGAGCCCCTGGGTGGAGCTTTACGGCCAACTGCATCCAAGGTAAGCTCGAAGACGACGGAACGTGCCGCGCCGACCAGATCGACCCCATGTATCCGTAGGGGGTGGCCGGCCGCGGGCCGAAGCCCCATAGCGGTCGACGAACGCGCGGCACCACCTGGTGTGCGACCAGGCCGGCGACGTGGCAATCGCCGCTCGCGCGGCGCGTCGGCATGGTGCGCTGCGCAGCGTCGCGATCCGAGTGCCCGCGGCGGAAGCGACGGAGGAGAGCACGCCCCGGCGTCGTGACGGCGGGAGATCCCGAACGAGGCGGAACCGGGGGCCGATGGATCGACCGCTCGTGCCGAACCGAGTGGTCCCGGCGATTCCCCAGGCCCGCGCAGGTGTTCGCCATCGACGAGAACGCACGC
>RFGU01000138.1 GCA_003696955.1 Deltaproteobacteria bacterium | reverse complement strand
CGGCGTGGGTTAACGTGCCATGGCCGCAAGGTCCCCTCGATTGGCTCCATGAACGACAAGCGAAACCCCGACGGTGCGGCCCTCGGCCGGATCCGTACCAAGCGCGTCGCCGTCCCGGCGGATCGTGCGAATCCCCGCGCACCTTCGAGTCACCGGGGGGCCGATCCCCGCATGAATCGGCTGGTGCCCTACCTCGACCTCTTCGCGCGCCTGACCGACGACGAACTCGCCCGGCTCGGCCAGGTCCCCCTCGGCATCGTCGCGCAGATGCGCAAGCAGGTCGACGAGGTGTGCCGCGCCCTCGGCCGCTACGCGGATCTGCTCGAACGACTGTCCGACGGGGAGCTGTCGCGACTTACGGGCGCGAACGTCAAGACGATCCGGTTCTGGCGGTTGTGCCAGCCCCGGGGGCCGGGGGTGCCGGAGCCGGTGGACACCCAGATCAGCTCCACGGCGGACATCGGCGTCGATCCGTCCAGCTCCGCGCGGATGCGTCGGGCCGAGGTGACGGGCTCGCCCTCGGCCGGCGTGCCCGTATCGACGGCCGGGAGCGCGACGGGGTCCATCGACCACACGCCCGTGGTCCCGTCGGCTCCCCAGAAGGACGAGGCCGACTTCTCGGATCTGGGGATCCCCGAGGACGACGACGACCTCATCCTGACGGTCCAGGAGTGACGGGACTTTCTCCTGGGATCGCGCACGGCCCGCCGAAGGTCACGGGTTGCCTCGCGCACGAGGCACGGCGGTATGGGGGGGCAGCCTCGGCCGCGCGGAAGGCGACCGCCGTCGGTACCGCGGCCTAGGTGCCCGGCCGGTGGCCGAAGAGCCGGATGTGCAGGCGTTGCCCGAGGGTGAAGCCGTGCTCGATGCACACGGGAGCGAGCAGGCGCTCTGCGCGCTCGAGGCCGTCCGGGTCCGTCCCTTCCGCCATGAGCAGCACCCGCGGCCGGTCGGCGTCGCGTACGCCGTAGGCGGCGATCGACGCCTCCACCTCCGCGACGTCGGCGGCGAGCGTGGCGGGCTCGGCCGCCCGCACCACGAACTTGAGCTGCCAGGGGCCCCGCGCCATGAGTGCCCGCACGATCTCGGGCCGATGACGCAGGGCGTCGTGACGCGCCGCATGGCGGCCGTCCGGTGTGGCGAACGCCAGCTTGGGACTGAGGGACCACAGGTCGGCCGAGACGTCCACCGGCGCGACGGTGGCGGCGGTCTCGATGGTGACGTGGTGCCCGGCCCGGCGCAGCCGCGCCACGAAAGGCCCCACCGCCGGCTGCAGGAGGGGCTCGCCGCCGGTGACCACCACGTGCCGCGGCCCTTCGGCGCAAAACGCCACCAGGTCGTCGACCGTGCGGCGCACGCCGACGGGGGACCAGGAGGTCTCGGGGGTGTCGCAGTAGGCGCAGCGGAGATTGCAGCCGGTCGTCCGCACGAAGCTGCTCGGCGTACCGACGAGCAGGCCCTCGCCTTGGATCGATACGAACGTTTCGGCGATTCGCAGCCATGGGACGCCCGGGCGGCCGGTCACGAGCCACTTTTCCCACAGGGGTGGGATGGTGGCAAAGGCGGGGGGCGCCACGGTAGGCTGCGGCGCCATGACGCGCGGCTCCGACCTGCCCCGAACCCGCATCGTCCGAGCCCTCGAGGCGGCGCCCGGCACCCGATTGCGCGTGCAAGGGTGGGTGCGCACGGTCCGCCGGGGCAAGGAGGTGGCCTTCTTCGAGGTCAACGACGGATCGTGTCTTGCGAACCTGCAGGTGGTGGCCGGCGCCGGCGAGCCGGGCTTCGACGAGGCGCGGGATCTGTCGACCGGTACGGCCGTGGACGTGGTGGGCACCTTGGTGGAAAGCCCTGCCAAGGGACAGAAGGTCGAGCTTCGCCCCGAGTCCATCGAGATCGTGGGTCGTGCCGCGCCGGACTATCCCCTGCAGAAGAAGCGCCACAGCTTCGAGTTCCTGCGAACCATCGCCCACCTGCGCGTGCGCACCAACACCTTCGGCGCGGTCTTTCGCGTGCGCAACGCCCTGGCCTACGGCACGCACCGCTTCTTCCAGGAGCGCGGGTTCGTCTACGTCCATACGCCGATCATCACGTCGAGCGACACCGAAGGGGCCGGTGAACTCTTTCGCGTCACGACGTTCGACCTCGCGAACGTGCCCACGAAGGACGGTGCGGTGGACGATGCGGCCGATTTCTTCGGCCGGGCGGCGTACCTGACGGTGTCGGGGCAGCTGTGCGCCGAGGCCATGGCCATCGGTCTTTCCGACGTCTACACCTTCGGACCCACGTTCCGCGCCGAGAACTCCAACACGTCCCGCCACGCCTCGGAGTTCTGGATGATCGAGCCGGAGATGGCGTTTTGCGACCTCGCCGGCGACTGCGATCTGGCCGAGGCCTACGTCAAGTTCCTCATCGGCGAGGTGTTCGATCGCTGCGCCGAGGACATGGCCTTCTTCGACAAGCGCATCGCCCCCGGCATCGTCGAGCGCCTCGAGCACGTGGCGTCGAGCTCGTTCGAACGCATGAGCTACGCCGACGCGGTGGCGGCCCTCGAACGGAGCGGCGAGACGTTCGAGTACCCCGTCGGCTTCGGCCTGGCGCTGCAGGCGGAGCACGAGCGTTGGCTCACGGAGAAGCACGTCGGTCGCCCCGTCTTCGTCACGGATTGGCCGAAGGAGATCAAGGCGTTCTACATGCGGCGCAACGACGACGGCCGCACCGTGGCGGCCATGGACCTGCTCGTGCCGGGCGTCGGCGAACTCATCGGGGGCTCCCAGCGCGAGGAGCGGGCGGACGTACTCGAGGCGGCCATCACCGAGGCCGGCCTCGATCCCGAGGCCTACGCCTGGTACGTGGATCTGCGTCGATATGGGACCGTTCCCCACAGTGGCTTCGGCCTCGGGTTCGAGCGGCTGGTGATGTACGTCACCGGCATGACGAACATTCGGGACGTCATCCCGTTCCCGCGTACGCCCCGGCACTGCGCGTACTGACGCCTGTCGGCATTCGGTGGCCGCCGTGCGGACCTGGGGGGCGTTGCCCCCAGCGTCGTGGGGGCGAGCGCAGTCTGGCCGCGCCTGTACAACGGAGCTAGCCTGAAAAGTGCGCCAAACGCGGTTTCGCGTGGGGTGCCCTGAATCAAAACGGCGGTGGGGGCGTCTTGGACCCTGGCCCCACCGCACCTGGCCTGACCTCGAACCTCGAACCTAACCTGACAGGAGTAGCCATGTACCTACGCAAGAATCGTGTCCGCTGCGGCAAGACCCACCGCACCTATCTTTCCATCGCGCACAACGTCTGGTGGGCCCGGGAGGGCAACAAGCGTGCCCAGAGCCGACCGGTGGTCGTCGCAAGCTTCGGTTCGGAGGAGAAGGTGGACCCCGAGATCGCGCGGGAACTCGTAGTTGCCGTCGAGCGGGCGGCGCCGCCCATCGCGGCCGGGCGCGGCAAGAGCCGCGAGGCCACGTTGCGGATCGCCCAGGAGGTGCGCCGCATCGAACCGTTCCTCAAGCTGCTGGCGAGCCGCGCCTTCCGTCTCGGCGAGATCCTCCCGCCGGGGCCCGAGCGCATGGCGATCCTCGAAGCCCTCGTGCGCGCCAAGCTCGCCGAGCCGGACATCCCCACGGACGAGGACACGATCCTGCGTAGCATCCAGGCGACGAGCTTCGCCTGAGGGGGCATGGAGCGTGCGGCCCGTCGGGCCGTGTCGGCGGGCATCTGCGGCATCGTCGCAGGTGCCCGTGAACGTTCCGGTTCAGGTCGTCAGGCCGAGGACCCGAAGGACGAATGCCTCGGGCACCAGCATGTCCGGCGTACGCGATAGGAACGCGCGTTTGCCATCGACCTCGATGAGGGTGCCCTGGCCGAGCCGCGGAGCGTGTACCGCCATCCTGAGGGCTTGCCGACCGCCCAGGGAGAAGGGGTTCGCTTCGGCCTGCCACGTTGCCTTGTCGAGGGGCCGGTTGCCGACGAACACCTCCGAGAGGAACGAGACCGGCACCACCACGTCGATGCGCTTGCCTTCGAGGGCCGATGCCAGATCGCGCGGCAGGCCCGGCGGCAGATCGCGGCCCACGGGATGGACGACGTAGCGTCCAATGATGTCGGTATCGTCCAGTTCGGCCTCGGGGGCGACGACCACGCCGAGGTCGTCGACCGCGTAGGCGAGATGGGCCCCCACCGCCTCGGCTTGTTCCTGTCGCCTTCGCGCCTCGGCCTCCTTCTGCTTGCGACGCCGAGCCTCGTCCGAAAGCTCGTCCTTTTCGCCGGAAGGCGGTGGCCCGGACGCGGCCGTCCCCGTGTCCTCGGGTGGCGCCTGTCCGGCGAGGATCATGAGGGCCTGGCGGTCGTCGATGCGGGGCTCCACCAGGGAGACCCGCACCGCAGGTCCGCCGGAGAATCCCGCGGCCAGGTCGTCGTAGGCGATGCCGATCTGGGCGCAAAGTCGCGCGATGGGCCACGCGTCCTCCGGTGCGTTCGGGCCCAGCCGTTCGGCGTTGGCTTCGTCCGCACCGAGCATCTGCCCCTGGCCCGCCACCAAGAAGGCTTCCTCCCGTGAAGGGGCCGTCTTCGCGTAGACCAGGAACACCTCGCGGGGCAGGACCTGGCTCGCCACCAGGGCCAGCTCGGCGTTCTCTCGCCAGAAGGCCGCGGGATCGTCACCCACCACCTTGCCCTCGATGGTGGCCATCACCAAGGCGGCCGACGGATGGCGCGTGAGCACGAGTTCGGCATCGGTGATGTCGCGCGCCCGGGCGGCGAGGGCCTCGCCGAGTACGGCCGCCAGGGTGCTCGTGCGGAAGGCGTCGAGGGGAAGGAGCAGGCCGCCGAAGGCCGTGTTCGCGGTCGCGGATGGAAGCGTCGTCATGGTCGTCCTAGGTCGCGCCGAGGAGCGCGAGGGAAACCTGCCACAGGTCGGCCTCGAGATCCCGCGAGATCTTGGCGACCACGAGCACGGTGCCGTCGTCGAGGGCGCAGCGGTGGATCTCGCTGTTGGGATCGGTGTCGCTCGTGGCCGCCACCGGATCGCGCTTGCACGTCCGCCGTGCCAGGGCCCGTGCGGACGCCGCGATGCGCGCAGCCTCGTCTCCGGTGATCGTCGGCGACACGATGGCCACGAGCCCGCCGGAAGCCGGCGACACCTCGAACGTGAACGCACGGTTCTCCACCTGAAGGGGCGGCTCGGGGACGCATACGTACGCCGGGCCGTCGGGGGTCTTCTGGGGCGTCGGCTCGACGCCGCACCAGCGCGCCACGAGGGCCTCGATCCGTTCGGGGCGACCGGATGCCAGCGCGGGCCGGGCCCGCTCGAGGATCGCCCGGACGCGGCGCCAACCCTCGGCCGTGAGGTCTTCGCTGGCGGTGGCCTCGGTCTCGGCATCGTTCGCCGTCCCGCCATCCGCGCCAGCCTGGTCTGCGTGGTAGAGGGCCCGCGCGCGTTCTTCGGGGCGACCGGCGCAGCTCGCCATCGACGCCGCAAGGCACGCGGCGGTGCAGCGGGCGCGAAGGTTCAATGGATCCTCTCCCCGCCGACGTACGTGGCACGCACCGGCGCGGCGGTGCCGGACAGGAGCCATGCATCGAGCAGGGCGTCGTCGGGCACCTCGGCGAACATGGGATCGTCGAGGTCCACCACGCACGCGTCGAAGGCCTCGCCTGCGGCGAGGCGACCGGTCGTACCGGCAAGACCAAGGGCGGCCGCGCCCTCCCGCGTCGCCGCATCGAGCAACGTTTCGGCGACGGTACGGCCCTTGGCGGCGAGGCACAACCGCCGGTTCGTGCGCAGGCGTTCCCCCATCTCGGCCAGACGTGCTTCCTGGACCAGATCGACGATGGCGTTCGAGTCGGACCCGAAACAAAATCGCGTGCCCGCGGCGAGGAGGGGACCCGCAGGCGGGAGCCCGTCGCCGAGATCGGCCTCGGTGGTCGGGCACAGGCACACGCGGGCCCGGCCGAGCCGGGCGACGTCGTCGGCGTCGAGGAACGTGGCATGGACGCACGTCGTGTTGCAGCCGTCGAAGGCCCCGAGTTCGTCGAGCAACCCCGCGGGCGTCGTACCGTGCTCGGCACGGCAGGCCTCGTTCTCGGCGGGTTGTTCGGACAGGTGGATGTGAAGCGGAAGACTGCGGTCGCGAGCGTGGCTCACCAGGCGGGCGAGGTCGGCGCGGCCTACGGCGCGTACCGAATGGGGAGCGATGCCCACCGCGGCGCCGGCATCGGCGAGCGCTTCGATCCGCGCGAGGTAGGCGTCCACCGAGCCGTCGCAGAAGCGAACCTGCGCGCCCTCGGGCGGCCGGCCCGCACCGGCGCGGGCGTAGTAGACCTCGAGCATCACGATGCGGATGCCCACGGCCCGCGCCGCCGCCACCGCCCGCAGGGACATCTCGTTGGGATCGGCATAGGGCGTGCCGTCGGGGCCATGGTGGAGGTAGTGGAACTCCCCGACGCAGGTGATGCCCGCCGCGGCCATCTCTCGGAATACGAGGGTCGCGGCTGCTTCGAATGCGTCCGGGTCGAGGCGCGCCGCCACGTCGTACATGGCGGTCCGCCACGACCAGAACGACGATGGATCGTGGGCGCCGCGCCGCTGCGTGCGGCCGCGTATCAGGCGTTGAAAGGCATGGCTGTGGGCGTCGACGAATCCGGGGACCAGCAGCGCACGGCCGAGGTCGACGACGTGGGGCGGGGCGTCGGCCGGGATCTCGGCGCCGGTACGGACGATGATGCCGCGCTCGTCCACCTCGACGTAGGCGGAGCGTACGTGGCGCCCGTCGAGATAGGCGTGGGGGGCGAAGAAGCCGGTGCGTCGTTCCACGGACCGCGAGCGTACCGCCGTGCCGTACGGTCTTCGAGGATCGCCGCCCCTCCGCTACCCTGGGCGACGTCCATGGCGCGCCTCGGCCTGATCTTCGATCTCGACGACACCTTGCTCGAGAGCTTTTCGACGTACGTCGCCCTCCACCAGCGCGTCGCCGGGGAACTGGGCTGGCCGGTGCCGAGCCGGGACGATCTCGTGGACTACCACGGGGGATGGCGCGCCACCTTGGGGCGCCTGTTCCCGGGTCGGCCCATCGACGCGTTCGTGGAGCGCTACGACACGCTGGCCGACCGCCACCCGTATCCCGCCATCGAGGGGGCCGGCCGTGTCCTGGCCCGGGCGGCGCGGATGTCGATCCCGTGTTGGATCGTCACGAGCCGAAGTCGCCGCCGCCTCGCGCTTCGCATGTCCCAGGCCGGGCTTTCCCGCCATCCCTTCGCGGGCATCCTGTGTCGCGAGGACCAGCCCGAGCCCAAGCCGTCGGGTCGGTGCTTCGAGCCGATCCGGGCCGATCCGCGTGCGGCAGGCCGACGGTTGGTGTACGTCGGTGATCGGCACGAGGACGGCCGTGCCGCACGCGCCGCGGGTCTACCCTTCGTTTCGGTGGCCACCGGTCCGGAGACCCTGCGCGACGGCACGCAGCCGCCGGGGGATCTCGAGCTCGCCACCGTGGCCGATCTCGAACCCTACGTGTCCGACCCTGGTGAACTCGTGGCCGCGGTGGGGGCCTCGGGAACGTAGAGGGTGCGGCGGCGGAAGCTCAGGGTCCAGGGGCGGTCGGCGAGCGCCAGGTGGCCCACCATGCCCTCGATGCGAAATCCCCCGGCCGTGCGGTCCCGTTCGAAGTATCCGTAGGCGCCGGAGAGGTCGGCAAGTGCCACGGGACCGAGCTGCAGGCGCCCGACGGTCACGGTAACCGGTCGCCGTGGATCGATGATGGGGGGCGCAATGCGGGCCCGCGCGTACGCGGCGCGGCTGGCTGCAACATCCATCCCGCGCATGCCCGTGTTGAGGAGCCACAGCCCCGGCGCACCTTCCCCCATGGCCCCTTCCACGTAGGCGTAGTGGGAGTCGTGGACCCACACGGGGATTGGCGCACCCGTGCGCCCTTCGGCCAGGGCCTTGCGGCACCTGCGGGTCTCCTGGACCAGCCGCAGCCGCTTACCGGGCACGTCGAAGGTGATCTGCAGATCCGAGAGCATGCGCAGTCCGACGATGGCGCCCACGGTCGCGCCGTCGTCGGCTTCGCTTGCCTCGAGGCCGGCCATCTCGGTGAGACGGCCCTCGGGAAAGACCTCGATGGGCACGTTCTCCACGGCCAGGCTGCCGAGTTCCACCCGTTCGACCCGCCCGTAGGAGACCTCTTGGCCCCCCGGGAGCCGGTCGCGGACGAGGCGGACGAGCCCGAGGGCGTCGGCGTGGGCGGCGTCGAGGATGAGGTCGGCGGCGCCGGTGTCCAGGATCGCCGGAATCTCGCGGCCGTCGATTCGGACGTGGAAGATGGGGGCCGGTGCGGTGCGCACCATGGCGATCTCCGTGGCGCACGCACGTCCGGTCACCCGGTCGATGGTGCCGGTGAGGGCGGCGAAGCGGGTGGCCAGCAGGCGATGGAGCGGGGGTGCGCCGTGGTCTGCCGCCGCCTGGTGCGCCCGTGCGAGGCCTTCGGCATCCTTGCGATGGCTGGCGAGCGCGGCTTCGAGCACCGCGAGCCTGCCCGGATGCAGGCCTGCCGAGCGGGCGGCGTCGAGACGTCGCTTCGCGGCGCGCAGGTCGCCCGCGGCGAGATCGACGGTGGCCGCGATGAACAGGGCCTCCGCATCCTCCGGGTCGAGACGCAAGGTCGCCTCGGCGGCCCGCCGCGCCTCGTCGAAACGGCCGATATTGTAGGCTGCGCGCGCCCAGGCGGCTTGGGCCGAGGCGTCCTTGGGTGCCGCCGAAGCCGCCGCTCGGGCGCTGGCGAGGACGAGGGCCTCGGCATCGACCATCGGGCGCGGGACCGGCGTCGGCACCGCGAAGATCGAGGGATCCGGCGACGTGGTGTCGATGCGGGTGACGACGAAGTGGACGACGCGCGACTGGTCGCCGATGCGGGTTTCGAGCTCGATGTCGTCGGCGACAGCGATGCCTGCGACGCGGCGGTAGTGCAAGTAGCGGATCGTCTGAACGGCCCCCTCGTCGCCTTCGCCGTCGCGGACGACCTCTTCGACGAGAAGGCCCGTCTGCGGGTCGAACCAAAGCTCCTTGGCCGGACCCGCAAGGCCCGGAACCTTCCACGAAAGGCCCACCAGGGGGCGGGTGGTGGCATCGTCGGTGGCGACGTCGCGCACGCCGAGGGCCTTCGTCTCGATGCCCCGGGCCTCGGGGTCGAGGTACCAGTGCAGTCGGGCGTCTTCGGCGGTGGCGATCCGCTCGTCGGGGGCGTCGAGCCGGACGGCACCGTCGGGAAGCGTCTGCCAGCCCGTCGTACCGTCGTAGCCCCGCTCTTCGACGGTGTCGCCGAGCACGCTGCGGCGGTACATGCGGCCGTCGGCCGTGGTGACCAGGGTGAACGTGCCCCGCTGGGGGGTCGCCAAGCAGTCGTTGCGATCTTTGGTGCACCCTTCGTCTGCGGGGATCGAAAGCCGCGCTTCCACGGTCAGGGCCTCGACGGACTCGAGGGCGGCTCGCCCGCCGAGGGCCTCGACGTAGCGTGCGAGAATCGCCCCTTCGTCCGTGGCCGGCGCGGCGTTCTCGGGGGCCGCCGACGGGGCCTCGACGTGCATGCAGGCCGGCCCGGCGGCCAGCGTGGCGAGCAGGAGGTGGCGGAGGTTCACCATGGTCCGCGACAGCATGCCCGCCGGCGCGCGCCGGTCAAGCGCGGCGACACCGTGCTAGGGTCGCCCCGATGGGGGCACCGAACGCCCTGGGCACGCGCCTGCTGGCGGCCGCGGTCGCGCTGTCGGCGGTCGCCGGGGTGCCCGCACGTGCCGAGGCCGCCGGCCCTCGGCGCACGCGCACCGTGGTGGCCGTGGCCGACCGCAAGGTGTCGCTCGCGCAGGTGCGGCTGCGATTCGTCGAGGCCCGAAGGTGCAGGTCCGAGCCGCCAAGCCAAGGCGAGGGACGCGCGCCCACCCTTCGTGAGGTCCGAGCCGCCCGTTGTCGCTTGCGTCCCCTCCGAAGGGCCTTGCCCGTTCGAGCGCGCGGCACCTTCGGGATCGCGGAACTCGGCACGTTGGAGCCGGACGCCGCCGGCTGGATTCGCGTGTCCGTCGCCGCCGTGGACGACGGGCTCGGCCGCAAGGGGCTTACCCTCGGTGACGTCCGTACCCTCGAGGTCGGCCCCGAGGGGGGGGCGGCCATCGTGCGTCTCGACCGTCTGGAGGAACTGCGGGCCAAGTGGCACGTGACGTGGATCCAGCGCGGCGTCGGGGTGCCCGTGGCGTTCGCGGCCCTCCACCCGAACCACTCCGCCGCCGGATGGGCGCGGGCCGCGGCCTTCGAGGCGCTGCTCGCCCGGCAGGAACAGGCCCTGCGTGGGGCCCTGACCGACCCGGAGCGTGCGGCGAGCTTCCTGCGGCGTTACGCATGGTCCCCCTACCGGGACCGGGTCCGCGCGGTCCTCGAAGGACGCGGTGCGAGCCGGGTCAGCCCGACGGCGCCGTAGCCGGGCGTGGGCGCGCCGGAGGCGGCGTGGCGTCGGCCGGTCCCCGGATCACGGGGGGCGCAAGGGGCGGGGGCGCATCGTCCCGGGCGACCGCGACGGGCCCAGACGGGCGCGTCGGGAACAGTCCTACGTAGGTGATCCAGGCCCGCCCACGCTCCACCATGAGCCGAAAGACGAGGAGATCGAGTCGGTCCCCGGAGACGAAGTAGCACCAGTAGGGCTCGGCGCCGGACCGCACGGCATCTTCGGGGCCCGGCGGCATGGGGGGGCAGACGAAGGTGGCGGAGCGACCGCCCGGTTGGGCCCGGTCCCGTCCCCTGAAGCGCGCGGCGGCGCTGCGAAACGCGTCGAAGAACGTGGCGCCGCCGTCGCCCGCGAACACGGGTCGGCTTTCGATCTGGCGCCTGTCCGGCAACCCCCAACGTGCGTCGGGGGCAAGCAGCAGCGGCAGGTCCTCGATGCGATCCTCGGCTGCGGCCGCGAGCAGCGAGACGACGATGCGCTTTGCCTGGTACGGAAGCTGCCAGCGTGCCGCCTCGTCCGGGTCGACGGGGGGGCGGCCGGCATATTCGTCGAGCAGGCTCACCGGGGCGCCCTCGAAGGTGCCGGCCGGGCGCGGCCGCGGAGTACGCTGTGCACCCGCGGAACGCGTCTGCTCGCCGTCGTGCCCATCGGGGCGTTCACCGGACGCCCTCGTGCCGTCGTGGCACGCGACGAGACAGGAAAGGACGGCGAGCGGCAGCGCGAACCTCGAGCGCATGGACCGTGCCATAGAACGGGCGGGCCTTCCGTGCAAGCCGGCGCATCGTGGAGACGAAGGCCGTCCCGCGCTACCCTCGTGGGGTCGTGTCCGTGCTCGCCCTTCCGTGGCCCGTGATCGCCGGCCTCACCGTGCTCGCAGCCGTGGCGGGGTGGTTCGTGGGCAGGGCCGCCGGCGATGCCGTGCGCCGGCTGACCGGCGACGACGATCCGCGCCGCAGCGTCGGGCGGGCCGTGCGCCGCCGGCTGCTGGCTCGGCTATTTCGCCGCGACGAGCGGTAGAGGGCGCCCTTGGAGCGGTGCAGCCCGGCACCGTGGGCGGGTCTGCTAGCTTCCCCACCCCGTGGCCTACCTGGTCCTCGCGCGCAAGTACCGGCCCCGCCGGTTCGACGACATGGTGGGTCAGGAGCACGTCGCTCGGACCCTCGGTCACGCCCTCGATGCGGGGCGGGTCCACCACGCCTATCTCTTCTCCGGGATTCGGGGGCTCGGCAAGACGACCGCAGCGCGGATCGTCGCCCGGGCCCTCGTGTGCGAAGAAGGGCCCCGCCGCGATCCCTGCGACGCGTGCGAAGGCTGCAGGTTGGCCCTCGAAGGCGGCCATCCCGACATCGTGGAGATCGACGGGGCGAGTCACAACAAGGTGGACGACGTGCGGGATCTGCGGGAGCGGGTCTACTACATGCCCCAGATCGCCCGGCGCAAGGTCTACATCGTCGACGAGGTGCACATGTTGAGCACCTCGGCGTTCAACGCCCTGCTCAAGACGCTCGAGGAGCCGCCCGAGCACGTCCACTTCCTCTTCGCCACGACCGAGGTGCACAAGCTTCCGGCCACGATCCTGTCCCGCGTGTGCCGGTTGGACTTTCGCCGGGTCGCCGAGGGGCAGCTCGCCGAGCATCTCGGGTCCATCGCCGACCGCGAGGACATCTCCATCGAGCCCGGTGCCCTGCGGCTCGTGGCGCGGGCGAGCGAAGGCAGCGTGCGCGATGCCATGACCCTGCTCGACCAGGTCATCGCCTTCGCAAGCGAGGCGACGATCACCGAGGCGGATGCCCGTGAGGTGCTCGGCCTGTCCGAACCGGAGCGGATCGCCGATCTCGTCGATGCCTTCGTCGCGCGCGATCCGGCCCGGGCCCTCGAGGTCCTCGAGGCGATCCTGGCGGCCGGCCGCGAAGCGGGTGCCGTCGCGGTGCAGCTCCTCGAACACCTGCGCACCCTCGCGATCTTCGTGCGGTGCGGGCCAGAGGCCGTCGAGGTCACGGACGCGGAACGCTCGCGGCTTGCCGCCCAGGCCGAGGGGCTCGGCGCGCCCTCGTGGGTGCAAGGCTGGTTCGATCGGCTCGCCCACACGCTCTCGATGCTGGCGGGACATCCGGCCCCGCGGTTGCTCCTCGAGATGGCCGTGCTGGACCTGTCGGCGGGCGAACCCCTCGAAGACGTGTTGCGCCTGGCCGAACGCCTCGTCGAGCAACCGGCCGGCCCGCTCCCGCGGCCCGAGGGGCGTCGTGCCGCGCCCCGACCCGCCGGCCCGGACCGTGCACCATCGGCTGCGGTGACGCGGCGCGACCGGCAGTCCCCGCTACCGGACGACGATCCCGATCGCGCCGAGCTTTCGGCCCTCCTGGCGGGCGCGCTCGCCGACGATGGCGACCGCGGCGGTCGTGCCCGCGCCTCGCGAACCTCGCGCCGCCGAGGATCGACCACGCCGCCTTCGGACGACGACGACCCCGACGGCGCCGCCGCATCCACGGCGGCTGCGCCCGATGCCGTATCGCCTCGTCCCTCGGAGCCGCCACCACCGCAGGCTGGGGCCGAACCCCTACGGGACGTCGCCCCGCTGTCCGCCGAGGCCGCACCGCTCGCGCGACCGCCGGGGTGGGACGAGTGGGAGGCCCTGGTCGAGCGGTGCCTCGCCCGGGACACCCTGACGGGGAGTGTGGTGCGTGAGGTGGGTTTCGGTGGGTGCACCCCCGGTGCGGTCGAACTGTGGGCGCAGCCCGACGACTTCGCCCGGGAGCAGCTCTCGACGGCCGGCCCCGTGGCTTCGATCTTCGCGCAATTCCTGTCGGAGGTCTTTGGGAGTGCGGCGCAGGTTCGCTGGGTGGACCGTCCGCCACGCGTCGACCGGGCGCCGAGCCTCGCCATGGTCGAAGCGGAACGGGACCGGGCAGCCCGCGCCGCGGCGCGCGAGCGGGCCTTGCGCGACGACGCCCTCAAGCGGGTGCTCGAGGCCTTCGAGGGCGAGCTGGTGGAGGCGGAACCGGATCCCGGCGCACCTGCGGCGAGCGAAGCCGAGGTGGGCTAAGGTTGGCGCGCCATGACCGACCTCGATCTCGGAACGCTCATGCAGAAGGCCCAGGAACTCAAGGCCCAGATGGAGTACATCCAAAAGGGCCTGGCCGAGCGCACCGTCGAGGGTTCGGCCGGTGCCGGCATGGTCAAGGTCACCGCCACCGGCACCGGGCGGATCCAGAAGATCGAGATCGACCCGCAGGTGTTGTCCGAGGACCGGGAGATGATCGAGGATCTCGTGACCGCGGCCGTCAACCAGGCGCTCGACAAGTCCCGTGCCCTCGCCCAGGAAACCGTCGGCTCCATGCTGCCGCCGGGCTTTCCCATGCCCGGTGGAGGCTGACGCGCGGATCCATGCCGTCCGAACCACGCGATCCCTTCGAGCGTCTGACCGATCTGCTCGGCCGCCTGCCGGGCATCGGCGAGAAGTCGGCGCTGCGCCTGGCGCTGCACGTGGTGACCGCCGATGCGGCGTACGTCGAGGCCCTGGCCGAATCCCTGGTGGCGGCGCGCCGGAAGCTGGCCCTGTGCGGGCGGTGCCGCGATCTCTGCGTCGGCGAGTTGTGTCCGAGGTGTCGGGACGCGCGTCGTGACGCGGGGGTGGTGTGTGTCGTGGCCCGCCCCCAGGATCGAATCGCCATGGAGCGCGCCGGGGTGTTCCGCGGCGTCTACCACGTGCTGCACGGCGTGCTCGATCCCCTCGGCGGCATCGGTCCCAACGAACTCGAGATCGAGAGCCTCCTGCGACGTCTCGACCCGGCCGACGACCATGCGGCCAACGGAGGGACCGCCGTGCGGGAGGTCATCGTGGCGACCAGCGCCAACGTCGAAGGGGACGCCACGGCCCTCTACCTGTCTCGCCTGCTCGCGCCCCTCGGGGTGCAGGTGTCTCGGATCGCCTCGGGCCTGGCCGTCGGCGGCGAGGTGGAGTACGCCGACGCGAGCACCCTCCATCGCGCCCTCGAAGACCGCAGGCCCCTGCCCGGCGGCTGACCGGCCCCGGGGGCCCCCATGGCCGGCCGTGCGTTCGTGGCGCGCGGGGCCGTCCGACCGCGACCGGTGCATTGGCCGTCGCGTAGGGCGCCCCCGTCGCCCCCCGAACCGATGGACGAAATCGGGGGAGTTTGCTAGCGTCGAACCGTCGGCCACCGCTGTTCGCACGGATCGGCCGGCCGAAGATCCCACCGAATGGAGCGCGAACTTGAGCATGCTCAGTCCCACCGCCGTCATGTACGAGGATGAGGTTCGCCGCATCCAGGAGGTCGCCGACCAACTGGCCGTCGACTCCCGGGCACGGACGATCCTCGTCGTGGACAAGAACGGTCAGCTCATCGCCGCGGCCGGCAACGCCCACGAACTGGACACGACGTCCTTGAGTTCCTTGGTGGCGGGGAACGTGGCGGCGACCGGCGGCATCGCCAAGCTCATCGAGGAAGAGGAGTTCACCGGTCAGTTCCACGAGGGGAAGGGGATCAGCGTCCATCTGTCCATCGTCGCCCGCCGGATCATCCTCGTCGTGCTCTTCGACAAGAACACGACCCACGGTCTGGTTCGCTTGCGCGTGCGCAAGGCCATCGAGCAGCTCGAGAAGATCTTCGCCGAGATGGCCCAACGTCCACAACAGCCGCAGGTGAACGTCTTCGCGGAGATCACCGACGCGGACATCGACAACCTCTTCAACGACTGAGCGCCCTCGAGGCTCCGAGCGCCCCCCAAGATGTCCTTCATCAACTACAGCTCGCGCGAGATCAACTGCAAGCTCGTCTACTACGGTCCCGGCCTGTGCGGGAAGACGACGAACCTGCAGTACATCTACAACAAGACCCGCCCCGACGCGAAGGGCAAGATGATCTCGCTCGCCACCGAGACCGAGCGGACCCTGTTCTTCGACTTCCTCCCCCTGTCCCTCGGGGAGATCCGCGGCTTTCGGACGCGCTTCCACCTGTACACCGTGCCCGGGCAGGTGTTCTACGACGCAAGCCGTAAGCTCATCTTGAAGGGCGTGGACGGGGTGTGCTTCGTGGCCGACTCCCAGATGGAGCGGATGGAGGCCAACATCGAGAGCCTCGAGAACCTGCGCGTGAACCTGCAGGAGCAGGGCTACGACCTCGACAAGCTGCCGTACGTCATCCAGTACAACAAGCGTGACCTGCCCAACGTCGTTCCCGTCGAGGAGCTTTCCGAGGTGCTCAATCCGACGAAGGTGCCGGAGTTCGAGGCCATCGCGACCACGGGGGTCGGCGTCTTCGACACGTTGAAGGCCCTCGCCAAGCAGGTGCTGACGGAGCTGCGCAAGGGCGGTTGACCGGATCTGCGCTGCGGCCGCGGAACGTTGCGAACGGCGCGACGTCGGGTTCCGTCGCGTCGTAGCTCGCAGAAAACGGCGATCTGCTCCTTCGACGACGGAGGGGCGTCGGCGTCGAGTATGGGCGGAACCGAGATCGCGCACGTGGCGGTTCGCATCGGGCGCAAGCCGTGTATGATGTCCGCGATCATGGCGCGCGTGCGCCCAACGCGCCGGCGCCTCCGTTTCGTCCCCCCGAACACGAAGGTCGATCAATGCCCTACACGCAAGAGTGGATCGAATCCGCCATGGAACGCCTCGAAGAGGCCGAGCGCGAACGCGAGCGACACGAGCGTGCCCTCGAGTCCGTCGACGACCCGACCGCGCTGCGCATGCACTCCGAGGCCATCGAAGCCCTCGACGAGGAGATCCAGGATCTCTATGCCAAGCTCGAGGAGGCTGCGGCCGAACTCGAGGCCGCCGAGGCTGGTGAAGCGGCCTCCAGCGAGGTTGCCGACGAGACATCCAGCGAGGAGGCCGAGCCGGCAACCAACGAGGTGACCGCTGAGCCGGAACCTGAACCGGCCGCGGCGGCCCCTGCAGCCGGGGACGACGGGTCGGGCTTCGAAGACCCCTTCGCCAGTCCCTTCGGCGGCGCCGCCCAGGCGCCTGCCCAAGCACCCGCGGCGGCCGCGGCGACCGCGGGATTCGAGCCGTCCCCGGACTTCGGGAGCACCGCCGACTTCGACGACGACCTTCCCAAGTCGGGCGGCGCCATGAAGTGGGTGGCGCTGGTCGTGGTGCTCGGCGGCGCGGGCGCCGGAGGCTTCTTCTGGTGGCAGGGCCAACAGAAGAAGGCCGCCCAGAGCGCGCAGCAGCAACCGGCCGGGCCCGTGAAGGTGATCAAGGCGGCGCCGGTGCCCGAGGACACCCAAGGACCGCAGGTGGCCAAGGGCGGTGAGGCGACGCGCACGCCGGGGCTCGGGCTGTCGAGCAGCGGCAAGCGCCGCAGCGGGGGAGGAGGGCGTTCGTCCGCGGCACCGCGGCGCTCGAAGAAGGGCGACGGCCGCACCCTCCAGGTGGACGACACGCGCGATCCGTTGGCCGGCGTGAAGTAGCTGCCGAGCCCCGGCGCAGGTCGCCGCGCCACCGTGTCCGGCCCGTCACTCGTCCGGTTCGTCGTCGGTGTGGGTGGGAGGCTTCGGGGCAACGGCGGGTGCGTCGAGATCGCCGACGAGATCCAGCCATCCGGCATCGAACCCGGCGGTAGCGGGCCCGGCGTTGCCGGTCCGTGCCGGTCCGGCGGCGGGGGCAGCCGGCGGCGGCACCACGGGCGGCGGCGGGACCTTCGGAGCCGCGGGGGGCGTCGACGCGTGGGCGGCGGTCGGTCGCGGGGCATCGTCCGGCCCGTGCGACGGCGGCTCGCGGTGGGCTGCGTCCTCGTTCCCCGTCGGCGCCGCCGCGGCCGGCTTCGCCCCGGGCGCCGGGGCGGTAGCGGGGGGTGGGGG
>RFGU01000137.1 GCA_003696955.1 Deltaproteobacteria bacterium | reverse complement strand
GTCCACGGGCGAGACGGCCGGCAGCACCGGCACCGGCGCCGGAGGGTGAGCCCGATGCGGTCGAGGGAGGAGTGATGGAGCGAGTTCCCGTAGCCGCGTTCGAGGCTCTGAAGATGCATCGGATGGTTGCATGACGTCTCGTAGTGAGAACACCTCGAAGGTCCTCCGCCGGGCGGGGCTCGCAGCCGGCGTCGGCGTCGTCGTGGCGACCCTCGGGTGGCTCGTGGTCGCCTCGGAGGTTCCACGAGGAGCGCCTATGGACGATCAAGTCGATCCGGCGTCGAGCCAGCCTCGGCGAGCCGGTGTCGGTCCAGGAGGCATCCCGCCGCGTCGGACCGATCCCGCCACACGCCACGAGATCTTCGCGCCGAAGGTGCCGGATCCCGAGGTCCATCGGCAGGTGGCAAGGGATGCGAAGAGCCTGCGGGATGCTCTCGAAGGCGGGGAGACGCAATGGGAGCCCCTCCTGCGGGAACTCAGCGCCAGTCAGGAGGCCCTCGATATCTACTGGGCGTGCAGCTCTCGACATCTCACATCGAGCTGTGAAGTCGATCTGCGGATGACCTTCGTACCCGACGGTCGGGGGCGCGGGACGATCACGTATGTGGGGATCGCCGAGGATTCGAGCTGCCCCGACTATGCTCGTTGCCTCGCAGACGCATACGTTGGTCGCAGTGTTCCATTGCCGGCGGCCGTGCAGACACCTCTCGGGCACCACATGGTGCGGATCGACAACGAGATCCAGGGGCTCGTGGACCACCCGGAAGCGCTGGCGCGGACCATCGAGCTGCTGGAGGACGAGGTGGCCGCGCTCGAACGCTCTCCGGATGGGCATGGACGGCCCGATTGGGGCCTTTTGGTTGCGGAGCAGCGCGCCCGCCTCGAATTGCTGCGGCGGCTTCGAGCGCACGAAATCCGCTGACCTGCGCCTCTCCGGACGCGGCCCACGACCATCCGGTTGCATTGGCGGAGCACGAGCTGGCCCCCGAGGACTACGCGGCGTCCGAGGTGACGTCGATGGGTTCGGTGACCGCGGCGTCGAGTTCCGGAGGCGGCGGCGGCGTGGCGACCTGGTCGCGGCCGCGGGCCTTGGCTACGTAGAGCGCTTCGTCGGCGATCCGCAGGAGATCGGCCCGGGCCCGGGCGCCGTCGGTGAACGAGTCGATGGAGCTCGTGTCGGCTGCTCCGATGCTCAAGGTGAGAGGATGGTCTCCGAGTGGACGTTTCGTTCGCAGGGCGGCGCGCAAGCGGTCGCCCACCTTCACGGCCCCCTCGATGTCGGTGCCGACGAGGAGGATGCAGATCTCGTCGCCGCCGAGGCGCGCGGCCACGTCGCTCGGTCGCGTCACCTCTGCGATGGCATCGCGCACGCTGAGCAGGGCCCGGTCGCCGGCATCGTGCCCGAACGTGTCGTTGATCTTCTTGAAGTGGTCGAGGTCGCACAGCAAGACGGCGAGTTCGTCGCCGCCGCGGCGAAACCGAGCGAGCGCCTTGTCGAGTACGGCGAAGAAGGCGCGCCGATTCCAAAGGCCCGTGAGGGGATCGGTGTGCGCGTCGTCGGCAAGCTGCCGCACGAGGCCGGCCGTGGCGTGGATCCGGCTCACCAGGTCGAGCAGGCTGTCGACGAAGGCGGCGTCTTCCCGATCCTGCGGACAGGCGAGGGCGACGACGAGGGTGCGCGGCTCCCCGCGTCCGGAAGGCATGGGAATGGAACGGACCTCGGGCCCGGTGGGCACGGGCTCGGAACCGCGGACCATCTCCGCCCATGCAATCTGGGGCAGAAGTCCGAGCGCGGTCACCGCGCGATGGGCCACGTGTTCGGGGCCCGGCGCTTCGAGCAGGAAGCGCAGCAACTCCGCCTGGGCCCGCCAACCGGGGGCGGCACGGTTCGAGACGGTCAGGGCGAACCCGCCGAAGGGGGCCCCGGGCTCGCCGGTAGCGGGATGGGGAGGGGGGCTCATCGAAAGGTCGCTGACGCTGCCGGAGAGGTTGCCGCGGGGAGGCTGCGTCCGGGTCGGTGCACGGGATGCCGTCACTGGGCCGACGTGCGAAGCAAGATCGGTGCCATCCGGCGCAGGGCAACCGTTTTCCCGCGCGCGCGGATCTGGTACGGTGGGCGCCGCTCGTAACGTGACGCTGGAGACAACGATCATGACGCACCCCCGCTCGTTCCCCCGAACCGTCCTTTTCTCCGCGATCTTCGGACTTTGCACAACCGCCGCCATGCCGGGATGCGCGGGCCGCGAGGGCAAGCCCTCCAAGATGGCCAAGTGGCTGGAAAATCCCACGAACGCCAAGAAATTGCCGGACGGCAAGTGGTACTGGGAGGATCTTGGCGTCACCTTCGAGGTTCCGGACACCCTCTACGTCTTCAAGGAGTGCACCGAGCTTTCCCACAGCCCCGAGGGCGACAGCGGATGGATCCCGGTCATGGAGTGCCACACGGTGGACACGGGCGGCGGTGACGAAGACGAGTTCGCGGCCGAGCCCGGCGCCGAAGTCGAGCCCATCGCCCTCAAGATCTACGCCACCAAGAAGACGCGGCCCCTCGACGAGCGGACGGTCACCTGGTTCGAGAACCAGTACAAGCAGGCCGGGTTTCGCGTGGACGAGATCTCGTACCAGCACAGCTTCCAGAACAAGCCGGGCATCTACGCCAAGCTCCACGTGATGGACACGTCCACGGACACGCCGACCCGGGAGATCCTGCAATTCATGTTCCCCAAGCAGGACATCGTGTTCATCGCTCGCACCGAGTATCCCTTCGGCGATACGCGCGCGATCGAGGCGGATTGGAAGTACATCCTGTGGAACTTCGAGACCCACCCCGAACTCGAGTCCCAGGACGGCGAGAAGTGAGCCCCGCGGGCTCGGGCGCCGCGTCGGTGCGCGACACAGGAGCGTCGATTCAACTGTGACGACGGTCGTCTACGTCGACTACAACGCCACGACTCCCATCGACCCGGAGGTGTACGAGGCCATGCGGCCGTACCTCACCCTCCGGTTCGGCAATCCTTCGAGTCACCATGCCTACGGGCGGACGGCGGCGCTGGCCCTCGAAGAGGCCCGCGGCCAGGTCGCCGACCTCATCGGTGCGCGCTCGGGGGAGATCGTCTTCACGAGTGGCGGCACCGAGTCGAACAATCTCGCCATCCGCGGCCACGGTCTTTCGGCCGGCCGAATCGTCACCAGCGCGGTCGAGCATCCTTCCGTGGCGGGGCCCGTGCGGTGCCTCGTCGACGAGGGCTGGCGTCATGACGTACTTCCGGTCGACGCCACGGGTCGAATCGATCTCGACGCGGCGCGCTCCATCCTGTCCACGCCGGCCGACGTGGTGAGCGTGATCGCGGCGCAGAACGAGACGGGCGTCGTCCAACCGGTGGCGGAGATCGCGGCATTGGCCCGTGCGGCGAACCCGGACGTCGTGGTCCACACGGATGCGGCGCAGGCTGCGGGCAAGATCCCCGTGGACGTGGGCGAACTCGGTGTCGATCTGGCGACGATCGTCTCCCACAAGATGTACGGCCCCAAGGGCGTAGGCGCACTCTTCGTGCGTGGACACAGGATCCGGCGGCCGTTGATGGTCGGAGGTGGACAGGAGGCGGGCGTTCGCCCCGGGACCGAGCCCGTGGCGGCCATCGTCGGATTCGGCGCCGCTTGCGCCCGTGCCCGGCATCTGCTGGCCGACGAGGCCGTGCGGCTCGCCGGCCTGCGCGAGCGCCTTTGGTCCAAGCTCTCGGCGCGGATCACGGGCCTGCGACGGACGGTTCCCGAGGACGTCGAGACCCTGCCCAACACCCTGCACGTGCTCTTCCCGGATTGCGATGCCGTGGACCTGCTCGCGGCCGCCGACACGGTGGCGGCGTCGGTCGGGGCGGCCTGCCATGCGGGACGCGACACGGCGTCGGCGGCGCTCTTGGCCATGGGGCTTTCGTCCGACGAGGCCTGGGGGGCGATGCGCCTTTCCCTCGGTCGATTCACGACCGCCGCCGAGATCGAGCGGATCGTCCACGATCTCGTCGAAGCGTACTTGCGTATTTCCCGGGACGATTGATCCCGGTGCGGCTCAGGCCAGCGGCGTCTCGTCGGAGCGCAGGGTCAGGACCTCGACGCCGTCGTCCGTGACCAGCACGGTGTGTTCGCTCTGGGCCGAAAGGGTCCCGTCCACCGTGACCGCCGTCCATCCGTCGTCGAGCACCCGGCAGTCGGGACTGCCGACGTTGATCATGGGCTCGATGGTGAAGGTCATGCCGGGTTTGAGCCGTCGGCCGCGGCCCCGCTGGCCGACGTGGGAGATCTGCGGCGGCATGTGGAACTCACGGCCGATGCCGTGGCCGCAATAGGCCTCGACGACCCCGTAGCCGTGCTGGCCGTGGGCGAACTCGAAGATCGCGGCGCCGATGTCGCCGATGCGGGCGCCGGGCCGGACGGCACGGATCCCCCGCCACATGGCCTCGCGCGTCACCTCCACGAGCTTGCGGGCTTCGTCCGAGACCTCCCCGACGAAGAACATGTCCGAGGTGTCTCCGTGGTAACCGTCGAGGATCGTCGTGATGTCGATGTTGACGATGTCACCTTCCCGCAACACCCGGTCGCCGGGGATCCCGTGGCACACCTCGTCGTTGACCGACGTGCAGATGGACCGGGGGAAGCCCTTGTAGTTCAGCGGGGCGGGGTAGGCACCGTGATCGAGGATGAACTCGTGGCACAGCTCGTCGAGGCGGCCGGTCGTCACGCCGGGGACGACGTAGGGCCGGATGAACTCGAGCACCTGCGCCGCGAGGCGGCAGGTGGCGCGCATCTTCTCGATCTGCTCGGGGGACTTGATTTCGACGGCGGAAAGCACGGCGGGCTCGGCTTGAGGGTGACCACAGTGTAGGGCACGCTACCGTCCCCTGCAGGCCGCACCGCACCGGCCCGAGCGACGATCCGCATGACCACCGCGCACCACGTCTTCGACGACCTCTCCCGCGCTCGTCTGCTCATCGTCAGCGGAAAGGGGGGCGTGGGGCGCACGACCGTCGCGGCCATGCTCGGCCTGGCCTGCGCGCGGCGCGATGCCCGGGTGCTCGTGGGCACGACCGGGACGGACGACCGCCTGGCGTGGATGCTCGGCCGACCGACCCTCGACGCCGAGCCGCGGGAGGCGGCGACCAACCTCTTCGTGCAACGCTTCGATCCCCAGACGTGCATCGTGGAGTACGGCGGGATGATGGCCGGGCCGACCCTCTCGAAGCTGGTCCTCGACAACGGTGCCGTGCGCAGGTTCCTGCGGGCGCTTCCGGGGCTCGACGACTACGCGGTACTCGGCAAGGCCTGGCACGAGGCCACGCGCGGTGGGCGCTACGACGTCGTCGTCCTCGACGGACCCGCCACGGGCCATCTGCGGTACGTCCTCGGCGTTCCCTCGGCCATCGTCGAGACCGTGCCGAGCGGGGTGCTCTCCGCCGAGGCCCGTCGGATCGACGAGGCGCTCCGCGACGATCGCATCACGCGGACGGTGTACGTGGGCCTGGCCGAACCGTGGCCGCTCTCCGAGTTGGCCGAGCTGGCCGAGAGCCTCGAAGGCGAACTTGGCATCGCCTTCGGGGCCGCCTTCGTCAACGGGTTGTGGCCGGCCTGCACCCTGCCCGGCAAGGCCCCGGCCGATCTCGACCCCTTGCGCGTCGCCCTCGACCGTGCCTGCGGGCGGGGGCGGGCGCAACGGTCGGTCCTACGGCAGGCCCGAGGGCTGCGGTCCCCGGTCGTCGGGATCGATTGGCACTTCGGCGGGATCGAGGGCCCGGAGGATTTGGCACATCTGCTCGAGCGCGCCCGCATGCTCGACGTCGCCCACGACGGTGCCGGCGACCTCAGCCGTCGACCGTCGCCGTGATCTCGCACAGGAGCGCACCGGCGTCGACGGCCGTGTCCACCTCCGCCACGAGTCGCGTGACGGTGCCGGCGACGGGGGCGCGCAGCTCGTTCTCCATCTTCATGGCTTCGATGATGACGCAAGGGGCGTCCTTCTCGACGGTGGCTCCCTCTTCCACCAGGACGCGCACGATCCGGCCCGGCATGGGCGCCTCGATCCGCCCGCTCGCGGTGCCCGCGGCCCGTTCGAGGGCTTCGAGGGCCGCTTGGTGGGGCGAGCGGACCCGAACGGGTACCGCGACGCCGGCCACCGCCGCAGCGGTCGGGCTCGACGCGGGCTCCACCGACACGGCGTAGACGTGATGGTCGTCCGTGGGCGCCACGATCTGCACGTGATCGCCCCGCGGGGTGACCTCGTAGATCCTACCGGCCACCTCGACGGTGGCTCGTCCGGTGTCGTCGAAGGTGACGGTCGCGTCGTGGGAGACGTCGCCGACGTCGACGACGAGGCGCTGCTTGCGCGTCACGGCGGGAGAGACTAATCCATGGGGCCCGTGGCGTCCACGCACCCATTTCTCGCCGGAAAGCGCCTGGTGCTTTGCCTCGGCCCCGGCGGCGTGGGCAAGACGACCTGTGCGGCCGCCCTGTCCCTTGCGGCGGCTCGGGCGGGGCGCAAGGTGGCCGTGATCACCATCGACCCTTCGCGGCGACTGGCCGAGGCCCTCGGGCTCGACCGGGACAGCGGGCGCGACGAGCCGGTCCTCGTCGAGTCCTGCCCGTCCGGCGGATCGCTGCACGCATCGGTCCTCGATCCCCAGGTGGTCTTCGATCGCATCGTACGTGAGGCCGCCGAGAGCCCCGAGCAGGCCGAACAGATCGTCGAAAACCCCATCTACCAGGCAACGGTGCGCCACCTCGGGGGTGCCCTCGAATACGCCGCCGTCGCGAAGGTGCAGCGGCTGGCCGCCGGCCCCTACGACCTCGTGGTGCTCGATACGCCACCGTGCGTCAACGCCCGGGACTTCCTGCGGGCGCCCGACCGGATCTCGGAGATCGCCCGCAACCCGGCGGCGCGCGTCCTCGGCGCCTCGGGGCGGGTCGGCGGCCGGATCTTCGGCAACTTCGGTGCCGGCGCCTTCGCCCGCGTCCTCGGATCCATGGGCGGCGTCGGGTTCCTCCGGCAGCTCGGTGCCTTCCTGCGCAACTTCTCCTCCGTCATCGCCGCGTTCGAGCGTAGGGCCGACGCCTTCGAACGGATCCTGCGCTCCCCCGCCACGGCCACGTACGTGGTGACCTCTCCCCTTGCGTTCGCGGTCAAGGAGACGCTTGCGTTCGTCGGCGAGCTCGACGCCCTGCGCATCTCGGTGGATGCGGTCGTGTTGAATCGCGTGGAGCCTTCGCCTCCGCCGTCGCCGTCGCGGGAGGCCCTGTCGGCCTGGCTGTCCGGGGAGCCGGATGCACCCTCGCCGGAGGAGGTCGCCCACCTGCGAGACGCCCTCGCGCGGGAGGCGTCGCTGGCGTCACGGGCGGAGCGGGCCATCGCGGCGGTCCATCCCCGCCTGGCGGTCGTGTCCGTGGTCCGCAGTGACGAGCCCCCCTCGGCACGAACGGCCCTGGCCGATCTGGGCGAGCGACTCGGTCGCCGCCTCGGCGCCCAGGCGGCGTCCTGATCCTTCGAGGGATCGGAAGATGTGCGTCCCGGTCGCAAGGTCCGGCACGGCGGCTCCGCGCTCAGCCATCGGCGGCGGCAGGCGTCGTCGGGCGGGGCTCTTCCAGGGACTTGGCGCACCGGAATCCGAAGTGGTGGAACGGCTCGTTCTTCGGCACGTGGGCGCGGCGGTAGATGGCCGTGTTGTAGGGCCACGCAGGCCAGTACCACGAGCCGCCGCGGACGACCTTGCGCCGGTAGCCCTTGCACGGGACGGCGCCGTCGCAGGGGCCCTTGGGGTCGGTGCCGCGGCAGGCCTCACCGCACGCGGCGTAGGAGGGCGTGTACCAGTCGAGCACCCACTCCCAGGAGTTGCCGATCATGTCGTAGAGCCCGTAGATGCCGGCCGGCCGCGATCCCACGTCCCAGGGGCGGCCCTTCTCGGGTTTCGTCCGCGGCTTCCTGCGCCCGCACCCGCGTCCGCGAACGTCCTTGAGGATCGCGCGGGTGCAGTCGGCCGGTTCGTCGCCCCACGGGTAGAGGGCGCCGTCGGGGCCCCGGGCGGCCTTCTCCCACTGGGCCTCGGTGGGCAGGTCCTTGCCGTGGGCCCGACAGTAGGTCCGGGCGTCGAACCACGAGACCCCCGTGATCGGCATCTTCGGATCGTCGAAGCCGATGTACCGCGGGCCTGCGTCGGGGCACGCGCCGGCGGCGATGCACGCCCGGTAGTCGGCCACGGTGACCTCGTACTTGTCGATCCAGAAGGTCTGGAGATGGATGGTCTCGGCGGGGCGGGTGTCCTCCGGGCCGTCGTCGCTGCCACGCACGAACGGTCCGCCGGGAACGCAAGCCATGTCCTCTGGGACGTCGCCGCACGGGAGGATGGCGCGTCCGTCGGGCAGGCGCGCCACCGGAGGGGCCGGCTCGGCTTCGTCCGTGGGCGTCGGTCGGTCCTCCGCCGCGGAGGCATCCGCCGAGACCGGGTAAATCGCCCCGTGCCGCTCGGCCGGTGCGGCCGGCGGAACGTCGGGGGCTGCCCCCTGCGGCGGGCCACAGGCGGCGGCCACCATGACGAGCAGGAATTCGGGGCGCCTCATGACGACGGGGGCCGTTGTAGCACGACGAGGGCCAACACGGCCCCGATGGCCACGGCGCCCGCACCGAAGATCATCGGGACTCCGGGGCCGAGCCGTTCGAAGAGCGGCCCTGCCGCCACTGGGCCGAGCATCCGTGCGAGGGCGGCACCGGATTGACTGAGGCCAAGATTGTACCCTTGCTCGGCCGGCGGGCTGTTGCGGCTGACGAGGGCGTTGAGGCTCGGCAGGGAAAGGCCGTTGCCCGCGGCCATGGCAAGGGCCGCCGCGGAGAGCACCTGCCACTTGCCGGTGGCTCCGGCCACGAAGAGTGCGAGGGCGAGCAGTGCGAATCCGAGGATCAGGGTGGCCTTCTCGCCGAAGCGGCGGACCGCGCGCCCGACGAGCACGCCCTGGACGACGACGACGACGACGCCGATGCCGGTGAAGAGGATGCCGGTCTGGCGCGCCGTCCACCCGAAACGCACCTCCACCGACAGCGCCAGGGTCGATTCCATGGCCGAGAAGGCCGTGTAGTAGAGGAAGGCGAGGAGCACGAGCCATCCCACCTGGGTGCCCGCCACCCGCCGAAGTTCCGACGGCCGAAACGGGAAGAGGGGGCCTTGCGTGCGCGGCTCGGCCGCACGACTCTCGGGCAGCCAGACGAAGGCCATGAGCCAATTGGTCGCCGAAAGGGCCGCAGCCACGACGAAGGGGAGCTGTGGCCAGTCCGGTGTGGAGAGCAGGCCCCCGATGGCCGGTCCCACGACGAAGCCCGAGCCGATGGCCGAGCCCATGATGCCCATGTAGCGGGCGCGCTCCTCCGGGGGGACGCGGTCGGCGACGTAGGCGTTGGCCGTGGAGACGTTGGCCTTGCCCATGCCGCTGACGATCCGAGCGGCGAAGACCATCCACAGGTGGGTGGCCAGGGCCAGCAGGATCATGGCCGCGACCGCGACGGCGATGCTGCCGAGCATGACGGGCCTTCGCCCCACCCTGTCCGAAAGCCGACCGAGCACCGGTGACATCACGAACTGCGCCGCCGAGAACACCGTGGCGAGCAGGGCCACCGTGGACGGCGACGCCCCGAACGACTCGGCGTAGTAGGGAAGGACCGGAAGGATGATCCCGAAGCCCGCGAGGTCGAGGAAGAGGGTGAGCCAGACCGTGACGAGCACGCGTCGGTCCACGTGTGGACGGGTGGGCAAGGGCGACCCGATTCTAGGCCGGGCGGGCGCGGGAAGCCACGGACGGGGCCGCATGCGCGCACGGCTTCGGTTGCCGAGGCGCGTGCATCGGACTATCGTTGACGCCATGCGTTGCGCTCGCGTGTGGCCGGTGGCGTGCATCGCTGCCGTGGCCTTCGTCGCACGACCCGCCGATGCCGCCGGAGCACCCGTGACCTCGGCAGCGCTCGAGGCCGTTCGTTCCTCGGCAGGCGCCCTCGGGATCGTCGATCCTGCGGACCGACGGGTCGACCTGGTGGCCGAGCCCCCGTTCGTGCACCGGGACGTCGCCGTCGTGCGCGTGGGACTGCAGATCGACGGCGTCCCCCTCGACCGGCCGGTGGCGGCGGTGCTGGCCACCCGCGCAGGGGATGTGCGTCGGGTCGTGGCCCAGGTGGCGGGTGCCGCTCTCGTGCCGATGGGCCCGGCGGTTCCGACGTTGACGCCGGCCGACGCCCTCGCTCGCCTTGCTGCGAGCGGCGAGCCGGCGAGTGCGGGCGCGAGGCGAGCCGATCTCGTGTGGATGGTACGGCCCGGAGGCCTGCGGCTGGCCTATCGGATCGATCCGCCGGCCGACCGCCGCACGGGGGCGAACTTCGTCTACGGCGTCGACGCCCGTACGGGCGAGGTCTTCGTTCGCGCCCGCCGCGACGCCCTGGCGAACGTGCGCGCCTTCGAATTCAATCCGGTCGCGACGCCCGCTGCCGAGATCCATCCCCTCGTCGACGTGGACGACCAGGCGCCGTTCCTGCAGGGAGCGTACCTGCGGGCGACGAACTGCCTGCCGCCCCAGGGCAGCGGGGACTGCGTGCCCACCCCCACGGCCGAGCCGGATGCGAACGGCGATTTCCTCTATCCCGCGCCCAACGTGAACGACTGGGTGCAGGCCACCGACCCGACGGACACGTTCGCCGAGGTGTCCATCTACTACCATGCCGACAAGCTTCGGGCATGGCTCGACGGACTGGGCTTTTCGGGGCTTGCATGCAACGAAGGTGGAGGCCTCGCCACGTTGGTGGCGAATTTCGGCAGCTACGAGAACGGCGAGCACGTCCCCTACGACAATGCGTTCTGGAGCGGCGACTGCGACTTCACCATGGTGTTCGGCCAGACCAACGGGGCGGATCTCAGCTACGACGGGGATGTCGTCTACCACGAGTTCGGCCACGGCGTGGTGGAGGCCGAGACCCCGGGGGAAACCCTGTTCATGCCGAGGCCACGCATCGACGCCCGGGTCAACGATGCCGGCGCCATGAACGAGGCGTTCGCCGACTTCCTGTCGTCCGCGTTCACCGGCGATCCCCTGGTGGGGGAGTACGCGGGCGAGTATTGGCTGGGCACGTCCGCGGTCCGCAACAACGACAACGACTTCTCCTGCCCCGTGGACCTGACGGGC
>RFGU01000136.1 GCA_003696955.1 Deltaproteobacteria bacterium | reverse complement strand
TCCCAGGAGCAACACGAGGGCCGCCTCGATCCATGCGCCCGTCCCGAGCCCCGCCGCCCCGACCGCCGCCCCGAGCAGCATGCCGGCGATCGCCTCGGCACCCACGTGATGGGCGCCGAGCAAGGCCGCCGCCACCCGTCCCCGCCGCGCGGGAGGCACCACGTCGAGGACCAATGCGTCGGTGGCCGCGTCCTGCAGGGCCAACGCCACGTTGTGTACGAGCCACAGCACAGCGAGCACCGCCACGGCGGCCCCGTGGTCCGACGCGGCCGCCGTGCCCAGAAGCGCGGCGCAGCCGGCCGCCACGACGGACGCCAGGGCGACCGAACGGCGTGGGTCGGGCCGCTGGCCGCTTCCGCGGCGGTGCCGGTCGAGCCACGGGCCGAAGGCGGCCTTGGCGACCCACGGCAGCCCACCCGCGGCCAGCACCCAGGCCTGGTCCGCCAAGGGGACGCCTCGGGCCGCCAGCGTCGGTACCACCACCCAGCCCATGAACCCGTAGGCCAGGCCCTGGGCCAGGTAGGGCGCCGCAAGGCCTGCGACGATGCGAACGTCCCCGCGCACGGGGCGAGCATACTGCGACCGTCCGCAGGACGCGCCGGTGCTTGCAGGCGGCGCCCGCCTGCTGTACCAACGTGCCCCCGCACCCTGCGCGTGTAGCTCAGTTGGATAGAGCGTTGGCCTCCGGAGCCAAAGGTCGCAGGTTCGAATCCTGCCACGCGCACCATCCCGCCGCTCAACCGCCCTCGGCGGAGGTCGGGGCGACCCCGGCCCGGGCACGCCGCCCGTCGCGGGGATGCACGAGGGAGGCCGCAAGGGCGCGGGCGGGTGGATAGGCCGGATCCCTGGCGAGGGCCGCATCGAGGCTCGCCCGGGCCTCGTCCAGTCGCCCTGCCCGCGCCAGGATCCGGGCCCGCAGGACCCACGGATGGGGATCGCGGCCGTCGTAGGCGATCGCCCGGTCGATGGCAGCCAGGGCACGGCCGGGATCGTCGCCCCGTTCGTAGGCCAAGGCCGCTTCGAGGTAGGCAGCGTAGGCCTCGGGCGCGGGCACGGGCGTTTCGACGATGCGGCCCTCGAACCGCCGCTCGAACCGGTGGGACGCCGGATTCGTCGCCGCACAGGCCACGGCGAGCGCCGTGGAGGCCACGAACGATCGGCGCAGCATCCCTCCCACGGCCTTGCCTAGAGCGGAATGTTGCCGTGCTTGCGCGGCGGATTGTCCTGCCGCTTGTCGGCGAGGAGGGCGAAGCTCTCGACGAGCACGCGGCGGGTGTCCTCGGGACGGACGATTCGGTCGATGAAGCCGAGTTCCGCCGCCTTGAACGGGCTTGCGAAGACCTCACGGTACTTCGCAACGAGTTCGGCTCGCCGGGCGTCGGGGTCCTCGGCGGCGGCCAGTTCCTTGCGATAGATGATGTTGACCGCGCCTTCGGCCCCCATGACGGCGATCTCGGCCGTGGGGTAGGCGAGGTTCAGGTCGCCGCGGATGTGCTTGCTGGACATGACGTCGTAGGCGCCGCCGTAGGCCTTGCGGGTCACGAGGGTGACCTTGGGCACCGTGGCCTCGGTGAAGGCGTAGAGCAGTTTGGCGCCGTGCCGGATGATCCCGCCGAACTCCTGGGCGGTCCCCGGCAGGAATCCCGGTACGTCGACGAGCGTCAGCAGCGGGATGTTGAACGCGTCGCACATCCGCACGAAGCGGGCAGCCTTGACCGAAGCATCGATGTCGAGGCATCCGGCGAGCACGAGGGGCTGGTTCGCGACGACGCCGACGGGTGCCCCCCCGAGGCGGATGAAACCGACCACCATGTTGCGCGCGAAGCTCTCTTGCACCTCGAAGAACCCGTGGTCGTCGGCCACGGCCCGGACGATGGTGCGAATGTCGTAGGGCTTGGCGGGGTCCTCGGGCACCGCATCGGCAAGCTCGGGGCAGGATCGGTCGAGCGGATCGGTGCAGGGCACGACCGGCGGATCGTCGAGGTTGTTCGACGGCAGGTACGAGAGGACCTGGCGCACCAGCGCCAAGGCGGCGTCTTCGCTGGGCGCCGAGAAGTGGGCCACGCCGCTGCGCTCGTTGTGGGTCGCGGCCCCGCCGAGTTCCTCCTTGGTGACCTCCTCGTGGGTGACGGCACGAATGACGTCCGGCCCGGTGATGAACATGTAGCTCGTGCCCTCCGTCATGATGACCAGATCGGTCAGCGCCGGCGAGTAGACGGCTCCGCCGGCGCACGGTCCCATGATCACCGAGATCTGGGGCACGACCCCGGAAGCCAGGACGTTGCGCTTGAAGATCTCCGCGTAGCCGGCCAGGCTCTCCACCCCTTCTTGGATGCGCGCGCCACCGCTGTCGTTCAGTCCGATGACGGGGGCGCCCACCTCCATGGCAAGGTCCATCACCTTGCAGATCTTCTGGGCGTGGGCCATGCCGAGGCTGCCTCCGAAGACCGTCGGCTGCTGGGCGAAGACGAACACCTTGCGGCCGTCGATGGTGCCGTAGCCGGTCACCACGCCATCGCCGTAGACCTTGCGCGCCTCCATGCCGAAGTCGCTGCACCGGTGGGTCACGAAGTGGTCGAGTTCGGTGAAGCTTCCCGGATCGAGGAGCGCCTCGATGCGCTCCCGTGCCAAACGACGGCCGGCGGCGTGAACCCGCTCGACCGCCTTGGCGTGACGTGCGGCTGCCGCGGCCACGCCCTCGGGCCCTCGCTCGGCGTCGTGGGGACCGCCGCCGGCATCCGCGACCTGCTCGTGCAGGGCCAGCCGGGCCAGGGAGGGGCGCTGCGCGGAAGGGTCGTCCGTCGGTGCCATGGCGCCGGAGCCTACCAGCGCAGGCCGGTGGATTGGACGGCCCCACGGGGGAGGCCGACCGTCGCCCCCTTCACTACAGCACGCCCTTGGTGGACGGCACGCCCGAAGCACTCGGGTCGGGGCTGCAGGCCATCTTGAGGGCGCGGGCCACGGCCTTGCACGCGGCCTCGGCGACGTGGTGGGTGTTGCCCCCCGCCCGAAGGTGCAGGTGCAGGTTCATCTTGGCGCGCACCACGAAGGCCTGGAAGAACTCCCGCAAGAGGTCGGCATCGAACGTCCCGATCCGACGGCCGGCCAGCGCCGGCAGCTCGTAGACCAGGTACGGACGACCCCCGAGATCGAGCGCACAGTCCACGAGCGTCTCGTCCATCGCCAAGCTGAAGTGGCCGAAACGCGTGATGCCCCGGCGGTCACCCAACGCCTCGTCGAGGGCGGCGCCCAGCACGAGACCGATGTCCTCGACGGTGTGGTGGTCGTCGATCTCGGTGTCGCCCCGGGCATAGATCGATAGGTCCATGGCACCGTGGCGGGCCATGGCGTCGAGCATGTGTGCGAGGAACGGAACCGGCACGTCGAGGTGGGCTTCGCCGCGTCCGTCGGACGGGGCGACGAGTTCGACGGTGATGTCGGTTTCCTTCGTCTTTCGCTGGATTCGGGCGGTGCGAGGTCGTTCCATGGCGGTATCTCCTCATGCTCGTACGCGCGACGCCTGCGCGCGAAGGATCTCGTCGCGTAGGGCCACGACCACCGGACCGTCGTCGAGACTCGCGGCGAGGCGTATGTCGATGCGCGCGGCGACCAGATCCCCGGCCTCGAGCTTGGCGCGGGCCGACCGCACGTACAGACGCGCAAGGCCGTTCTGGACGGCCCGCTCGTCCGCCGACAACCTGCGATTGCGCTCGTGGGGCGGCAGCCGTACGTGGCCGTCGGCTCGGGCATCGTCGTAGCGCCTTCGCAGCACGGGGTCGGTGAGCACGTTGTATGCCTCGGTGATGCGCTTGAAGATCTCGTAGGCCTTGCGCTGGAGGCCCTCGTCTCCGACGAAGAGGAACCGATCCGGGTGGAAGGCCTGCGCGCAATCGTGATACGCCTCGCGGATCGCGACGTAGTCGGCCAGGGCGCCGACGCCGAGCACGTCGTAGTAGGACGCCTGGTCGAGCCCGGCGAACGTGGCTTCCACGTCCTCGGCGGTTGCACGTCCTCGCGGCGGGGTCACGGAAGCCTTCAGCGGGGGGCCACGGCCCCGGTATCTTGCGTGGGTTCGGCGCGCTGCCGCGCGAGGATCGCCCGCACCTCTTCCTCCGGTAGGCCGCCGAGGACGCGCATGGTGGCCACCTGCTCCGCACCGGTGTCCTGATCGAGGGCACGCACCTCGAGCAGCCCGTCCGTGTTGATCTCGAACGTCACGGCGATGGTGACCTCGCCGCGCGGCGCCTTGCGCAGTCCGGCCAGGGTGATCTCACCGAGCTTGACGTTCTCGTCGAAGCGCTCGCTCTCGCCCTGGCACACCTGGATGCGAACGTAGGACTGGTTGTCCGCCGTCGTCGTGAACAGGCGGGTCTGCTCGGTGGGAATCGCGGCGTTGCGCTCGATCACGAAATCGACGAAGCCGCCCACCGTGCGGACGCCGAGGCTGCGCGGCGTCACGTCCAGGAGCACGGCGCTTTGGGGCATGCTCGCCGTGGAGACGCCACCGCCCGCCATGGGGACGAGGGCGCCCACGAGCGCCGCCCCCTGGATCGCGGCGCCCACGGCCACGACGCTCATGGGGTTGATCGACGTCTGCGGACGCTTGCCGAACACCCGCTCGACCGTCTCGCGCACCACGGGCAGTCGGGTCGTGCCACCTACGAGCACCACGTCGTCGATCTGGCGGGCCGAAAGCCCCGCAAGACGCAGGGCCTCGCTGCAGACCGGCACGGTGCGCTCGACGATGGGCGCCACGGCGGCGCGCAGGTCGGGTTCGGCGAGGGAAAACGACAGATCCCGCCCGTCGCCGAGCAGATCCTCGACGAAGACCGAGGCCTGGGCCGATTCACTGAGCTGGATCTTGACCTGCTCGGCCACGGCCCGAAGGCGTGCGGCTGCTTCGGGTTTCGCCCGCGGATCCTCCCCCGTGCTGCGACGGAACGCATCGGCCATCTTCTCGACGATGACCTCGTCGATGTCGTCGCCACCGAGGAACATCTCGCCGGACGTGGCGAGCACCTCGAACACGTTGCGCGTGATCTGCAGGATCGTGACGTCGAAGGTGCCGCCGCCGAAGTCGTAGACGGCGATGCGGCGATCGATGTCCTCCACGTAGCCGTAGGCGAGCGCCGCAGCCGTGGGTTCATTGATCACGCGGATGACGTCGAGCCCGGCCAGACGGGCCGCCACGCGCGTGGCTCCGCGTTGGGCGTCGGTGAAATTCGCCGGCACGGCGATGACGCATCGTCGCACCCTGCCGCCGAGGGCCTCCTCGGCCATGTCCCGTAGGTACCGAAGGACGTGGGAAGCCACCTCCACCACGCTCAGGCTCCGTCCGCCGATCTCGACCATGACCGACTCGTTGGGGCCCTCGAAGATGCGATAGGGCATGGTGCGCGCCATGCGCTGCACTTCGGGGGAACCGAACCGGCGACCGATGAGCCGCTTGGCGGAGAAGACGACGTTGCGCGGATCCCGCTCCCGCAGCGCCTTGGCCTGGGGCCCCACGACGATGCGCCCGTCCGGCAGGGCGCCCACCATGGACGGAATGATCCGATCGTCTCCGCGGCGCACCACCGACGCTCGGCCGGAGCGCACGACGGCGCAGGCCGAGTTCGTGGTGCCCAAGTCGATGCCGAGCACCAGCGGAGCCGAATCACCGTCCATGGTTCACGAAGTCTAGCCCATGGGCCCGAAGCCCCCCAAGCAACGGACCGATCGAGGGCCTGGCCGGTTGCCGAACCCGCTCGGTGACAGCTCGAGGCCCCGCTCGGCGGCCCTCCCCAGGGGTGGGCCGACGGTAGCTCAGATGGGGCTTTCGGGCACGAACACCGTGTCACCGGGTTCGAGGGGGACGTCCGCGGCTCGGCCGTCGAGGATGGCCCGCACGTCGATCTCGACGGTCACGCGCCCCTCGACGGTGTCCCGCGTGAGCTTGACCCGACGCGGCATCGCCAGCTCGTCGAGGCCGCCGGCGAGGGAGATGGCCTGCAGCAGGGTCAGCCGCTCCTTGTACGGGAAGCTTCCGGGTTGCTTGACGTTGCCGAGGACCTTGACCTCGCGGTTCTGGCGCGCCACCACGCGGACCGTGACCTGCGGATTCTGGAGGTAGCCGTCGGCAAGAGCGTCCTCGAGCGCCTCGGCGACCTCGATGGCCGACATTCCGGCCACGCGAACGCGCCCGACGTAGGGAAAATCCAGGTCGCCGTCCCCCGACACCTGGTACGCGCCCGATAGATCGTCGTGATCGGCCACGCGGATCTCGAGTTCGTCTCCCGGACCGACGCCCGTCCGGGGGGCCGCCGGGGGCAGGATCGGCGCGCTACCCCGTCGGGTACATCCGGTGGCGACGAGCACGGCCACCACGATGGTCCGCATCGCGACCGCGAGGGGCCATGTGCCCGAAGGTCGTGGGGGCGGTGTGGGCATCGTCTTGGCGGCGTCAGTAGCGTACGGCGCCGAAGAGCATGAGCAAGTGGCGAACGAACCCGGCCTCGTTCCGCGTCCCATCCGCGAAGACCACCACGAGCGGGGACTGGTCGATGGTCGCGGTGTAGTCGAGGCGCAGGGCGAAGAATCGGCCGAGGGGTTGTTCGAGTCTGGCCAGCACGTTGAACAGCAGATCGCGGCGCGCCGTCCCGCCACGCACCGCGCCTTCGTAGGCCGCGATGTTCACGTCCTCCACGCCGGGCGTCGGCAGGCCCCGGTACTCGCGATGGACGAAGCCACCGCCGAGACTTGCGACCATCCGCCACCGAAACTGATGGCTCGCAAGCAGGCGCACGCGATAGTCGACGAAGAAGTTCCCCAAGAGCGCATCGCGGAAGGTACGTTCGCCCGACAGGTGAAGACGCGTGCGCACCGTGGGAAACACATCGAGGGAAAGGCTCGCAATGGGACCGGAGAAGTTCGGACCGTTGGGGTCGAGCCGGTAGTAGGCCAGTCCCCAACCGAACATGGCGCCGAGGACCACGCGCTTGCCGAGTTGGCCGCGATATCCGGCCTCGATGCGGTGCGCGTAGTTGTCTTCGTTGCGGCCGGTGCCCGGTTCGGTACAGCACGAGAAGTAATAGGTGTAGAGCATGCTGTAGCGGGCGTAGACCGCGCTCGTGGGGAAGAAGCGCCACTTGACTTCGGCCAACGCACCGTTGCCGATCCGGTTGGAGCGGTTGACCTGCTCGTCTTGGTTCTCGAAGTAGAGAAGCTGATTTAGGTACCCCGCCGTCAACGCCACCCGGCCCCCGCCGGGTCGGAGTACGAGGCGCAGTCGGCCGTCGTTCGTGATGCGGTTGAAGTTGAGCGTCTCCCGCGCCTGGATGTCACGGGGCTCGGCCAGGCGGAAGAAGCTGTCGTCGAATTCGAAGCTAAACTTGCGCCCCGGCAGCGCGATGAAGTGGATGTCCGCCCCGAGGGAGAACCTGCTTTGCTTGAGGATCTCGGATCGCCGATCGAGAAACTGCCGAAAGCCCAGAATGAGGCCGATGTTGTAGTCGACCTTACGGTCGGTCCGGTCGGCGGGCGAATCGAGCAGTCCGTCCTGCACCTGCCGATTGCCGATGCGCGCCCAACCCGTCGCCACGAGAAACGCGGCGATGGCCGGGTCCTCTCCCTTGTCCTCGTAGAAGACGTTGCTGTCCATCCCGACCCCGATGCCGAAGCCGGGATGGAACCGAGAGCGCTGCCCGACCTTGATCCCTTCGCCGTCCTGCGCCGTCGGCATCAATGCCGGTGCTGCGGCCGCCGTGCGGGACACCATCCAGGTCGCAACCAATACGAAAAGCGCCGCGAGGAGGCGGGCGCATCGTGGTGTCGTCGGGTTGTCTGCGGGGTAGATCAAGGTGGAAGCGGTCGGGCCCTATATGCCGCATGTCGGCGGAGGTCGCACCTTACGACGGGCTCGAGTCGGGTCTGAAGGCGGTGCTAGGCCCTGGCCCGACGAATGGAGATCCGGATCACATCATGGGCGACTGGGTGGAAAGCGGACGCGAATCGTCCCTCCCCGGAGGAACCGGCGGATCCGGTGGTTGCGCCGTCGGGTCGAGCCACGGAATGAAACGCTCGAAGTCCACCGAGTTTTGCGTCTTTCCCTCCCCCGTCGGTCCCTTGGACTCCGAGCACGCCTTCGCCAGTTCGACGATGCCGTCCAGCTTCGCGGCCGCCTCGGACAGGTTGTCGCGGGAGGTCTTTCGGTCCGCCACGGACACGCCGGGTTCCAGGGAACGCTGGATCTCGGGCACGACCACGTCCTCGAGGAGCTTGGCCGCATCCTCTTGCTGCTTGCGGATGCAGGCCAGCCGCGCCTTCTCGTTCCGCTCCCGGGCCTCCTGCTCGAGCGCCTTGAGAGCGTTGACCTGATCGAGCATGCGAGAGCGCAGGCCCTTGATCTCGCGCATCACGGCGTCGACGTCGCCCGGCGCGTTCTCGCCACCGCGGACGTTCGCATCGGGAGCGGCCGCCGGCCCCGCCACGGCCCAGGCCCCGGTCCCGAACAGTCCGACGAGCGCCGTCGCCGGTAGGAGCATTCGAAGCCGATTGCGCGTGGGTACCATGTTCGTGCTCTCCCGCTACTTGCTTCCAGAGAATACCACCGAGAAGGTCACCTCGGCGGGCTCTTCCGCCCCCTTCATGGGGAATCGCCAGCCCTTGATCTTGGCCACGGTACACGCCTTGACGGCGCCGCTGCCCAGCGTGTCCTCCTCGACCACCACCTTCGTCACCGTCCCCATCACGCTGATATTGATCGTGTACGTCATCTTACCGGAAAGATCTGGTTGCGTGCGCAGCGCCTTCTCGTAGCAGTGCTGCAGGGCTCCCATCCGGCGTCGGATCGTGGCTTGGACCATCTTCTTGTCCACGTCGCCGAACACGTCCGTACCGGTGGTCTTGAGCTTGCCGCGAACCTTCTTCTCCTTCTTCTTCGCGCTCGCCGTCTCCACCTTCGGTCCGGAGCCGGTCTCGAGGCCGGCGTTGTCGGCCATGGCACCGTGCGCGGTGATGCCCTCACCGCCCGGGACGAAGGGACTGATGTCCCCACCGTCGGCCATCACGGTGGTGGTCATGCCCTGCTGGAACAGCTCGCCGAGCTCGTTCTCGGTGCTCTGGATCACGTCGAAGACGGTGCCCTCGCCGGGGCCACCGTAGGTCCCGAGTACCCGCGCCACGCCGACGCCGCGGGCCTTCTTCATGGCCTCGGCCGAGTACTCCTGGGGCTTCTCGGACATCTCCTTGGGCTCGGGCTCGGGTTCCTCCTCCTTCTTCTCGACCTTCTCCTCCTCCTCCTGGGCGAGCACCTCCTCCTTGGGTTCCTCCTCCGGCGGGGTCTCTTCGGGTTCGGGCCGGGTGATGCCCATCACCTGGAGGAAGCGTTCGTCGATGTCGTCGACGTCGAACGACGACTCGACCTCCTTGTTGGCCGCCCACGTGAAGTACGAGCCGAGTACCAGGGCGGCCGACGCCAAGCTTGCGGCGTCCTCCCGGCTGAGCATGTCGCTGAGGCGCGGACGAAACTCCACCGGGAAGGGCAGCTTCTTGGGCGGCGGCTTGGGCTTGTCGAACTGGAAAAGTAGCGTGGTCTCGCCGAGCTGGATCTTTCCCTTCGCGTTCTTCGGGAGCTCGATCCGCAGGTCCCCCGAGGAGACCCCAAATTTCTTTCGAAGCTGAGAAACCGAATAATTCTTCTTCCCGAGGACGATCTTCCCCTTGGTGGAGTCGGGTAGATCGAGGTAGTAGCGGCCTCCGCGATAGTCGAAGACCCGATGCTTGCTCGGAACCTCGGGGCCGAAGGCGAGGACGTCGTTCTCGATGCGGCTACCGACGCTGATGGGGCCCGGGGCGCTCTGGTGCACGTCGTCGCAGACCAGGTCGTCGACCACGGCGACGACGCGAAGGACTCGGGATGTCGGGCGGGAAGAAGCCATGGGCGTTCGCGCTCATCTAGGGGGTGCGAAGGGTATCCGGAGGAACACTTCGCTACCTGCATCAGCATAGGGGAGACGGCGCTTGAGGGCCAAACCAACACTTCCTTGGCCATGGGTGGACCGGATCCGTGATCGAAGAAGGGCGACCCGACGATTCGGATCGCCCCACTTCTGCGCACAGCGCGCAAATCGTGCCGATTCAGCTCGTCTTGATCACGCAGAAGGCGAATTCACGGTACTCGGCGCGGCCAGCGGTGAAGAGCACGTCGACCAGCGCGGAGAACTTGAGCTTCTGGTCGCCCACGACGATCACGCGGCCTTCCCACTCGACCCCACGGGCCTCGGCCATCTGCTTGGCCTTGTCCGCCTCTTCGCTCATCGCATCGAAGAGCGGGCCGATGAGATGGTTCTTGACGGCCGCCGGGTCGATGTCGCCCTCGCTCGTAAGCTGGACGATCTTCTTGTCGCCGAAGGTGATGTCCCGGGTCGAGATGTAGACCGGCACACCGTCCTGGATCGGCGAGTCCGCGCGCGAGAACGGGATCTTCTGGCCCGCCGTGGGCGTGATGACGATGGGATCGGAGCCGTAGCTCTTGAGCAGATACACCACGATGATGGACACGATGTCCATCAGCGAGGTCATCTTGAGCTCGCCCTCTTCCTCCGGCTGGTTGCGACGGGCCGCCTTCTTCGCGGCCTTCTTCTTGAGAAACAGTTCCTCGGGGGTCATGGGTGTCTCCTCGAGTTCGAATCAGCCGGCGCCGGCTTCCACGATGGGTTGCCAGAAGTAGCACTCGGGGGGCGGCTCTTCGCCCTGCGCGATCTTGAGGAGCTTGCACTCCGAGCCGCGCAACGCGTCCATGGTGCTGACGAGCACCTGCATCGGGATCGTGTTCTCCGCCGAGATCGTCACGACGGTCTCGTTGGGGAACTGCTGCTTGAACTTCTTGGCTTGCGCCTCGAGAGCCGCGTAGTCGTACCGCTCGAAGTCGTCGAGGGGCGCTCCGGGCTTGGCCAACGGAATCGTCGGCCGCGTCGAGTCGGCGGACTTGCCGGCCTCTGCCCCGACCTGCTGCCCCTGGGCGCTGATACGGTAGCCGTCCTCCATGATGAAGACCTTGAGGTTGAGCGGCTCCTCCTTCTTCTCGTCCTCCTTCTTCTGATCGGCCGTGGCTGCGTACTTGGGGGGGCTTACGTTGACCGCGGCGAACGACGCCACCTCCATGGCGAGGAGGAGCGCCGGGATGAGAAGCAGCATGATGTTCATGATCGGGATGAGGTTTGCTTCGACCTCACCTTCGGCGGTTGCCTTCTTCTTGCGTCTCGGCATGGGAACCCTTCGGGGAAACGAGCGTTGCGGCGAGCAACGAGGAGGGCTCCGGGACGCTCCCGACCGGGAGCGCCCCGGGACCGGGGAAGATCAGCCCTGACGCACGCGGGCTGCCAGCAGGTTCTCGAGCTTGACCGCGTACAGGTCGACCTCGTCGGAGATCTTCTTGGCGAGGCTCGAGATGAAGACGTGGGACGCGAGCAGCGGAATGGCGACCATCAGACCGAAACCGGTGGTGTTGATGGCGATACCGATGCCCTTGGCGAGCGCCTGGGAGCGCTGGTCGGCGGCCACCGTCGCGACGGCACGGAACGCCTCGATCATACCGAAGATGGTACCGAGTAGACCGAGCAGCGTGGCGATGTTGGCGAGCGCCGAGATCATCGGGACGCGCTTGGAGATCGCCGGTCCAACCTCGAGCATGGCCTCCTCGATGGCAGCGGCGATGTCGGCCTCGCTCTTGTTGGCGCGGGTCAGGCCAGCCTTGATGACGCGCGCAAGGGCCACCTTGTCCGCCGCGTTGCACAACTTGATCGCGCGGTCGATGTTGTTGGCCATCACCAGCTTCTGGATCTGGTTGAAGAACTGGGCACCGTTGACGTTGGCGCGGAAGAACAGATAGATGAAGCGCTCGATCATCACGCCGGCGCCGAGGACGGCGGTCAGCGCGATGGCGTGCATGAAGCCGCCGCCTTCTTGGTAGAACTGTGCGAAATTGTCCATGTGTCGGTGTCCTCCTCGTCCGTGGGTGACCACGGAAGTTGTTTGGTTGGGCGATGTGGGAAATGACCTCGACGGGTCGGTTGGGGGAGAATGCTAATGGAAAAGATGGGCGAGTGAAACGCGTCTTGCGGGGAGTCGAAAACCAGAGTCGGTGCTCGAAGACTGCAATCGTGCCAACTTCACGAAACCTTCAAAACAGCGGATCTTGTACGGATTCGAGTACCAGGGGCACGAACTTGGCGTCCAGCCGCGCCCAGTCGTAGTCGATGGACGAGCGCCGCAGGACGTAGAAGGCGCTGGGCTTTTCCAACTTGCCCTCCACGAGGAACTCGTCTTCGAGGGCGATGCGCCGCTTGCCCGAGCGCGCCTTGCCCTCCTTGGCCGCAGGCGCGTCCTTGGATGGGGCAGCAGCAGCCGCTGCGGATCGCGTCGAAGCCGGTGACGCCGCGATGGCCACGGACGACGGGCCGAGCGCCACGGCCAGCGCCACACCGCGGAGGAGCCACGGGGCGGGAGAGCGTCGGCGATGGTGGGGGGCGGCAATCGTCGAACGGGGACGAAGATTCGGCATGGGCGAGCCTTTTGAGGGCAGCTTGGAGAGTACATGGCCTTTGGGGGCGAGGACAACCGGAAATCGCCCGCGCACCTTCGGGTCGGGAGGTGTGTGCAGGCGAAGGCGCGGTGCGTCGGCGACGGCCCCGGCCCTCGGCAAGTCCATGCACGGTCCCGAAGCGACGCCCCAGGGCCCGCGGGAACGCCCGTGACCAGGCCGATCCCGCCGATTTACGCCCCGTTCCTGCCCCCGTGCCGACGAAGGCACGGGCCGGGCTTCGGCACAGTGCGATCCCGGCTGCGCATCGGCGTTCCGGCGGTCCTGCGGCCGCCTTCTCCCTTCACGCGGCACGATCACGCATGCGTGATCTACGCAGCCCCGCCCGGGGCCTCCACTGGACGGTCCGAACATCGCGCTCGCGGGGGCTCGGCCGTCAGTTCCCCGGCTTTTGGGGCGCGGGCTGTTGGGGCGAAGGTCCCTTCGGGGCCGGCTTCTGCGGCGCGGGCTTTTGGGGCGAAGGGGCCTTCGGGGCCGGCTTCTGCGGCGCGGGCTGTTGGGGCGAAGGTCCCTTCGGGGCCGGCTTCTGCGGCGCGGGCTGTTGGGG
>RFGU01000135.1 GCA_003696955.1 Deltaproteobacteria bacterium | reverse complement strand
GTGGTGGCCGGCGCGAACCGCCGTCGTCCCGTGCGGTGCGCTGGTAGGCTCGCGCTCGTTCCATGCTCCTTGCGGCCGCCAAACCGAAGTACCCCGCTCCTCCACCGGAGGTGGTGGACGCGTGCGCGGCGTACGGGCTGGCGGCCCTGGCGCTCCTTGCAATCTTCGCGGTCGCTCGCAGCGAGACGTGCCGTAGGTTCGTGCTCGGCACCTGCGACCCGCGGGTCTATGCGGTCTTGCGCATCGGGTTCGCGATCATGACGATCCAGTGCTTCGTGAACCTGTTTCCGTACTGGCGCATGTTGTGGAGCGACGAGGGGCTGTTCGACATGGCCTACGCCCGGGATCGGCTCGGGCGCGGGGCGCTTGCGGGCTACGTGCCGGGGGAGGGGTTCTTGGACCCTTGGGCGGTCGTGCACTTCCTGACGAACAAGCCGTCCCTCTTCTTCCTCTACGGCAGCCCCGCGTTCGTGTACGGCTACATGGCGGTGTTCTTCGCCGTGCTGGTGCTGTACGGGCTGGGGATCCTCACCCGCCCCATGGGCGTGGTCGCGTGGTTCATGATGAGCGGGATCTACAACCGCAACGCCCTGTACTGGGAAGGGACGGACCTCGTCTACCGGGCGATGTGGTTCATCCTGCTCTTCGCCCGCACGGATGCCGCTTGGAGCGTGGACAACTGGTGGCGCTGCCGCAGGCTGCGGCGCAAGGGGCGGCTGGCCGAACCGGGGAGCGAAACACCGGAGGCGGAGCCTGTCTACCGGCGGGTCCCCGTGTGGCCGCGCCTGCTCATGGCGTGGCAGCTCGCGCTCATCTACGTGAGCACGGGGCTGGTGAAGACCGGTTCCATCTGGAAGCGTGGCGACGCCCTCTACTACGCCCTCAACATGGATCACTTCTACCGCTTCGAGTGGTGGACGCAACTCGTAAGCTACTACCTGGGCACGAACCTGTTTCGGCTGATGACGTGGATCGTGCTCGTGTGGGAGCGTCTGTTCCCCCTCGTGCTGGTGGGGGTGTTCCTCGACTTCGTGCGGCGCCACCGGACGGCCCCGTGGGCCCTCGCCGAGCGCCGAAACCCCCTGCGAAGGTGGGTGGGCGTGCTTGCCCTGGTCGCCCTGTGGTGGGTGATCGCCGACGGGGCCCATCGATGCGCGCCGTACCTGGTCAAGACCGCCGAGGGTGCCCCTGCGTTCGATCATCCGGGGCGACGGTTGGTGGACGTGGCCGTCTTCGGCGCGATCCCCCTCTTCGCGGCCGCATACCTGGCGTTCGATCGCTTCCCCATCGTGTTGGTCCGGCACCCCCGGCGCATCGGAAGGTGGCGCATCGGACCGGTGCGGATCGACGGGGCGTTCCTGCGCAGGTGGCTGCTCGGACGACGGGTCTACCTCGGCCTCGGCGTCTGCTTCCACGGCTTCCTGATCCTGTTCATGAACATCGGGATGTTCCCGTTCATCATGCTCATGTCCTACGCGGCCTTCGTGGACGGTGAGATGTGGGTACGGTGGATCGGACGTGTGCGCGGCGGGCTGCGGCGGCTGCTGCGAAGGCCCGATGGGCCGACGCCGGTGTGGCTCGGTCCGGCCGGTCGCCCCGACGCGGTCCGCCCCAAGGGTGGGCGCGTGCCGGACGTGCTCGTCCTGGCCGTGTTCGCCGCGTTGCTGGCCTACTTCGTCCTGCGTACCTCCGACGCCCGTTCGGCCTCCACCACCGCCGTCGGATGGGCGGCCGTGGCCCTCACGGGGGTCGGGGCGGTCGTGGGCCGGTTGCGCAGGCCGTCTCCCCTCGATGCCCCCGCCATGGTGGGCCAAGGTCCGGCGCTCGTACCCTCGGCCGTCCGCCGGACGGCGGCGCTGGCGTTTCTCCTGTGGCACGGCTCCGCCATCGCCCTCCACCTGTTCCCCTCGGCGCCGGTCGTCGGGAAGCTTCGCCGCAGCCTCGCGATCCACGGGGCGTGGCTGCGCATGACCGGCACGACCCAGAGTTGGGACATGTTCGCGCCCAATCCCCCCACGGCGAACACCTTCATGGTCACGGTCGTCGTGGAGGAGGACGGGGACCTGTGGGATCTACGGAACAACGCCTATCGAGACCGGCCCAACCCCTTCTGGATCAACGATCGCATGCGCAAGATGCAGCGCCGGATGGTCGGCAAGGGGAAGTGGTACCTCGACCATTGGGGCGCCTTCTGGTGCCGCGAGTGGACCCTGCGCACGGGCGAACGGCCGCGGGAGATCCGGATCGACAAGATCGTCACACGGATCCCGGGCCCCGATCTCGTGCGCAAGAAGGGGCCGTACCACCCGCGCAAGCTCAGGCCCACGAGGAAGCGCGTCGACACCATCGACTGCCGCACCAAGGGCGAGCTGCCGGTCTACATGCGCGAACGATACGGGCTCGAGGTGCCACCCGAGCTGCGGCAAAAGGAGGCCGTCCGGGCCGAGGCCGAGGCGCGCAAGTGGGAGAATCGGCGCAAGGCGTGGCAACGGCGGCCCAAGTGGTTGCGTGCGATGTTCCCGTCCCTCGTGCCGGGCCGCAAGGAGGGAACGTGACCGAGCCCAGATCCAAGGCGCGCTACGAAGACGATCCGGCCCGACTCGACGACGGGCCGACCTTGGCCTATGGCCGCCTCGGCAAGGTCCTCGCCGGGGCGTTCTTCGCCTATCACGCCCTCATCTTGATCGTCTACAACCTGCCCCATCGCCCCCCCACCAGGATGGTCCGCACCTTGGCAGCGCGCCACTTCGGGATGGATGGGTACATGCGTACCCTCGGGCTTACCCAGGGGTGGGGTATGTTCGCCCCGAACCCCCATCGCTCCAACGCGTTCTTGCGGGTCTACGTGGAGGACCGGGACGGCACGCTGCACGACGCGCGGCACGACGTCTACCTTCGCCGCCGCTATCCCTACCTGTTCTACGACCGGCTCGCCAAGGTCAATCGGCGGCTCATCGAATCGAAGGGCTACCGCCAGGCGTACGCGGCGTTCGTGTGCCGTTCGTGGGCCCTGGCCCACGACGGGGTGCCTCCGCGCAAGGTGATCTTCGAAAAGCTCTGGACCCTGGTGCCGCCGCCCGAGAAGGTCTATCGGACCATGGGCTACCACCCTCGGCAGCTCCACCTGCACCGGCGGACCGAGGAGACGTTCGTGTGCGATCACATCGTGCACGGTCAGCTTCCGCCGGAGCTGCTCGAACGGCACGGCCTTTCCGGGGAGGGGTCGCCGCCGTTTCGCGATCTTCCCTCGCGCTCCTGGGCGGCCCGCAAGCGACGGGGAGGTGGATCGTGACGGCGCTGGTGGCCGCCGTGCCGGCGGCCTCCGTGGCCCCGGTCGCCTCGTGGGCCGTGGTCGCCGCGCTCGGGCTCGTGGCCCTCTACTTCGTCGTGCGCTTCGACGTGTTCGCGCTCCTCGCGTTCGAACGCATCGACCCACGCCCCGCAGCCCTCTATCGCATCGTCTTCGGCCTGGTGGTGTTGTGGGCGATGGTCGATCTCTTGCCGTGGGCCGAGATCTTGATGACCGACGAGGGCATCTACCTCCCGTCGAGGGCTCGGCGCTCCTTCGGGGGGCGCCTCGACGAATTGTGGGACCCGGAGCACGGCTTCGAAGGCCCCCTTGCGGCCCTTCGGGCGCTTGCGACCCGAGGCTCGATCCTGCATCTGCGGGCGGACCCGCCCTTCGTCCATGCCGTGTTCGTCGCGGCCATCGCCGCGCTGGTGGCGATGATCGTGGGCTACCGTACGCGGGTCGCCACGCTGCTCGCGTGGTGGCTGGTGGAGCAGATCTACCGCTACGATCCGATCTACTACAACGGCGGCGACATCGTCGTGCGGATCTTCCTCTTCCTCGGCGTGTTCACCGACTGGGGGCGGGCCTACAGCCTGGACGCCTGGCGGAACCGCCGCCGGGCCATCGCCGAGGGAGACGGCCGGATCCCGCCGCTCCGCCGGATCCCGGCCTGGCCCCTGCGGCTTGCGATGCTGCAGCTTGCGATCATCTATACGGCGACGGGATGGCTGAAGATGGGCGAGACGTGGTGGAACGGCACCGCCCTCTACTACGCCCTGTCCCTCGATCACTTCGTCCGGTGGCCGATGTCGTCGCTTGCCGCGTGGGGGCAACGCACGGGCGTGTTGTGGGTGGCGACCCATCTGGTGCACGCATGGGAGATGCTCTTTCCCCTAGCGGTGGTGGGGGCGATCGTGCGCGGCTACCTGCGGCACCGCGACGCCGGGACGTGGCCGCACGCCGGACCGGCCCGCCGCTGGGCCGGGCACCTCGCCGCCTGCACGGCCTGCGGCCTGGCCGGTTTCGCCGGCGGGCATGCGGTCGCCGCCTACCTTCCGCCCCACGTCCGTCGTGCGGCGGCGGTCTCGTGGACCGAGGCCGCGGTTCTCGGGCCCGTGCTCGCGGCCGTCGGTGTGGCGGCCTACGCGGCCTTCGTCGCGCTGTGCCTGCGGGCCCCGGGCCGCGCGCGCACCCTGGCCCGCACCGCGCTCGGCCTCGGTCCTTGGCTGGGGTTCGGGTTCCTGATGCACCTCGGCATCGACCTGCTCATGAACGTCGGGATCTTCGCCGAGGTGATGATCGCGACGTACCTGGCGTGGCTCTCCGGGCGTCACGTCGACCGGTGGTGGCGCATCGTGGGGACGCGGCGCAGCCCGCCGCCGCCCGACGTCGGTCCGTGGCATGCGCTGCTTTCGCTTCCCGTTCGCCTGGCGCGACGCGTGCCGCGGCCGAGCTACGTGGTCGCGCACGCGCCGGACGAGCGGGCCGTGCGGCGGGCGACCCTGTTGCGGCCGTGGGACCTTGCGGGGCGTCTTCGATTCGACGAGGCGCCGGATCTCGCGGCGGGCGCCGTCGAACTCCGCGATCCGTCGGGCAAGCCCCTGTCCGTCGCGAGCGCCGGAGCCGCGCTCGCACGGATCCTGCCCGGCCTGTGGCCCTGGGTCCTCGTCGCCTGGATCGGTCCGGTCGGTCGCTTCGTCGCTCGACGCTTCCTCGACGCCGACGTGCGTGGGGCGTAGGCGCCGCGCGAGCGGTCAGTATGCGGTGCCGTCGGAGCGCACCTTCTTCTCGACGGTGGCCGGGTTGGAGCCCGGAAGTCCGGAGACCAGGCCTTCGTCGGGGTTCGCCGGGGGCGAGAACGGCACGTCGAGCCCGTCGGCTACGGCCCACACGGTGTCCGCGACCAACGCGCCGATGCGCATCATGCCGTCGCGATTGATCCCGTCGAACTCGTCGCCCGCACGGTGGTAGTCACGGTGGATGCCCGTGAAGAAGAACAGCACCGGGATCTCGTGGCGGTAGAAACTGGCTTGGTCGCTGCGGCTGGCGACGGCCCGTTCGTAGAGGATCTTCATGCCGCGGTTGCCGAGCCGGTCGAGCAGGGGCATCCACGCCGGGCTGCTGCCCACGCCCCCGATGGCGAGCCCCTTGGGGCCGAGCCGGCCCACCATGTCGAGGTTGATCATGGCGACGACCTTGCCGTCTTCGAACGGGGGGGCCTTCGGCGGATGATCCGCCAGGGCGCGCGAGCCGTGGAGGCCGAGTTCCTCGCCCGCGAAGAATGCGAACACGACCGACCGCTTCGGGCGTGCCGACGCGTAGCTGCGCGCGAGCGCAAGCACCATGGCGGTGCCGGATGCGTTGTCGTCGGCACCGTTGCACACCGTGTCGCGGGAGCCGTCGTCCTCGCGGATCGGGTTGCACATCCCACCGTCCGCGCGGCCGATGTGGTCGTAGTGGGCGCCCACCACGACGATCTCGTCGGGGCGCTCGCGGCCCGGCACGAAGGCCAGCACGTTGGGCATGGGCGTCGACAGCTTCGTGAAGTCCGAGACGATCTCGGCCTCGTAGCGTGTCGGTGCCGAAGCCGGGACGAGGCGGGTGTCGATGCGGGCCTGGAGGTCGGAGAGCTTCTTGCCACGGACCCGGAACAAGCGGTCGGCCTCCTTCCAGCCGATCTGGACCGCGGGGATCGGGGCCGGATCCCTCGGCGGACGCATGTCCTTCGGGTCGGGCAGGGCCGCCCGGTCCCGCGCCTGTGCATCGACGTAGGAGGCAGGCCCCTGGACGAAGATCGCTCCGACGGCGCCGCGTTCGGCCAGGGCCTGGAGCTTGGCCGCGGTCGAAAGCGCCTGCCGGTCGAACTTCGGGCCGCCCCGCTCCTGCCACGCCCGGAAGACCGGCCCGAGGATCGCCATCATGTCGAGGTCGCCCATGGGGTCTTCGGGTGGTTGTGTGAAGTCGTCGGGCAGCGCCTTCCGCCCCACGAACGGTTCGACGAGTGCCGCGATCTGCTCGCGGGCCTTGCGATGCAGAGCCGCCATGGCTTCGCGGTCCTTCGCCTTGCGGGCGGGGCCGGCGTCACGATCGAACGCCTCGGCGATCCGTTCGAGCCGCTCGAACACGGCCCGGGTGTCGGGCGTCCGCGGCGCGTGGAGGAGGACCAAGGCGATCTTGCCCTCGAGGTCCACGCCGGCGAAGTCGTCGTAGGCCGTCGCCGTCGCGGCGCCGTCACCGTCCTTCGTACGCGCCGTCAACCCGTACCCGACGAAGACCACCTCTCCGCGAGCCTTGCCGGGGCGGCCGGCGGGCAGGGGGCGGAATCGGTCGGCGTCGACCCGGGTGCCGGCATCGAGTCGCCCGCGCTTGCCCACGACCACGGCGGCGTCCGCCGTCGCCGCAACGCCCGTCTCGTATGGAAAGGGATGGAGGAACGCGTCGCCCACGGGGCGAAGTCCGGCGGACTCGAGCCGCAAGGCCAAGTGCCGTGCGGCTCGGCCGAGATCGTCGGACAGGCTGTAGCGCCCGCCGAGATCGTCGGACGAGAGGTAGGCCAGGTCTTCGAACATCCCCTCGAAGTCGAGGGCCGAGGGCTCGGCCTTCTCGTCGGAGGGGGCGTGCGCCGCGGTGGGGGCGTCGGTGTCCGGTGGAACCGGGACACGAGACTTGTCGCTGCACCCGAGCGTCAGGACCACGCAGAGCGCGGGCGCCAAGGGTCGCAGGGCAGGAGAGATCGGAGAGAACGCCACGGCACCTAGATAGCAAAACGAACACCTAGATACAGAGGGGTTTTCTGGTGTAAGTCATCCTACGTTGCCGGTGGGCGGGTAAGCTGTCCCACGCGGCTTCGAGGAGTTTCGACGGCTCCCCGTGGCGTATCTTGCACGCCGCGGGGTCCGACGCGGTGGGCGCGATGTCGCTCCACGGAATCACGAACGCCGTTCGCATGGGCGCCACGAACCCCGTCGCGGACTGCGAAAGCTCCTGCGCAGATCGCCGTGTGGAAACGTGCCTGCTTGCGCCAGGATCGACGTCGTGCAAGGGCCGATGCGGTTGACGCCGACGCGGGGTGTCCCGTACCGTGCCGGATGCCGGAAGGCCGGTCGCGACGCACTCGGCAAGGGCCCGAAGCGGGCGATTGGACACGACCTCACCAAACACCACCTTCACATCGCAGGAAAGAGTACACGATGAAGCGTCCATCTATTTTCGGATCCTGGAAACGCATCGGCATCCAGGCCGGCGTGCTGGCGGGCCTTGGGCTTGCGTTCATCGGCGCACCCGAGCAACCCGCGACGGCCGCCAACGATTGCCCCATGGAGGGCGAGTGCACGTTCAAGAAGCCGAACTTCATGATCATCATGGACTATTCGTCCTCGATGAATCAGGACTTCGATCCGAACGTGACGCGATGGGAAGCCGCCGTCAATGCCGTGCAGGAGCTGATGACGACGGACAACTCGTTCTTCAGCAAGAACATGAACATCGCGCTCATGCGCTTCGGGCACGATCCCGATCCCAACAATCCGGGGACGACGATCCCCAACGACACCTCGGGCATCGTGGACGGCCAGGCCCTCGACGTGCACTGGTACGACCCGATGTCGATGGACAAGAGCTACATCAACTGCAACGGCCAGGCGGTCATTGACTCGCTCAACAATACACCTGCGCCGCTGTGCCAGGGGCAGAACTGCTCGGGTATCGGTACGTGGACCAAGGGCGCCCTCGACTTCGCGAGCCAGCTCATCGACCAGTCGCGGGCGGACCACCCCGACGACATCGACAACATGGACCCGAGCAAGAGCCGGCTCTACGCCATCGTGCTCATGACGGACGGTCTGTGGACGAGCCCGAACGGCACGCAGCAGCTCAACCCACCCAGCGAGAACCCGGCGATCACGGCCGGCGACCTCTACTCCAACAAGGACGTCCCGACCTACGTCGTCGCCCTCGGCGATGCCATGGGGCAGATGTTCACGGACGAGATCGCCATGGCGGGCGGCACCATGCAGGCCATCGACGCCGGCAACCCGCAGCAGCTCATCGACTCCCTCAAGCAGGTGGTCGAGGACATCAAGAACAGCGTCATCATCCCGACCTGCACCTCGGGTCTGCCGCGGATCATGATCATCCTCGACGCTTCGTCGTCGATGCTCAACGTGGGCAACCAGGCCGGCCCCATGGGTCAGACCGGGTGGGATCAGGCGCGCGACGCCCTCGTCGGCGCCAACTCCATCTTCGACGTGGAGGTGGGGACCATCGGGCAGCCCGTCGAGGACCTCGTGCACCTCGGCCTCATCGCCTTCGGTCATACGAACGAAGAGAAGGTCATGGTCGACTACGGCCCGTGCATGAAGGACAACTTCGATTGGGCCACGGACCCGAACACCTCATGCGAGGCCCCGGGCTGCACGGACCCGTGGGGTGGTCCGCCGATCACCTGGACCTTCAAGACCAGCCCGCCCGACCTGAACCAGTTCGGCAAGACCTTCGACCAGCTCACCCAGAGCCACATGCCGAAGTGCGACGAGGTGCAGGGCGATGCACGCTGCCTCGGCTCGGGTACCTACACGCACCTCGGGCTGCAGCTCGCGAACACCAATCGGCAGGCCTATCAGAACAACCCGCCGATGCTCTATCCCATCGACATGAACACGGTGTTCGTCAACATCCTGATCACCGACGGCGACTACAGCGGCTACTCGACCGACGCCCAGGTGGCCCAGGAGCTGACCACCGCCTACAACGAGGGCGTGACGACCTACGTCATCGGCTTCGGCGATGCGCCGTCCCAGACCCTGCTCGACCGCATGGCCTGCTGGGGCTCGGGCGGCACGGGCGTGCCCAACTGTGCCGGCGGCACGCAGATGGCGTTCGACGCCGGCACGCAGCAGCAGCTCGAAGACGCCCTCAAGACCATCATCGAGAGTCTGTCCTTCGACCCGTGCTGCGCCTTCAACGACTGCTCGGCCAACCCCGAGCCCACCACGGGCGAGCCCGATCCCGTCGGCACGACCGGCGGTGCTTCGGGCACGGCGGGTACCGCCGGCACGGCGGGTACCGCGGGTTCGTCTGGAACGAGCACGTCGGGTGGGACGGCCAGCACGTCCACCACGGGTGCGACCACGACGGCCACCACCAGCGCCACGGGCGGCACCGCGACGGACTCGGCCAGCGGCGGATCCGCCACCGGCACGGGCGGTGACACGAGCGCCGGTCCGGCGAGCGCCACGGCCACGGCCACGGCCACGGCCACCGACGGTACGGCGACCGACACCGATGGTGGTGGCACGGACACCGCCGGGTCCTCCTCGGACGACAGCGGATGCGGCTGCCGCACCTCCGACACGCCGCGCGGCCTTGCCCTGTCCCTGCTGACCCTGGGCCTCGCGGGCCTCGGTCGGCGCCGCCGCCGGGCCTGAGTCCAGGTCCACGTGGGTGGGCGCATGATGCGCCCACCCGACCGAAGACGCGCACATCGCAACGTTGGCGATGTGCGCGTCTTTTCATCGTGGCGCGGCGCTGCTACTCAATGGGGCTCATGTCCGCGAGCGACGCCCGCCCCACGCGAGAGGATCTGGCCGACGAGGAACGCGCCATCGTGCGCGAGGAAGAGGACACCCTCGCGCGCCTGGAGCGGCGTCTGGCGGCCGATCTGGAGCAAGAGCCGGACCGCATCGAGGACCTCGACGCCCAGATGATCGAGCTGCGGGACGCCATCGCCGAGGCGAAGGAAGAGGACGTCGCCTCCCTGATCGACCAGATGCACCAGGTCGCGGCTCTGCGGAACAAGCGGGGCAAGGGGCGAAGCATCCCGCTCGATCCGAAGAACCCCTACTTCGGACACATGCGCCTCGAGGATGCATCGACCGGCCGCGTGCGCGACGTCCTCATCGGCCGCCATACGTTACTCGACGACGGTTCGGGCCTTTCGGTCGTCGACTGGCGCAACGCTCCGGTCAGCCGTCTGTACTACCGGTACGAGGAGGGGGACGAGTACGAAGAAGAGTTCGACGATCGCACGCTGGAGGGCACCGTCTTGGTGCGTCGCGCGGTGGCGATCCACGAAGGCGAACTGCGACGGATCTCCTGTCCGCAGGGAACGTTCGCGCGCACCCGCGGTGGAACGTGGCGCAAGGCCGTCGGGTCGGCCCGGCCCACCCTTGCGGGCGGTGCGGGCGCAGCGCTTCGCTACGATCGTAATCGCCTCGGGATCGGCGGGGAGGACGATGCACCGCGCGCCGACAAGCACCTGCAGGAGATCACGGCACTCATCGATCCGCGCCAGTTCGAACTCATCACCCAACCCGAGTCGGGGATCGTGCTGATCCAGGGCGGGGCGGGCTCCGGCAAGACCACGGTGGCCCTGCACCGGGTCGCCTATCTGGCCTACCAGGACCCACGTAGATTCGCGCCTCACAAGATGATGGTTGTCGTCTTCAACGACGCCCTCGTCGAGTACATCAAGTACGTGCTTCCGTCCCTCGGCGTGGACGGCGTGAAGGTGACGACGTATCGCCGATGGACGGCCGACGTCCTGCGCCGCCTGCGACTTCCCTTGCCCAAGGCGCGCAGCGAGCAGACGCCGGAGGCCGTCGCGCGCTTCAAGAAGCACCCTGCCATGATCCGGGCCATCGAGGCCCTGGTGGACGAGAAATGCGAATCGGTGGCCGAGGAACTCGCCGAGCGCGTGGGTGAGGCGGCAGCGCAGGCGTGGCGCGCCGACGCACGGCCACCCGTGGCCCGGGTCCGCGCCCTGCGTACGCTGGCCCACAAGGTCGCGACGAGTGCACCGGCGCGTACCAACCTCGACTCGATCCTGTCGGAGGCGGAGCGCACGTTCCTCGACGTCGTGGAGGATTATCTCGAACTCAACACGAATCCCGAGCGGATCCGGCGCACGATCGCCTCTTGGGCGCCTGGCGACTTCAGCGATCGGGAAGTCGAACAAATCGTGTCGTGGTGCGCGCGGAAGGCCGATCTCCTCGATGCGGAGGAGGGGGCCGACCTGCCGGATCCGGCGCTTCCCGACGAGGAGGACGACGTCATCTTGCTGCGCCTGCTCCAACTGCAGGCTGGTGGCATCTTCGTCGGTGGTCGCAGGCTCGAGTACGAACACCTGGTCATCGACGAGGCGCAGGATCTGTGTGCCCTCGAGGTGCGGGTGCTGCTCGACTGCGCGAGCGCCGGCAAGTCGATCACCATCGCGGGGGACCGGGCGCAGAAGATGATCTTCGACAACAGTTTTACGGACTGGCCCGAATTGCTCGAGCAGGCGGGTTTGCCCCACACGGAGATCGAGCCCCTCGAGATCACGTACCGTTCCACGCGTCCCATCATGGAGTTCTCCCGCCATGTGCTCGGGGGCCTTGCATCGGGCGAGCCGGCCATCGTCGCGCGCGACGGGGCTCCGGTGGCTTATTTCGGGTTCGGAGACACCGGCGAGTGCGTGGCCCATCTTGCCGAGGCGCTGCGCGACTTGATGCAGCGCGAGCCCAATGCGTCCGTCGCGCTCATTGCACGGTACCCGCAGCAGGCCGACGTCTACTACCAGGCGCTCCGGCTGGCGGAGGTACCGAAGCTCCGCCGCGTCGCCCACCAGGACTTCAAGTTCACGCCCGGGATCGACGTGACCGACGTTCGCCAGGTCAAGGGCCTCGAGTTCGACTACGTGGTGCTCCTCGACGTGTCCGCCCACAACTACCCGGACAATGACCAGGCCCGACACCTCTTGCACATCGCAGCGACCCGGGCTGCCCATCAACTCTGGGTGCTGAACGCAGGCCCGCCGAGCCCGCTCTTGCCGGTCGAGCTCGTGGAGACCGGACTCTTCGGCGAGATGGCGGAAGAAGAGGCCGCGGACGCCATCGAAGGGCCCGACGTCGAGCATGCAGCGGCCGGTGGCGCCGACACGGCCGGCCGCCGGGCGAGTCCGTAGCAAGGACCCGCCGCACCTCCTCCGTCCTAGGCATCGGGGGCTGGTGGGGCGTCGGTGCAAAGACGTGCGACGGCGCGCCCGTCCTCGAAGGCCACGTCGATGCGCATACCGTCCCCGGCGGCCACGTCCCGCGCGATGGCCAGTCCGAGTCCGGTGCCGGGTCGGCGCCGAGGACCCTCGTAGCGGTTCTCGATGCGCACCACGGTGTCGCCGACACGCCCGACCTCGACCCGGATGGGGCTTCCTGGCAGGCCGTGCCGGATCGCATTGGAAACCAGGTTGCCGACGACGATCCGCAGCCGCGTCGGATCGGCCAGCACGGGTGTCGGCGCCGACCGAACGTCGAACGATCGTCCCTGCACGCTCGCCTCCGACTCGTGGATCGACAGAACTTCCGCGACGATGCGCGCAAGATCGACGGGGGTGCGACGGCCTTGGGCGGTACTCGTTCGAGCGCGTCGCGCGGAGAGCAATACCTCCACCGTGCGCCCCATGGCGTCCACGTCGTCGAGGAGGTCGAGTAGCCGGTTCGAGGGTATCGGCGTATCGGGAGCGCAGCGAGCCGACAACACCTCGAGTTGTGTACGCATGGACGCAAGCGGAGTGCGCAGCTCGTGGGCGATTCGATGGGTCGATGCGCGCTCCCGCTCATAGGCTTCGGCAAGGCGTTCGAGCGTGTGATCGAGTGCTGCGACCACGGGACGCAGCTCTCGAGGCAGGGACCGAGCGAGGGCGACGTCGATGCGCTGTCCGTGGCGTTCGAGATTCTCGATGGCGGCGCCGAGTTCGTCGAGTGGAGAAAGACCGCGACGGGTGGCCCATGCAGCCGCGACGGCGCCCGCCGAAAGGGCTCCGAGCCCGGCCAGGAGGAGGATGCCATCGATGGCGAGGATGGTCCGTCGCAGCGGGACGCCGTCGCGTGCAACGGCCACGGTGGCCGCGACGGGGGCGTCCCCACGCGCGGCCGCCTCCTCGAACGTCACCGTGCCGCACCATGACGCGAAGAGGGTGCGTTCGTCGAGCAGGCTCGTTGCCGCGGAAGCCTTCCGTGCATCGAGACAATCGGGCCGCGGCGGCGTGCGCACCCCGGACCTCGAGGACGACGGCGGCGCTACGACGGTTCGTCCGGCGACGTCCACCCACACGAACGTCGGCTCGGGTGCGGCCGAGAGAATCCCGACCACCGCCGCATCCCCCTCGAGTTCCACACCGTCGTGCGGATCGAATTCGACGAGGCCGGCGACGAGTCGCCCGACCGCGTTCGTCCGCTCCAGCAGGTCGTTCTCGAGCCGGTGTGCGACCAGAAGGTGGACGGCGACGAGGAGGATCGTCACCGCCGGGACCACGACGCCGACGAAAGCCCAAAACAGCCGTCCACGCAGGGAATGGGTCGACTTCACGGTTTTTCCTCGAGGATCCATCCGAGCCCCCGGCGGGTATGCAGCAGGGGGCCGCCCTCGCGATGGAGTTTCATCCTCAGATGAGCGACATGAACGTCGATGGCGTTGGAGGCTGGAGCATCGGGGCCGTAGATCTCCTCCGTCAGATCCATGCGGCCGACGACTCGGCCGGCGCGCCGAGCAAGGCACGCCAACACGTCGAACTCGCGAGGAGTGAGGTCGAGCCTCCGGCCGCTACGTCGAGCGGCGCGGGCTTCGAAATCCACGACCAAATCGCCGATGCGAACCGTGCGGGCCGCCCTGCCCTCCGCGCGGCGGCGAAGGACGGCCAGCCGAGCCAGAAGTTCGCGGAGCGCGAAGGGTTTGACCATGTAGTCGTCGGCGCCAGCTTCGAGGCCCTCGACCCGGTCGTCCACCGCGTCACGCGCCGAGAGGACGAGCATCGGCATGTCGCAGCCGCGATCCCGACGTCGACGGATCCACGAAAGTCCGTCGCCGTCGGGAAGCGCGCGGTCCACCACCGCCAGGTCGTAGGTATGCCGTCCGCACCGCGCGTCCGCCGCGGACAGACTCGGTGCGACGTCCACCACGTAGCCCGAGCCCGAAAGCCCCTCGGCGAGACTTCGGGCCAGGCGTGGATGATCTTCGATCAGTAGCAGCCGTGGCACTCGGGCATCCGGATGCTAGCCCGTTGCGCCGCTACGTCCAGCAAGCGACGGGCGGCCCGATGTCCGTTCGGAGCCTGACCCCGCACCTGCCCGACATTCGGCGTCGACCTCGGCGAGCGGGCCGCAGGGCTCGGCGCCTTCGCCGAACAGCGTGTAACACGCATCGAGCAAGGCTGCAGCCGTCGTACAGGCCTCCGGAGCCTGTCCGTGTTCACATGCCTCGTCCACGTCGTCGAAGGCTGCGCATGCCGCAGCGTCGTCGCCGTGGATCGCTTCGCACGCATCGTCGACCTTTTCTGCGGCAACGCAGATCGGCGCGTCGTTGTCGTTCTCCTCGTCCTCGCTTTCGCCGTCCTCGTCCTCGCCGTCCTCGTTCTCGCCGTCCTCGTCCTCGCCGTCCTCGTTCTCGCCGTCCTCGTTCTCGCCGTCCTCGTTCTCGCCGTCCTCGTTCTCGCCGTCCTCGTTCTCGCCGTCTTCGTCCTCGCCGTCCTCGTTCTCGCCCTCCTCGTCGTGGTCACCGGCCTGGCCGGAACGCGGCGAGACATGGGATCCGGCGTCGCAGCCCCACCAACCGAGAAGTAGGGCAAGGGCCAAGGGGTGGAAACGGAGAGTGCGTCGAAGGTGTTTGCCGGTCATGGAAAGAAGCATGCGCCGCGGCCATGAAGGCTCCATGAAGCGAAGGCCGCAATTTGGCACCTGGCGGACCAAGATCCGCGGTGATCGCGCACTCAACCTTCGGTCGCCGACGGGGCGCTCTCGTCGTCTTCTTCGTCCGAGTCCTCGACGACGCGCGTCGCCGCGACCACCTTTTCGTTGTCGCCGATGCGGATGATGCGGACGCCCTGCGTGTTGCGGCCGAGGATCGACACGTCGTCCGCCGGGGCGCGGATCGTCTTGCCGCCGTCCGTCACGACGATGATCTGGTCGCCCGGATAGACGAGCAGTGTGGCGGCCACGAGGCCGTTGCGATCGTTGACCTTGAGGTTCTTCAGGCCAAGACCCGCCCGCGACTGCGGGCGATACTCGGTCACCGGGGTGCGCTTGCCGTAGCCGCGCTCGGAGATCGAGAGCACGAACTGCTCGTCGCTTTGGACCACGTTCATCGAGATCACGTGATCGCCTTCGCGCAGGGCCATGCCGCGGACGCCGCGGGCCGTTCGGCCCATGGGACGTACCTCGTTCTCGTCGAAGCGGATCGTCATGCCATGGGCGCTCGAAAGGAGGAGGTCGCTTCCGCCGTCGGTCAGCCGAACGTCCGTCAAACGGTCCCCCTCGTCGATGGTCAGGGCGATGAGCCCTGTACTGCGGATGTTGGAGTAGTCCGAAAGCGGCGTGCGCTTGACGTAGCCACGAGCCGTGGCCGTCACGATGAACTGGGTATCCGTCAGATTCTCCTCGCGGTACGGGACCATCTCGATGACCCGTTCGTCGGGGCGCAGGGCCAGGAAGTTCACGAGGGCCTTGCCGGCGCTGTCTCGGCGGGTCCGCGGAAGCTCGAACACCCGCTTGCGGAACACCCGGCCCGTGTTCGTGAACATGAGGACGTGGGCGTGGGCGCCCGCTTCGAAGAGGGTGGTGACGAAATCCTCGTCGTCCCGGCCTCGGCCGCCGCGCACGCCGACGCCACCGCGCCGTTGCACCCGGTACTCGTCCGTGGGGATCCGTTTGACGTACCCCTTGCGGGTCAGCATCACCACCATGGGCTCGTCGGGCACCAGGTCGATGGGGGTGATCTCGTCTTCGACCTCGCTGATCTCGGTGCGCCGATCGTCGCCGTAGGTGTCCCGGATCTCCACGAGTTCTTCGCGGATCACCCGCAGCAGGGACGACTCGTTGGACAGGATGTCCCGCAGACGCACGATGGTGTCGCAAAGCTCCCGGTACTCGGCCTCGATCTTCTCGCGCTCGAGGCCCGTAAGTCGCTGCAACCGCATGTCGAGGATGGCCTTGGCCTGGCGCTCCGACAGGCGATAGGGGCCTTCGCGCGCCGCGTCGATCTCCTCGGCCGGACGGCCGCACCGTTCGAGGAACCCGGCGAACCCGGCAAAGGGCTCGGCACACAGACGGGTGCGGGCCTCGTCCGGGTCCTTGGCCGAGCGGATCAGTTCGATGACCCGATCGATGGCGTCCACCGCCACGCCGAGGCCTTCGACGATCTCCTTGCGCTCGAGGGCGCGCGCCAGCTCGAACTTCGAACGTCGCGTCACGACGGTGCGCCGGTGCTCGAGGAACACGTCGAGCGCATCTCGTAGGTTCAGCATGCGCGGCCGACCTTCGACGATGGCGATCATGTTGACGCCGAACGAGGTCTGCAGGTCCGTGTGCTTGTAGAGCTGGTTGAGTACGATCTGCCCGACGGCATCCTTCTTGACCTGGATCCAGATCCGCATGCCGGAGCGATCGCTGTAGTCCTGGATGTCGCTGATGCCCTCGATTCGCTTGTCCCGCACGAGAGCGGCGATCTTCTCGATCAGCGTGCTCTTGTTGACCTGGTACGGGATCTCCGTGATGACGATGGCCTCGCGGCCCTTCTTGTCCTCTTCGATGGTGCAGCGCGCCCGCACGGTGATGCTCCCGCGGCCCGTGGCATAGGCCTGCATGATCCCGGCGCGGCCCATGATGATGCCCCCGGTGGGAAAGTCCGGCCCCTGCACGATGTCGATGAGGTCCCGCAGGGGAAGCTCGGGGTCGTCGATGAGCGCGATGGAGGCGTCGAGGAGCGCACGCAGGTTGTGGGGCGGGATGTTCGTCGCCATCCCGACGGCGATCCCGACGGCCCCGTTGAGGAGAAGATTCGGGATCCGGGTCGGGAGGACCGTGGGCTCGAGTTCCTTCTCGTCGTAGTTGGGCGCGAAATCGACGGTGTCCTTCTCGATGTCCGCCAGCAGCTCGCTGGCGAGCTTCGCCATCCGTACCTCCGTGTACCGCATGGCGGCGGGCGAATCGCCGTCGATGCTTCCGAAGTTGCCCTGGCCGTCCACCAGGGGGTAACGCATGGAGAAGTCCTGGGCGAGTCGGACCAGGGCGTCGTAGACCGCCGAGTCGCCGTGGGGATGGTACTTGCCGATCACGTCGCCTACGACGCGTGCGGACTTCTTGTAGGGCTGCGCATGGGTGTTGCGCAGTTGGTGCATGGCATAGAGGATCCGGCGGTGGACCGGCTTGAGCCCGTCCCGTGCGTCGGGCAGGGCCCGAGAGACGATGACGCTCATGGCGTAGTCGAGGAACGAGCTACGCATCTCGTCTTCGATGGGGAGCACCTGCTTCGGATCGTCCGCCATGTCGGGGCCCACCTTACATGGGCCGAGGCGTCCGGTGCAACGTCGATGGGCCTAGAAAAGTCCTAGGATATCAATGACTTGCGGCAGACTCGCCGGTCGGCTTGCGAAACGCCATGACGTAGTTCTGCGAAAGGGGCGGGCCTTCGCCGACATAGAGGAATCCGACGCTCTCCACCTCGGCGCGCACGTCGTCCTGGCCTGCGCGGACGTGGGAGAGCACCCATTCGGGAGAGGTCTTCGGGTCGCGGCGGAAGTCGACGATCACCAAGGTGCCGCCCGGTCGCAACGCCCAATACACGGATGCGAGGTAGGTTCGGGGGTACTCGAGGTGATGGTAGACGTCGCACAGGAGCGCGAGGTCGACGCTCGCTTCGGGGAGGTGGGCGTCCTTGGGATCGGCTGCGACGACCGTCACGTTCGAGGCATCGCGTTGCGCCTTCTGGGTGCGCAGATGGTCGAGGAAGCTCGGCGTGACGTCGACGGCGTAGACCCGACCATCGGGGCCGACGGCTTCGGCCAGGTCGAAGGTATAGAGGCCGGTGCCCGCTCCCACGTCCGCCACCACCATCTTCGGACGAAGATCGAGGAACGCGAGGATGTCGGACTTGTGGGCTGCGACCTCGCGGTCGGGGCCTTCGAAGCGGGCCACGAACCGATCCACCGGGCCCTTGCGGTAGGCGTCGTTGACGCCGGGGCGCACGCTGGCCTCGTTCGCCGGGAAGACGGGAGGCGGCGGGCCTTGGGGGGCCCGTCGTGCGGAAGGTCGAGGTGCGGCCGCCTCGTCGCCGGCCGGTGCGCTCGTCGCGACGGGCGCGGGGGGCGGGATCTCGGTTGCCGGCGGCGTCGATGCGCACGCGAGCAGGACACACAACCCCGCCCAGGGGCCCCGCAGCACGGACCGAGGGTCAGGGCGATCCACGGAGCATCGTCTCCCGGGTTCCATCGGCGACGATCTCCCGCCCCGATGTGGCGAGGCGTCCGGCGTCGTACGGCGAAAAGAGCGCGTCCACGAACGCCATGCCGACCTTGGCGTAGCCCCGCCGGGTGAGGTGGATGTGGTCGGAGCGGGCCATCGCGGGCTGTGCCGCGACCCATTGCGCCATGCTGCCGGGACCGCCCATGAAGGCGAGCATGTCCCAGAAGGCACAGCCGTGGCGACGGGCGGCCTCCCGCTGGACTTCGACGATCTGCGAAAGGCGGGGGCGGGCCACGACCGTGCCGTCGTCGCCGACGACGGGGAAGTCGCCCGGGCCCATCAACACGCAGCTCGCATTCGGCGCCGCGGCCTCGATGCGGTCGAGGACGGCGTCGAGATCCCGGGCGTAGGCTTCGATGGGCTGGTCCTCGTCGGTCGCCTCGTTCGTCCCGTAGGCGAGCACCACCAAGGCCGGGTCGCGCCGGGCGACGTAGGCCGACCAGATCGCCGGATCCCACGTGAGCATGTTGGCGGCGCGGGTGCCACCGATCCCCAGGGTGTCGACCACGACGCCCGGTCCTTCCCGCTCGGCCACGACACCGAACAAGCGGACCTCGCCGTCGCCGCGCGGCCGGATCTCGAGGGCGTGGGCTCCTTCGGGGACGTCGAAGGCGTAGACGCCGGCGCCGACGGCTTCGGCTCGGGTCGGCACGCGGGCCTGTTTGCGCCCGTCGACGAACAGATCGAAGCTGCCGCCGCTCGGCTGTTCGAGGAAGAAGACCTCGTAGTGGGAGGCGACCGAGTCCGCGGCGTGGGTGATCTTCGTCCGGGCCGAACGCTTCCGAGTCGTGGTGCTCAGTCCCGAAAGCCCGAAGAGGCCGTCCTGGCGCCCCTTGGTGCGTTGGGCATGTTCGGCGAGCCAGTGGCGCGTGGAGGCGACGCGCATCTCGATGTGCCGGTACCAGGGCTTGGGCTTGGCCGCCTGGATGAAGCCGTGGCCCCCGTCGCCGAAGCGATGGCGCAGGTACACCCGAAGGTAGTGCGGGTAGATGTCGGCCTCGGTGTGGCTTGCGCCATAGACGAGCACCCGCACCTTGCCATCGGGATCCTCACCTCGGGCGAGGGCGTCGAGGGCACGGTAGAAGTTTCCGAGGGCATCGGCAGGTGGCGGCCCTTCGAGGGGCACGTACGTGCCGAGGCGGTTGCCGTCCACTGCCGGGGGGCGCGTACCCTCGGCGCCGATCCCCGAGCTTCCCGGCAGGTGGGCGAGCACGTCGTCGGAAGGTGCCACGGACCTCGGATCGGCCGGGAGGGCCACGGAGGCTCGTGGCGTCTCGAGCAGGTCGTCGTCGGGCAAGAGGGCCCGCTGCGCGGCCAGGTGAGCTGCGTCGGCCTCCGGCGTGCGAACGGGCCGGGTCGTCGAGGGCGCATGGGAGCCCGCCGGACCGGCCGTCTCGGCGACCGCGGGCCGCCGGTCGAAGTCGGGTGCGGCGGGCGGGATCCCGCCGGGCACGGTGCCGGACGTTGCGCATCCGCCGTAGAGGCCCCACAGGCCCACGACGGCAGCCGGGCCGAGGGCGAGCGCGAAGCGTCGAGCGCGCATGGGCGCGCGTGGGTGGGTGCCCGCCATGCCGCCTGTCATCATTCGCCGGCTACGGCACGCTGTCAAATTCGGCGAGTCGAGCTTCGAGGATCGCCCGTCGGGCGTCGGGATCCGTAGGCGGGGTTGCCACGTGCGCGGCGAAGTCGCTTCGGCCGTTGGAAGCTGCCAGGCGCGTCACGAGGTCGTCGGCCGTCCGCTCGTCGATCATGGTGGCGCCTTCGAGCGTGGCACCGCCGCCGTCGAGGGCAAAGTGCCGGATCGGCGTGCGGGCAAGGTGCGCCTCGACCGCCGCCTGGAACCTGCGAAGTGCGAAGGTCGTCGGGACCCGTGTGCCGTCGGCCCGCAGCGTGGTCGTCGGAGCGCCGTCGATCCGTCGGGCGTGGGCGCAGCCTCGGGCGTGGGACAGGCCACCGACGAGGGCAAGATCGGCACCGACGAGGAGAACGGCGTCGGGACGACACACCTCGGCGATCTGCAGCGCATAGAGCAGAACGGTGCCCACCACGTCCACGAGGGGGATGCCCAGCAGGGGGGCGACACGCTCCCAGAACGCATCGCCGCGCGGAGCCGCGACGCATCGCCGTGCGTATCGCCGCAGGATCTCCGGGGGCACGAATGGTTGGTAGGCCAACACCGAGTCCGGTTCGACGCCCTCGAAGTGGGCCGTCGTCTCCGGGTGGGGATCGACGCAGACGGCGACGTCGACACGGACGCCCGCCCGGGCGCAGACGGGAAGGGCCGTGTCCACCACCACGGTGGGGGCCGTGCGGGCGGCGCGTTCGAGCAAGGGTAGAAAGCGCGACAGCGACGGACCGGCGGCCACGACGATCACGGCGCGTCCTCGGGCCGCACCCGCGAGGGCGGACATCGGCGGGGACGCGGCGATGGTGGGTAGGTTGGCCCGGAGGTTCGCCCGCATGCGCCCTGCATGGCGACGCGCCGATGCGCGCTCGGACGAGATGCGCTCGATGGTCGCGGCCAAACGGCGGTGGGACGGCGGCGCGGCGTCGAGGGCGGGCTCGTGCACGTGCACCGGGGCGCCTTCTGCGGCGGCGAAGCTTCGGGCGAGTTGCTCGGGCGGGCCGGTGACGATCTCGAGTTGTCCGCGCTTCCATGCGGCGAGCAGGGCGGGGCGCGCGGACAGGCGTGCCTCGACTGCCGTCGCGTCGCCGGCGTCCAGATCCAGCGCCAGCACCCGCACCCGCTTGCGGTTGCGAACGAAGCGCACGAGATGGCGGCCCGTGCCCAGGCCCCAGACGATGACGTCCACGGGGGCCGAGGTGGTGGTGCGTGCAGGCGAGGGGTTCGTCACCTCGGATCCGTCCTGCCGCGTCGTGGGCGCCGCGCCAGGCCGAAGATCTGCCGGCACCGGCCCGGCCCCGTTGCGTGCCGGAACCACCGGACCCACAAGGGGACGACGGTGCCGGGATCTAGGCGACGACGACGGTCTTGACGTTGACGAACTCGCGGATCCCGAAGTCCGAGAGCTCGCGGCCGTAGCCGGAGTCGCGGATCCCCCCGAAGGGAAGGCGCGGGTCGGAGCGTACGAAGTCGTTGACGAAGCAGCAGCCGGCTTCGAGTTCGTTCCGCGCAAGGGCCGTGGCCCGCTCCACGTCGCGGCTGAAGATGGCGCCGCCGAGGCCGAAGTTGGTGGCGTTGGCCAGGGCCAGGGCGGCGGCTTCGTCGGGCGCCCGTTCCACGGCTGCCACCGGCCCGAACAGTTCCTCGTCGTGGGCGGGCATGCCGGGCGCCACGTGGTCGAGGAGGGTGGGCGGATAGTAGGCACCCGGCCCATCGGGGATCTCGCCGCCGAGGCACAGCCGGGCGCCGGCGGCCACCGAACGTGCCACCTGGTCGTGGAGTTCGTCGCGCAGGTCCGTGCGCGCCATGGGGCCGACGTCGGTGTCGGGGTCGTCCGGCGGTCCGACGTGCAGGGTGCACATGCGAGCCACGAGTCGTTCGACGAAGGCATCGGCGACGCTCTCGACGACCACGAAACGCTTGGCCGCGATGCAACTCTGCCCGCAGTTCTGGAGTCGGGCACGCACGCATACGTCGGCCGCCAGATCGAGGTCGGCGTCCTCGAGGATCACGTAAGGGTCCGAGCCGCCGAGTTCGAGCACGGTCTTCTTGAGGGCCCGGCCTGCGGCCGCGGCGACCTCGCGTCCTGCCGGCGTCGAGCCCGTAAGGGCCACGCCTCGGATCCGCGGATCTTCGATGATGGGGGCGACGCGGGAACCCGGCACGACCACCTGCTCGAGCAAGCCCGGCCCGGCGGCGTCGGCGAAGAGGCGCGCGATGGCCCGGGCGCATCCGGTGACGTTCGAGGCATGCTTGAGCACGCACGTGTTTCCCGCTGCGATGGCCGGCGCGGCACAACGGAACACTTGCCAATAGGGAAAGTTCCACGGCATCACGGCCAGGATCGGCCCGAGGGGGCGGAAGGACACGAAGCTGCGGCGCGCTCCCGTGGCGACCGGGCGGTCGGCGAGGTAGACGGCTGCGTGGTCCGCGTAGTGCTCGAGCACCCAGATGCACTTCTCCACCTCGGCGCGGGCCTCCTGCGTGCGCTTGCCCATCTCGGCGGTGGCGAGGTCGGCCAGTTCGTCGATGCGTTCGCGCGTGGCTTCGGCGACCTTGCGCAGCAGGGTGGCCCGTTCGTCCACCGGAAGGCGCCGGTGGCGTTCGAAGGCCTTCAGGCTACGGTCGAGGGCGGCGTCCACCGCGTCGGGGCCGTCGATCGCGTACGTCCCGACGATCTTGCCGGTCGCGGGATCGGTGCTTCGAACCTCGCCTGCGGAAGCATGCGGCATGGTCGGGATGCTCGCAGAATCAGAGGACGGCCGCTATCGTTCGAGGCGCTCGGAGGCCGACGAAGGGCTGCGGGCCGGTGCCGATTCGGCATGGGCCCCGGACGATGCGATGCAACGATAGAGCCGGGCGAATTCGACCGGCTTGTGCAACAGGTACGTGATCGTCCGTCCGCGTTCTTGCGCTGCGTAGACCTCGGTGTCCGCGCTCCCGGTCAGGAGGATGCGTGTGCTTTCCGGGTAGAGACGCGCCGCCGCCTCGAGGACGGCGAGTCCGTCGATGCCGGGTCCGAGCATGTAGTCGGAGACGACGGTGTCGAAGCGACCCCCAGGGAGAAGATGTAGCGCCGTCGTGCCCGACAGTGCGGCGACGATGTCGAATCCTCGGCGGACGAAGGCCCGTTGCAGGGTTCGCAGGACCACCTCGTTGTCATCGACCAGGAGGATCCTCCGACTGTGTTCGCGAACCGGGGCAACCATCGATCGTCCTTCGTTCGATGACTAACGAATCGACGATCGGATTGTCAAGCAAAACGTGCGCCCCCTACCCCGAAGGATGGGTTGGATTCCGTGCCGGCGCCGACCGGCCGCTTCATCCGATCGTGTCGATTGACGGAGGGGCCGGTGCATCGCGGCGCAAGGCGGTAGACGACGTTGCCGGTGATGTCTCCGAAGCTGTGGAAAAGTGACCGGCACTTCCGGTCCGCGAGGGTTCAAGCCGCTCGTAACGGCCGGTCCGGTTCGAATCGGGCGACGAGTCGGGCCACCGTTCGCGCACGCTCGAAGGCGCCGTTCCTGCGGTGGAGGAAGATCGCCTGCCGCAAGGCGGTCAGGGCGTCGATGGAGCGGCCGGCCTGCATCCACATGGCGCCGAGCATGGCGTAGTGCCGTGCCTCGCCCGTGCGGTTGGCCAGGAGGGAGAGGGCCACGGCAGCCTTGCGGAACCGGCGCTTGCGCCGATGGCGCCTCGCACGATTGAGCAGGGCCGACTCGATGGTGGCAGGGGCAGCGGGCGTGCAGGCCATGCCCGACAGATCTGCAAGCATCGTGCGCTCACGCGTCATGGCGCGAATTGGCGCATCGCGACCGAGATGGGGCCGCTGGATGCCCTGCCGGCCGCGGCAGGCAGGGCTCGGCTCACAGTTGGGTCAGGGCCTTGTTGTAGTCGTCGCCGCCCCCGTCGGGGTCGATGAAGCGGACGTGGACCGCGTCGGACAAGGGGTCGAAGGTGACGATGCAACCGCGATAGGTCCCCACACCGTAGTCGAACTGCGAGCCGAAGAGGGTCCAACCCGCCGGGTTCTCGTTGCCGGCCGTGCAGGCGATCTCGTACTGGTTGCTCCACCGATCGTTGCCGTCGGGCTCGAGCTTGGCCACGAAGCACACGTGGAAGTCGCCGGAGACCCACCAGACGTTGCGGATGTCGTTTTGGTTGATGAAGTCCCGCAACTCGTCGCGCTGCGCCGGATAGCCCTCCCACCGATCGCCCTCGGCGACGTCCCACAGCAGGGGCATGTTGGTGATCGGCACCGAGTTCATCACCACCTTGAAGTGGCAGGGGCTGTTGAGCAAGCGGTCCTTGAGGAAGGCCATCTGCTCCGGGCTGATGTAGATGCCCTGGCTCGGCTTGCGCTCGTAGCGACAGTCGAGGACGATGATCTCCGCCGTCTTGCCCCAGCGAAAGCTCCGCCACAGACGAACGTTCGGGCGCCCGCTGTCGATCGGCATGATCTCGAAGAAGGCGTCGAGGGCGTTGTCCCGCTTCTGGATGTCGACGGGGTCGGTCGTCTCGCGGTTGAACTTGCCGTTGTCCGTCACCTCGTGGTCGTCCCACGTTGCGTAGAGCCCCGCGCGGCTGTAGAACTTCTTGTAGTCCGGGTGGGAGAGCTGCAGCCGCCAGTTGTTGCGAAAGTCCTGCAACGTGGCCGGACCGTCGAACACGTCGTCGTTGTAGATCTGGTCACCGAGCTGCAGCACCATGTCGTAGTACTCGTCGCTCATGACCTGCAGGGCCGGCCATGGCCCCCCGGTGAAGGTGCAGGCCGAAAGCGCCACCGTCAGCGGCTCGAGGTCCTCGTCGTCGAGGGCGGTGCGAAACTCGCCGAGGGTGCTGCGTGCGGTCGGTGCGTCGGGATCGCCCGAGAAGAACCCGTAGCGATACCAGGTCCCGGGGCACAGGCCGTCCACGGTGACCTTGACGTAGCCGTCGGCGTCGGGTTCGACATCGGCGTCGACGACCATAACGACGTTGCCCGCCGTCTCGCTCGGCCGCCAGATCTTCAGGCGCTTCGTGCCCGGCTCGTCGATGATGGTGGTGAGCATGACCGAGGTCGGCTTCATCTCGCCGGCCATGACCGCCAGTGGATAGACCGTTTCGTCCTCTGGAACCGCGTCCGGATCGAAGGTCACCTCCACCGCGTCCGGCTCGCACGACGCCCCGCCCGTGGTGCCGCCGGTGGTCGTGCCGGAACCGCCGTCCCCCGAGCCGGTGGTGCCGCCGGTCGTGCCGGAGGTCCCGGTGCCCGAGCCCATGCCGGTGGTGGAGCCGACGCCCGTCGAGGCGGTGCCGCTCGCCCCCCCGCTGCCGCCCGTTCCCGTGTCGGTGCCGCCGCCGGTGGGGTTTGCGTCGTCGCCACAGGCGGCGGTCAAGGTGGCCAGGGCGCCGGCCGAAAGGCGTACGAAGGTGCGGCGCCCCATGGCTCGGGGAATCGTCGTGCCCTTGCGTTCTTCCTGCATCCTCGGGGCGGCATTCTAT
>RFGU01000134.1 GCA_003696955.1 Deltaproteobacteria bacterium | reverse complement strand
CAACCAGGCCCTGAGATGACGAAGCACCGGAAGCGTTACAGTCCAGAGTTCAAGGCGGAGGCAGTCCGCCTGATGCAGACCAGCGACAAGCCCGTCGCCAAGATCGCGGAGAACCTCGGCATCAATGAGCGATCCCTCTGCCGCTGGGCGCGGCAGATGAGGATCGAAGCTCGTGATCCACCCCGCGCGATCCGTGCCGATTGCGTGATCCGTGCCGAAGGTCGTGCGACGCGATCCATCTCGAGGCGACGCGATCCATCCGGACACGATCCAGCCCGACGACGCGATTTGTCCCGATGCCATGGCGCACGCCGTGACCGAGTCAATGAGCTTCCTCCGGATATTCTGCGTTTTGCATGTGCCCACGAGCCACAGGACTCGTAACCGATGCTGCCCCTCTTTCCAGGCGTTGACGACTCGCGAATTGCTCCCGCCCGTCCGCTCAAGGCGCACCGGATTCGGTGCAGACGGAAGTGCGTCCCGTCAGGGTGGCGCAGCCGTCTCGCAGCGTGTGAGCCCGCCCGAAGGTCGTGCGCGCAACGATAGCGGCGCACGGTCGATGGGTAGGAGCCGGCCGTCGCCGGACACGCGCGGCAGCCACGGGTGCGCTGCACCATGCCCCGTTTCATCCGCCGCGCCGCAGTCGGTCGGCGGCGACGTCGGGACTTGCGGCGGCGCCTTCCGGGGGCCGAGGCGGCGTGGCCGATTGGGGGCGCCACCGGTCCACCTTGCTCGACGAGCGGGCGCAACCGAGCGTGCACTGGGGGTTGCACGGCTTGGGTGTGTAGAACTGCTCGACGAGATCGTCGACGGTGTACGCCTCGAGGGGCTTGGAGAGGTGCGACCGCTGCTGCGAGCACCAGTGCACGTTCCCGAACTCGTCCACGTAGAGGTACCGGGCCCCCGCACGGCACTTGAACGGGGCGGGCCGGCCCCGGGCGAGCCTTGCCCGATAGTCGCCGGCCTCGCGGTAGAGGGCCGACAGGTCGCGCTGCAAGTCGGCGTAGGCCCGAAGGGTCTCCTCGTCGAGGGCGAGCTGGCCGTCCTCGCCGTGCAGGAGCAGGACGCGCGGCCGAAACCCGTGCTCCCGGGCGAAGCGCACGACCTCGCGCACCTCCTCGAGGGGGGCGGCGCCGACGACGGCGCTCAGGGTCACGCGAAAACGGGCGTGTTCGGCCACCGCACGGAGCTTGGGGCGAAGCGGCCGCAACACCTTCACCGTCACGTCGTTGGGCTCCACGCCGTCGACGCTGATCTGCAGGTGGTCGAGGCCGGCATCCGAAAGCGCCCGCACGCGGTCGGCGTTCAACAGGTAGGCGTTCGAGATCATGCGCACCCTCGGGATCCCGAGGCTCCGCGCGTACCGCACGAGGTGGACGACGTCGGGATGGAGCATGGGTTCGCCGCCGGTGAACTCCACCGAGAACGCCCCGAGCCGCCGGACGCTCCGCAAGCGCGCCTCGAGATCCTCCGTCGGGACCGGCGGGGACGCACCGTCGTACTCGTTGCAGTATCCGCAGCTCAGATTGCAGCGCCGGACGACGACCATCTGAACGAGGAAGGGCGCAAATCGGAGCCGGTCGATGGGACCGACCGATCGTGGATGCGAACGTAGTGCAGACACCATGCCTCCCAGAGCCTTCGTCGGGTTTCGATCCACGGGCCGGCATGGCCGCCCGCTCGGCGGCGCTCTCCGGGCGTGGACGACCCGTGGGGGGAAGACTCGCAACAGGGTGGTCGCCCGAGCCCGGACCTCGGATCCATGGGTGCTGGAAACCGCACCCGACGCGGCCTTCGGGCCGAGGCCGGCGACACGACGCTCGGGCCGAGGACGGCGCCCAGTCCCGAGCCCGATGGGGCCGACGAGGTGCCGGCTGGAGCGGGCATGCACGACCTTCGGGCGGGGCCGGGTCGGGCGGGGCCAGGTCCGAAAGTCGCGCAAAACCCGGCGCCTGGACGCGGCCCGGTGACGAGCCCGCCGTGCGGCCCCGCGCGGCCCACGTTTCGGGCCCTTTCGGCTCGTGCTAAGAAACGCGCCCCGTGTCCGCCCCCGACCGAGCCGCGCGTCCCCACGTGGTCGCCGTCAGCAACCAAAAGGGCGGCGAGGGCAAGACCACGACCACGGTCAACCTCGCCGCGAGCCTTGCGGCCGGGGAGCACCGCGTGCTCGTCGTGGACGCCGACCCCCAGTCGAACGCCACCAGCGCCCTGGGCTTTCCTCGCGGGACGGCCGAGCGCGGCACCTACGAGGTGCTCGTGGGGGCCGCCCCCGTCGAGGAGGTCGTCGTCTCCACGGAACTCGAACGGCTCGACCTCCTGCCCGCCACGCCCGACCTGGCCGGCGCCGAGGTCGAACTCGTGGACGTGCCCGAGCGCGAGCGCGCCCTCGCCCGCGGCCTCGCCCCCTTGCGCGAGCAGGGCCGCTACGACTTCGTGTTCATCGACTGCCCGCCCTCCCTCGGGCTGCTCACGATCAACGCCCTGGTCGCCGCCGACACCGTACTCGTCCCCATGCAGGCCAAGTACTTCTCCCTCGAGGGGCTTTCGGCCCTGATGGGAACCATCGAGCGGGTGCGGGCCCACTTCAACCCGAGCCTCGCCCTCGAGGGGATCCTCTTCTGCCTGCACGACCAACGCACCAACCTCGCTCGCCAGGTCGTCGCCGAGGTCCGGGAGCACTTCGGGGGCGCGGTCTACGAGACCACGATCCCCGTGAACATCCGCCTGTCCGAGAGTCCGAGCTTCGGCAAGCCCGCCCTGCTCTACGACATCACGAGCCGCGGCGCCCAGGCCTATCTGGCCCTCGCCCGGGAGTTCCTGGCGCGACGGACGGAGGAGGCATCGTGAGCGGCGGCGGCTCGCGAAAGGCCCTCGGGCGAGGCCTCGGGGCCCTGCTCCCGCCCACGCCCGGCACGGGCGGGCCGGCCGCCCCCACCACGGAGGAGGGCGGCGCCCCCCGATCGGGCCCGAGGACGCCCGCCACCTTGCCGGTCGAGGCCCTCGCCCCCGACCCCGACCAGCCGCGGCGCCACTTCGACGAGGCCGCCCTCGACGAGCTGGCGCGCAGCATCCGAAGCAAGGGGATCGTCCAGCCCATCGTCGTCACCAAGGACCCCGACGCCCCGGGGACCTATCGGATCGTGGCGGGCGAGCGCAGGTGGCGGGCCGCCCGCCGGGCCGGGCTCTCCGAGGTGCCGGTCGTCCTGCGCGACGCGGACCCCGACGAGCGCCTCGAACTCGCCCTCGTCGAGAACCTGCAGCGCGTGGACCTCGGCCCCGTGGAGGAGGCGCGGGCCTACCAGGAACTGCTTCGGCGCCTCGCGATCTCCCAGGAGGAACTCGCCCGGCGCCTCGGCCGCGACCGCAGCACCATCGCCAACGCCCTGCGCCTGCTCAAGCTGCCCGACAAGGTGCTCGACATGCTCGAGGACGGGCGGCTTTCGGCGGGGCACGCCCGCGCGCTGCTGGTCGCCCCCGACGACGCCACGCGCATCGAGCTTGCGCGCAAGGCCGCCCGCGGCAAGTGGAGCGTGCGCGCCCTCGAACGCAAGGCGCGGGAGGCCGCCGCCGCCGAGCGGGCGAAGTCGCACGAGCCCGCGGACCCGGACGCCGTGATCGTCGCCGACCTCGAACGCCGCCTCTCGCGGGCCCTGCAGACCGCCGTCCGCGTGCGCCGGCGGCGGGGCAACCCGAAGGCGGGCGTCCTCGAAATCGCGTACGATGATCTCGACGTGCTCGACCGGATCCTCGATCAACTCCTGACCCCCGGACGGGGCAACCCCTAGGAGCCTTCGGCCGTGGCACCACCGAGCGGAAGGGAACTTCGCCGCGAACCGCGGCTTACGGCGGTCTTGCGCCTGCGCTACCGCAAGGCCGAGAACCTCTTGGTCAGCTACTGCACCAACCTCTCCCGCGGCGGGCTCTTCGTGCCGACGGAGACGCCGCTGCCCGTGGGCGCGACCCTCGATCTCGAGATCGAGCTGCCGGGCACCGGCCAGGTGCGCACGATCCCGGCCACCGTCCGCTGGGTCCGCAGCACCGCCTCGGTCGAGGGGCCGGCCGGCATGGGCCTTGCGTTCCGCGACGTGGACCAGGCCATCGGCCGCTACGTGGACGGCCTGATGGTGCGCTACAAGCCCCCGGCGGTGGCCCTGGTGGTCCCCGACTCGGGCGCCGGCGAGCACCTGGCCTCGGCGGCCCGCAACCTCGTGCACTGCACGGTGGAGCGCCACCGGCCCGGCAGCGTGAGCGCGCCCGAACTCGCGGCGGCCGACGTGGTCATCGTGGACGTGGAGGCCACCGGCGAAGGCGGCAT
>RFGU01000002.1 GCA_003696955.1 Deltaproteobacteria bacterium | reverse complement strand
GCAGGCTTCGTGTCGGCATGTTGCCGGTGTACCCGGCAGGCGGCCAGGAGTGCGATGGCGACGGGCAGAAGGTGCGTGGGTGACACACGGCCCCTGTAGACGGGAGCAGGCATGCGGTCAAGGCCGGCACTACATGGTCACGACCACCATTGTCGGTTCGTTCCGATCCAGCGTGTCCCCCAGGCCGAGCTGGCCCATCGTGTTGGCCCCCCAGCACCACAGGGAACCGTCGTCTCGGATCGCGCACGTATGGTCCCTCCCCGCGGACACCGCGACCCATCCGAAGTCGCCGATTTCGGTCAACACCGCCACGTCCGTCATGCCGGCGCCGTCCCCGAGCTGTTCGCGGTCGTCGGCGCCCCAACAGAACAAGCGTCCGTCCGTCACCACACAGGCGTGTTCGTCACCGAGACCGAGCGCTCCGATGTTGTAGGACCGTAGCCCGACCGGGGCCGTCACCGGTTTCGGATCCGTGGACGGATTGGCGGCGAATTCGTTGGCGAGCTGGCTGCGATCGTTCGCACCCCAGCAGTAGAATTTCATCTGCGCCGCGTTGTACCCGCAGGAAAATCGCCCCCCGGCGGAAACCCACGTCCACTGCGTCTGAAGGGTGGCGGCGATCGCCTTGGGCTCCGCCTCACTCGGCGAGACGGGGCGCCCCGTCTGGCCGCTCGTGTTCTCGCCCCAACAGTAGAGCCGATCGCTGTCGGCCTCGTCGATGGCGCAGGCATGGCGGGCGCCGGCGTGGATCTCCGAAAATCCCGGAAATACGTCGAAATCGTCGATGATGTCGTCCGCCACCGTGCTGGTCGTCCCGTTGCCGAGCTGACCCGATTCGTTGTTGCCCCAACAGGTCCACCCGAGATTCGACACGCCGCACGTGAAGGCGTCGCCCGCAGCAACACTCGACCAGGTTACGTTCGCACTCGCAGGATACGGGATCCAGACGAACTGCATCGTTGCATCGACCCCCACCTGGCCCCAGCTGTTGCTGCCCCAACAGAACAGGCCACCGTCGGTGTCGATGGCACAGGTGTGGTACCCCCCTGCAGCAACCGACTTCCACGTCTTCGTCTCGGACACCATGCGTGGCTCGGTGACCAGCACGTCGGGCCCCATGGGATCCCCGATGCCGACGGCGCCGCGGCTGTTGTTGCCCCAGCACCATAGGTGCCGCGCCGCGTCGATGGCACAGGTGTGCTCGCCACCGGCGGCGACCGCGAGCCAGCCCTCGACCGCGCCACCCGTGGTGGTGTCGCCCGTCGTCGTGCCATCCGTGCCGCCGGTGCTCCCCTGCGTCGTCCCGGTGCCGGAGGCGCTCGCGGTCGCCGATGTTCCACCTCCCGAGGCGGAAGATGCCGTCGTCCCCCCGGTCGTGGACGACGCCGTCACCGAGGACGCAGATGCCGTCGTTCCCCCCGTGGCGTCGGTTCCCCCACCGTCGCCGGGCAGGCTTCCGGCACACGCCGACGACGAAACGACGGCGACGGCCGAACGCCGCCACCGGGCGGTCGAAATCTTCCGTTGTGACATGGTAGGCGCGATGATGCCACAGGTAAGTGCCTCGCACGGCACGGACGGCCCCGGCTCGATGCAGTCGACGCGTAGCGTTCAGTCGGGAGCCGATCCCATGGTGCAATTCGTGACCACCATGGTGCGACCCCGAAGCAGGAGGTCGGCCGTGCCGTGGGGCGATACGATCCGGGCCCGCCGGGCCGATACGTCCTCCCGTCGAAACGGCCCGCCGGCCTGAAGGAGCCGTCGGCACGCCGACGAGCGCTTCGGCGAGGTGAGCACGGCGTCGTCGAGCGTCGCGAACCAATCGGCCATTCGGCGCAGCCGGTCTCGGGGTACGGGCACGTCGTCGGCCGCAGCATTCCAGGCCGCCACGGGGTCCGGGGGCGGCGGGCGGCGGACGCGATTGCCCGGCGCCGCCGCGAGCCGCCCGAGCCGCGTCACGGCTTCACTCGGTCGGTCCCCGGGCACGTCGAGGCGCCAGAGCGTCTCGGCCTCGGCGACGACGACCGAGCCGTCGGGCCGAGCGGGCACGAGGGCGAGGTCCATCAACGTCACGCCATCCGATCCGACGACCAAGGTGACCGCGTGGGCCCGACGGGCTGCGGGCTCGTCCACTTCGAACAGCACGGCATGGGGTCGATCCCCGGCCCACGTATCGACGGCAGGGACATAGCGCAAGGTCGCGGCCTCGACCTTCGGCCGTCCGGGCGCGGCCGAACCGGTCGACGTACGCGCACGCGTCGTGCTGCCCCCGGCCACCACACTGCCGTCGGACCCGCGTTCGCACGCGACGACCAGGCATCCCAACACCGAGACCCCGCACGCCAGGCGGCCAAAGGTTCGCCGGCCGACCTCTTCGCGGAACATGCGCCCTATGGTAGCCTCGTCCGAGCGTGCGCGCGTTCCCCCTCGTCCATCGCCTCCTTGCCGCCTTCCTGGCCTTCGCGCTCACCCTCGTGGTGCCGCCCGCCACGGCACGCGCGTCGATCGGCGAACCCGCACCCTCCGCGACCGAGATTCCGGCCGGAACCGACGCCACCGTCGCCGTCCTCCCGCTCGAGGTACGCGGGGAGGTGTCCGATGCGGATCGAGCCCTGTTGGAGCGCAACCTCGTCGAGGGGCTCACCCGCGGGGCCTTTCGGGTCGTCACACCGCAGGACGTCGCAGCCGCCGTCGGCGAGACGGGGCCGTGCAAGGAGGCCGCCTGCATCCAGGAGGCGGCGAAGAAGACCCATGCCACCCACGTCGTCACCGGGATCGTCGTCGTCGAGGACCGCGACTACCACGTCGAACTGGCCCTGCACGACGGCGCATCGGGCGCCCGCATCGTCCGCACGGAGGAGGGGTGCGAGATCTGCGGGATCGCCGATGCCGGCGAACTCGTCGCGACGGCGGCCGCGACCCTGCGCACCAAACTCGAAGCCCTCGCCCGCGGCCCGTCGCGGGTCTCCATTGTCTCGGAGCCGACCGACGCGGTCGTCACCATCGACGGCGAGATCGCCGGCACCACCCCGCTCGAACGGGAACTCGTCCCCGGCAAGCACGTCATTCGGATCTCCAAGGAGGGGCATATCTCCGTCGAGCGCGAGGTGACCCTCGTCGAGGGCGCACAGGAATCCCTGCGATTCACCCTCGAGAAGGTACCGTCACGACTTCCCAAGCGGCCATGGGGCTACGCCTCCCTCGCCGTCGGCATCGCAGCGTTGGGCACCGGCATCTTCTTCACGGCCCTCCACGACCGGCCCTACAAGATCGGCAACAACTGCCAGGGACAGGACGTGGACCGTCGTGGGAACTGCCGCTTTCTGTGGGACACCAAGTGGTACGGGATGGCCGGGGTGCTGGCGGGTGCGGCGTTGGTGACCCTCGGCATCGCCGTGCTGCTCAATACCGCGGGAGCCAAGGGACGCCGTGGGAAGGACCGCAAGGGGCGCCGAAGCAAGAAGAAGGCCAAGCGCTCGGCCTACCGTCCCGATGTCGGCATCGGACTCGGGAGCCTCACCGTGCGCGGCCGCTTCTGATCGCGCGGCTCGGTTCCGCCCGCCTCGAGGTCACTCGCCGAGCTTGGCGCGCACCTTGGCGATGCGCTCGCTGGCCCGCGACGACCCGAGGGACTTGGCCTTCTCGTACTGCTCGAGGGCGTCACGATATCGCAGGGCCTTGTAGTAGGCGTCACCGAGCTTGAGGCGATACGTCCGATTGCGCGGGCTCGCCCTGACCGCACGCTCGGCGAACTGGATCGCCTTGGTCGTCTGGCCGAAGTCGAAGTAGACGTCGGAGAGCCCCATGAGGGCGGTGCCGTTGCGGCGGTCGTAGGCAACGGCCTGGTGGAAGAGCTGCTCGGCCTCCTTGCGCCGCCCCGCCCGCAATGCGGCCATGCCTTGGGATGCCAGCTCCGCTGCGCGCTTGGGGTCGCGCTTGCCCTTGCCGAGCAGGGCATCCACGTCGCGCCTGGACATCCTGCGCTTCTTCTGCGCTTCGGCATCCTCGGCGGCCCCCGTCTCCGCCGCGTCGACTCCGCCGGTCCCGGCCCCGGCCTGCTCGGGCGTATCGGCCGTCGTGTCGGCCGCGTCGTCTCGCCGCCGGCGCGGCACGCGGATCCGCGCAGCCTTGGCCGCATCGGCCAAGAGGGCCTGGGTCGCCGTCCCGAAGATGGGCTCGTCGGCCATCTGGGCGATCTCCGCCTCGAGTGCCGCCTTGCGCTCGGCATCGTCCTCGACGGCCGCAGCCGCGATCTTCGAAAGCGCAAGCTCGGCTTCCGTAAACTCCCCCTTGGCGAAACGCTCGCGCAGGTCGGCGAGCTGTCCGGGACTGATCCCCGCGCGGGCGTAGGCCTCCTTGTCGGAATCGTCGAAGAGAAGCCCCCACACGTAGTAGTCGCGCGCAAGTCCCCGCGCCCCCGGGATCTCCCACAACCGCTGACCGTTCTGGAACAGGGTCTTGGCGAACTGTTTGCGCAGGGACGCGGCTTCTTCGTCCGCCACGTCCTCGGCCGCCCCCTCCACCCGCTCGAGCTCCATGATGGTCTGCAAGGCCGTCGGCGCCTCGGGGCTCGACGTCGGCAGCACCCAGTCCGCCAGCGCCGCGGCCTGCTTGGCCCGCTCGGCCAAGGACGCCACCTGGGCGCGCTCCTCGTCCGTGGGCCCGCGCGTCACGACGTATGCGCCGAGCCCCATGGACAGCAACAGACTCAAGGCCGCGACGGCAGGCCAGACCCACTTTCGACGGCGCGTTTCGAACCCCGCAAGGGGTGACGGCATCTCCCGCAAGAGCCGTTCGCGCCGCTCGGGGTCGTCGAGTTCCGGCAACTGGAGGTCGTCCCAGGACGTATGCAACCCTGCCGCGATCTGAGCCTCGCACAGAGCCGCCTCGAGGTCCGCCATGTCCCGGTAGCGATCCTCGGGCGACTTGGCCAGGCATCGCATGATCACGTCCTCGAGGGGCTTGGGAATGGGCCGATCCGGTCGCATCTCACTCGGGCGCGGCGGTGGCTCGGTGAGGTGCATGCGCAGGAGCGTCTCGAGATCGTCCGAGTCGAAGGGGGGACGACCGACCAGGAGTTCGTAGGCGGTGATCCCCACGGCGTAGATGTCGAGCCGACCGTCGAACGGCGCCCCCGTGATCTGCTCGGGGGCCATGTAGTGCGGAGTGCCGGCGATGCCGCCTTCGGACTGCTGTCCCGCCGCCAACATGGCCGAGATGCCGAAGTCGACGATCTTCACGAAGCCGGGACGCCCGTCGCGCTCGACCAGGATGATGTTCTCGGGCTTGATGTCCCGGTGCACCACGCCGGCCTTGTGGGCGACCGAAAGGCCCTTGCAGACCTGACGCATGATGGCGATGAGTTCTCCGGGCTCGAGGGTGTCGTCCTCCGACGCCGGCACGAGATCCTTGCCCTCGAGAAGCTCCATGCAGAAGTAGAGGCGCCCGTCGGGAAGCTCCCCGAAGTCGTAGATGTCCACGATGTGCGGCGAGCCGAGCTTCGAGGCCGCCCGCGCCTCGTCACGGAACACCTGGGCCATTCGGGGCTCCCGACTCAGGTCGAAGCGGAGGATCTTGAACGCCGCGCGGCGCTCGATGTCGAGGTGCTCCGCCTCGTACACCACGCCCATGCCCCCCTCGCCGAGCCACCGGACGATCCGATAGCGCGTGCCCGGCACCACGGATCCCGGGTTCAAGCGCAACACGGGTGCGTCCGGCCCCGGCGCATGCAACTGCGCTGCGCCCATCCGCGTCGCGACGCGCGTTGCGCGCGACTTCTGGAAGTCTCCGGCCAGCAGCGTCGCCGTGTCGTCGTCCCGGTTGCCGGGAGGCGGCGGAGGCACTCCGGGCGACGCCATCTGCGTACGACGGTGGGCGGCGGCGGGGGAGTCGGCGGAGGAGCTACTCATCGGTTCATCCAAGAAAGCTAGCTTACGGCAATGGACCGACGTCAGTATAACGAATGTTCGAGCCCTGCCCGCATGCCAGGACGCAGGGGCGTCGGACTCCGCAGAAAGGCCCGATCGGCAACTGCGCATAGGGCGCACGGGGCGCCGGACCGCCGGCTCGGCCCCCGCCCGTGCGGACGCCCCCGGCTGCAAGGGGTGATCTTCGACTCGCTTTGGCAGGAAGGCATGGATGGGGTAGAAGGCCGCAGGCCGCGACGAGGCCACCCCCCTCTCGAACCTCCAAGGAGCATTTCCTGTGAAACAACTTCGACACCTCACCATGACCCTGGCCGCTGCCGTCGCCCTCGCGGGTTGCACCGGCGACGACGACAGCACGACCACGACCACGACCACGACCACCGCCACCGCCACCGCCACCGACTCGGGAACGACGACGGACGGTTCCTCGACGGGGAACGGTTCCTCGACGGGGAACGGTTCGACAACTTCCGCCGGGTCCACGACGACCGACGGCTCCTCCACGAGCGCGGGCTCGTCGACGGGGGCCAGCACCGGGGCCGGCACGACCGGCGGTGCGGGCGGCGGCTACTACGGCGATCCCAACGCCGGCAACTGCCTTCCCGACGAGGACGCGCTTCAGATCATGGGGCTCGACGGTGCCTTCTGCTCGCCCAAGTGCGACGGGCAGGGGTCCATGTGCCCCCCGCCCCCCGAAGGCGTGACCGGCACGGCCGAGTGCGCGCTGGGTCAGGCCATGGGTGACGCCACCAACTGCGCGATCCTCTGTCAGCTCACGGATGCGACGGGATGCCCCGAGGGCGCTTCGTGCAAGGACACGGGGATGGGCATCGGGATCTGCACCTACCCGTAAGCCCCGCTTCGTGACTGGCCGGCGTGTTCGGCCGGCACGGAAGACCCGCCTTTCGCCCTGCGTAAGGCGGGTCTTCTCTTGCGTGGGTCGGGCCTGCGGCCGCTCGAGCCTAGCAGCGACGGCGCCGCACCAGGAGGCTCCCCAGCAGCAACCACGCGAACGCCGTGCCCGTGGGCGCGCGATCCGTGGCACATCCACAGCCGTCCTCACCTCCGTCCTCACCGAAGCCGGGAGGCAAGGCGGTGCTGTCGGCGGCCGTACCGCCCCCGTCCGAGGTACCGCCCGTGTCTCCACCCGACGTCCCGCCGCCGGAGTCCCCGCCGGAGTCCCCGCCG
>RFGU01000024.1 GCA_003696955.1 Deltaproteobacteria bacterium | reverse complement strand
TCCGCACGGGCCGGTTCGCCCACGGCCCGTCGATCCGCGCGGCGATCTCCACGATCGCAGGCCCCGCTGCAGCCTCGACGTGCAGTCGCGCGGTGGCATCGTCGCGCGGGGTCGGCGATGGAGACGTGGCGTCCATGGTGTCGAAGGTGGAGGGGACGGTCGCGGGCGGGCGCGGGGCACCCGACGCCCGCCCGCAGGGTAGCCACCACCATCTGCGCGGGCTACGCTGCCCGGCGTGCGAAGCTCGGCCCTCGCGGCGTATCTCGTCCTCGGCAGCGCCCTGGGTTGCGCGGGCACCGGACGTTCCACCGCCCCGGCGGCAGCCGTCGCCGATCCCGATCGGCCGCCGACGAACACCCCGAGCGAGGACGAAGGGCGCCTCGCCGACCTGCGCGCCATGACGGCCGACGTGCTCGGCGAGGTCGCAGCCGCGCGGCAACTCGCCCCCACGCGCCGGGTCGACGTGGCCCTGGTCGACCGCGCGGGCGTACGACGCTTCGTCGTCGGCAACCTCTACGAACACGTGGACCGCCGGACGTTCGCCCTGCTCGGCCGCATCGAGGCCAGCCTCGGGATCCTGCCCGCCGGGGCCGATCCCGAGGCCGTGATCCTCGAGGTGCTCGAAGCCGGCGTCCTCGGCTACTACGACCCGGACACCGACACCTTCTACGTGCTCGACCACGTGCCCGACGCCATGTTGGCCATGGTGGTGGGCCACGAGTTGGCCCACGCACTGCAGGACATGTACTTCGATCTGTCGAACTACGAGATCCCGATCCTCCACGACAGCGATCGCGACGGCGCGCGTACCCTCCTGGTCGAAGGTGACGCCCAGGCGGCCTACCTGGCCTACCGTGCCGGCAAACGGGGGCTGGATGCCATCCGCTCGGCGGTGCTCGACGCCGGCATCGATCAGGCGTTGCGGCTTTCGGACGCAAGCCCCTACCCGATCCTCTCCCGCAGCCTGCAGCTTCCCTACGCGGCCGGCACCGCCACCGTGGCAGCCGTGGCGCGCGACGGGGGCTGGGATGCGGTCGACGCCCTCTATCGGGACATGCCGACAACGTCGGAGCAAATGCTCCACCCCGAGAAGCTTGCGACCCGAGAGCCTCCGATACCCGTCGAGGTGGATGCCAAGCCCTTCGAGGAGCTATCGGGCTTTCGGCGCGTATGGCACGACAACCTCGGCGAAGGCGCGTTGCTCGCCATGATCGCGGACGTGGCGGCCCCGGACGTCGCCCGCCACGCGGCCGCGGGCTGGGGCGGCGATCGCTACGTGGCCCTCGAGCCCGAAGGCGGGGCCGAGACCCCGCTGGTGGTCGGCGGCATCGCGTGGGACTCCGAGGCCGACGCGGAGGCGTTCGAAGCACCGTTTCGCGCCTACCTGTCGTCCAAGATGCCGGCCGAGACGTTCGTCGTGGACCGTTCCGCGGCTCTCGTCCGTTTCGCCCTTCGGCTTCCACCCTCGCTGGCCACGCGGCGCGCAGAAGTGCTCGATCGGCTCCGCCGCAGCGTCCGGATCCCCTCCGCATGACCGACCTCGAACGCCGCCTTTCGCATCTGCGCCGACGCGCCCGGGTCGCGCGCACGCTGCGGTGGGTGCACGGAGCGGGACTGCCCGCGGCGTTGGCCGTCGCGGCCGTCGCGGCGGTGCTCCATCGCTTCGCCGGAGCCCCGGCGTGGTGTCTCGCCGCCGCGGCCGTCCCGGTCCTCGGGGCGATCCTGTGGGGCCTTCTCGCCCCGATCTCCCTTGCGCGGGTCGCAACCGCGGCCGACCGCCACTTCGACCTCGCCGACGCCCTTCGCATCGGGCTCGAGCTTTCGCGACATCCGCCGACCTCGGGACGGGCGCGGGTCGTGGCCGAACTCGCCGTGGCCCGCGCGACGGATCTCGCGGCTCGCCTTCCACTGGCGGAGGCGATCCCGCTTCGACCGGGCGCCCCCGGATGGCTCCACGCGGCGGGCCTCGGCGCCCTCCTGGCGGCGGTCGCGATCCCGGTGCCGGCACCCCCGACCGAGGCGGACGATTCGGTGCAGACCGAGTCGAAGGCCGCGATCGAGCGCACCATCGCGCTGGATCTCTCGGCGGCCGCCCCCTTGCGGGACGAGCTTCGCGAACTCGCCGAAGGCGAGGACGAGGTGGCCGCCCTGGCGCGGCGCATGCTCGAGATCCTCGAGGCCCTCGAACGGGGCGAGATGGATCGGGCCGCGGCCCTCGCCGAACTCGAACGACTCGAGGCGGAGATTGCGGCCGCCCTCGACGAACTCGAGAAGAACCTCGAGGAGGACCCGGCGCTGCTGGCCGAGGGGATCCGGCGGATGGTCGAGGCCCTCGACGGCCACGGCGTGGCCCGCCCCCTCGCCGAGGCCCTCGAACGGGGCGATCCGGAGGCGGCCGCGGCCGCCGCCTTCGACGAGTCCATGAGCCCCGAGGAGGATCGCGACCTCGCCCGCGCCCTCGCCGAGGCGGCGCGTGCCCTCGCCGACGCCGAGAAGACGCCCTCGGACACGGACGCCAAGCTCGCCGAGGCCGAACGCCGGCTGCGCAGGGCCAAGCGCAAGCGCCCCGGTGAATCCGACGAGGAGCACGAACGCCGGCTTCGCAAGGCCAAGCGACGGGTCGAGTCGCTGCGGCGACAGAAGGCCCGGGAGGACGCGGCGCGCAGACGCCTGGCCTCCCTGCGCCGCGACACCCGATCGGCCGCGAGGAGCCGAGGCGCCCAGCGTCGCTCGGCCCGCTCGAAGATGGCGCGGGGGGCCGGCCAGGCGGCACGCACCGCCCGAAGGTTTCGGCGGCTCGCGCAGCTTTCCCGCGACGCCGAGGACGCCGCCGGCTTCGTGCGCCGCGCCGGGGCCAAGGGCGCCCCCAAGGACCGCCGGGGCCGACAGCGGCAGCGGTTCGAGCGCAGGGCTCGGGGCAAGAAGGGCGACCGCAAGGGCAAGAAGGGCAAGCCGAGGTCCACCCTCCTCGTCGAAGGCGACGTCGGAGACGGTACGCCCGACGCGATCCTCGAAGGCGAGGGCAACGAAAGCGGCGAGAGCGGCGAAGGCAACGACGACGGCGCCCAAGGCGAGGGCGACGGAGCCCAAGGTGGCGAGGGCGGCGAGGCACCGGGCGACGGCATGGGCCACGGCACCGCCGATCCCCTCGGCGACCCGACCCGGCGTCCCGTGGCGCTGCGGGACGAACGCGCGAACCCGCGAAAGGGGCGGGGCGCCACCCGAGCCGAGGTCATCGCCACCAGCAGCCAGGAGGGGTTCGCCTCGGTGCCCTATCGCGAGGTCTTCTCCGACTACCACGCCTTCGCCCAAACGGCCCTCGACGGCGAACGGATCCCCGAGGCCAAGAAGCGCATCGTGCATCGCTATTTCCACCTCGTCCGTCCGCGATAGGATCCTCTCCGTGAGCACCGCCCCCGCCGACCTCCCCTCCCACGAAGACGCACGCCAGGCCCTCGAGGCGTTGCAACGCGACCTGCGGCGACTCGAAGGCGAGATCCAACGGGTCATCGTGGGCCAAGACGAGGTGATCCGCGGCGTGGTGACCTGCCTGGTGGCGGGGGGGCACGGCCTGCTCGAAGGGGTGCCCGGCCTGGGCAAGACCCTCCTGGTACGGACCCTGGCCGAAGCCGTGAGCCTCGACTTCGCGCGGATCCAGTTCACGCCCGACCTGATGCCCGCCGACATCGTCGGCACCCACGTGTTGGTCGCGGACGCCGCGGGCGAGCGCACGCTTTCGTACCAACCCGGACCCATCTTCGCCAACATCGTGCTGGCCGACGAGGTCAATCGTGCCACGCCGAAGACCCAGTCGGCCCTGCTCGAGGCCATGGCCGAGGGCACGGTCACGGTCGGCGGCAAGAGCCGGCGCCTGCCCGATCCCTTCCTCGTGCTGGCCACCCAGAACCCCCTCGAGATGGAGGGGACGTACCCGTTGCCCGAGGCGCAGCTCGACCGATTCCTGCTGCACATCCAGGTGCCGTTTCCCGGTGAGGACGAACTGGTGACGATCCTCGAACGGACCACGGGCGATGCGCAGACCACGGTCGAGCCGGTGCTCGACGGCGAACGGATCCGCACCATGCGGTCGTGGATCCGCTCCCTGCCCGTCGCCCCCTCCGTGACCCGCTACGTCGCTCGCATCCTGCGCAACACCCACCCGAGCCCCGACGGCACCGAACGACGCCCGGACCTGGTGGCGCGCTACGTTCGCTTCGGGGCCAGTCCCCGCGGCGCCCAGGCCCTCTTGCTCGCCGCACGGGTCCACTGCGTGCTCGCCGGGCGGCTCTCGCCGGCGGCCGAGGACGTCCGTGCCGTGGCCCACGCCGCGCTGCGCCATCGGATCATCCTGAACTTCGAAGGCGAGGCCGAGGGCGTGTCGGTGGACGCTTGCATCGACGAGATCCTCGAGCACGTTTCGATGGACGATTCGTGAACCTGTTTCGACGCCGCCCGAACCCCGCGCCGGCGGCCGCGCCGGCGCAGGACGATCCCTTCGACGAGGCCTTCCTTTCGCGCCTTGCGCTGCTCGAGGTGGTGGCCCGTCGGATGTTTCGCGGCCGGCACCGCGCCGAACGCAAGACCCGCAAGGTCGGCAGCGGCCTCGAGTTCGCGGACCACCGCGAGTACACCCCCGGCGACGACATCCGCAATCTCGACTGGAACGTCTACATGCGGCTCGGCCAGACCCTGGTACGACTCTTCGAGGAGGACGAGGATCTGCCCATCCGCATCGTCGTGGACCGCAGCGCGTCGATGGGCACCAGTGGCGGCGTCAAGTTCGAGTACGCCCGCAAGGTGGCGGCGGCGTTGGCCTACGTCGGCCTTTCGAACCTCGACCGCGTCGGGATCACCTGCGCAAGCGCGAGCGAGCACGCAACCTTGCCGCCTGCCCGGGGCAAGGGCCGGATCTTCCGGGTGTTCGAGTTCCTGCGCCGGATCGAGCCTTCGGGCCCCACCGACCTGCGTGCGGCCTGTGCCCGGGTCGCGGCCGAAAGCCCCGATCCCGGGCTGGTCGTGGTCCTGAGCGACTTCTACGACGTCGAAGGGGCCTTCGACGCGGTGAACCTCCTGCGCTTTCGCAAGCACGAACCGGTGGCGGTGCAGATCCTCGCTCCCGAGGAGGCCCACCCCTCGGCCGAGGCGATCCGCGGCGACGTGACCCTCGAGGACGCCGAGGGCGGGCTGCACACGGACGTGACCCTCGACGACCGTGCCGTCGCCCGCTTTGCCGCGGCTCACGAACGCTTCTGCCAGGCCCTCGAGCGCAACTGCCGGACGCGCGGCATCGCCTACTTCCGCGCCCCCGTGTCGATCCCCTTCGACGATTTGGTCCTGCGCATGTT
>RFGU01000133.1 GCA_003696955.1 Deltaproteobacteria bacterium | reverse complement strand
GTACCGAGCGGCGAGCCGCCGATTCCGCGAGGGCGTGCGGGACGTGGTGTTCCCGGCAGGCACCTGGCTCTACCGCGTGCGCTACCGGGCCTGCTGCGAACCGGCGCCGTCTCCGTGATCGCCTGCGGGCCCGGTCTGCCACGTGCGACCGCCAACCGTGGTCGCAGTGCGGGCATTGGGCCGCGTGTCAGACGAGGTAGCGCCTCCGGGCCAATCCGGTCGGCTGCGGAGATAAGAGGCCCGGCAGGACGGGCCTACAGCGTCACCTCAAGCATCGTCGGCCGGGGCCGTACGAGCGACGTTTCGGCCTCCCGTACGGTTCGGACCACGATCAACGGGCCCGGTTGCGCGCCTTGTCGGGTTGGTTTTCGTTCGGGATAGTTTCCGTCGTCGTTTCGGTTACAGGTATTTCGGGTTGGTTTCCGTCGTCGGTTACAGGTCTTTCGGGCTGGTTTCCGTCGGGCTGGTTTCCGCCCACCCTCCGGGGAGCATCGGGGACTGGCCGACCCGCGGTCCACCGTCCGCTCCGGCATACTGGCCGCCGCCGCTGCCGCAATCCTTCGCGCCCGCGGGAGGCGCCGTCCGAACGACGATTCGACCACCGCCGATCCCAGAGACTCCCCGTCCGTCACCATGGCACGCCGAATGCTCCCTCCCGTCCCTCGACCCACGTTCCTCGGACGCGCAACGGACCCCCTTGCGGCCCTTGCGGTCTGGGTCGGCGCACTCCTGCTCGCGATGGTCCTACACGGGGCGACCGGTCACGACGATTCACACATTACCTACTGGGCTTCGTACTGCCTCGCCGAGCACGGCAGGATTCTCAACTACAACGGCGAGGCGGTGGAACAAAGTTCCAGCTTGACACATACGCTTCTGCTCGCGGCAGCACATCTGTTGTCGGGGATCGACATTCCTTTGCTGGGCTTTCTCACGAGCATCGCTGCCTGGGGTATCGCGACGTTTCGAGCGATGCGATTGCTCCGAGAGGAGGGCGTGGTGATCGGACGGCTCTGGTTCGCGACACTTTCGTTCTCATCGCTCATGTCCTATTGGGGACTGGGCGGTCTCGAGACTACGCTGTACGCTTGGCTGCTTCTGGAAAGCTCGCGCACGCTCCTGCACCTTCTGCGGGGTCGCCGGCTGTCCTGGTGGGGAGCGTCCACGCTGTCGCTGACGGTCCTGTGCCGCCCCGAGGCCCCCATGCTGTTGGCTGCCGTCTGCCTCGCGACGGCGCTGATGGCTGCGTTCGATCGTTGGAGAGAAGGCCCGACGAGTTCGCGGCGTTGCATTCGGGCCGTTCGGGGGGCGGGCATCGCTTTGCTGGCCACGGCCGTCGTCTTCGGAGCGGTGACGCTGTGGCGCTACGTCACCTTCGGGATGTTCTTCCCCGCGCCGGTTACCGCGAAGATGCTGGACGCCTCGGAGGCGCGACTGGACTATCTCGTCGACGGCCTGAGCTATCTCGTCGATACGCTCGACCTGGGCGAGGTGGCCGCACTCGCGACGTCCTGGGGCGTCGCCCTGGTGGTGGCGATCCGCCGACGGGCGGAGTGGGGGCTGCGCGTACCCGTCCTCATCGCCGGAGCCCAACTCGGGATCGCGCTCACGACCGGCGGTGATTGGATGATCGGAGGCCGATTCCTGGCCCACGTCGTCCCCGTGCTCTACGTCGCCACCTGCCTTCTCCTCGCCGCTCCGACCGATGGAGCGGGACGGGTTCCCAACTCCGTCGGTGTCGCCCTCCTTTCGCTGAACCTCGCCGGCTCCGCCTACGCTTTGCGCCACTGGCCGACGGCCAGGCCCGCGTGGTCGGTCCTGAAGACCTATTCGCGTGCGAAGGCGCAGACCCAGCCCTTCGACTTCTCCTGGCCGGAGCTTGCGAACCCGGTCCATCTTCGAGACGCGATCTTCCTCCCCCACGTCGATCGAGTCGTGAGCGAGATCCTGCGCCACCAAGACATGGTCACCCTCGCCAGCGGGCAGGCTGGAATGGTGATGTACCACCTTGCGAAACGCCATTTCGGGCACATCCGATTCATCGATCGTCACGGACTCGTCGCCCCCTGGCCGGAAGCGCTCCGTCGCGAGTTCAACGCCTACTCGTCCCGTTTCGGCGTACACATGCCCATGGCGCGCTTCCTGCGCATCATCCGCAAGTACCCCGAACTGCGACCGGACGTCGTCTTCGAGATCCGCAAACGTCGCGCAAAGGCCGCCGCCCGGGCGAAGTTCCGGATCGTCCATGAACAAACGGGATACGTTGCCGTATCGCCCCTCTTCGAGCGTTTCGGTCGGGGGGAGTCGTACCCTACCGACGCGATGGAGCCCCGGAACTCGCGTTCCCAATTCCGTCGTCCTCCCTCGCGCTTCTCGAAGAAACGATTCGAGGTCTTCCAAGCGCTGCTTGTCGACGACGACCTAGCGAAGAGATTGAGCCTGACGAAATCTCGGTTCGAATGGCACGACGCTCCCTAACAAGAAGGTGACTTCACCGGCCGCACCTGCGGCCGGCGCAGGCACCGGGGAGCAACCGCGGTGGTGCGACGTGCCGAAGCGCAGGCCTACGGATCGCGGAGCCACGCGCCCCGGATCGGCCCGAGGCGATGCGGAGGCTGCGAAACGATCGACCGAATGGCGGGCCTTCGGCGGTGGCCGATGGGCAGCGGGCGGAGGTGTACGGCCGGCCGGGGCGGCCCCCGGAGGTCAGGGGCAGGAGAGGGCGGCCGGATCCGGCGTCGGGGCGACCGTGAGGATCGGGGTGAAGACCACGTCCGGCACGCCGTCGTCCGCCGCCCGAAAGACCTCCACGGCGACGGCGAAGTGGTCGGTGCCGGCCGGTGCCTCGAGATCCACCACGATCTCGCCCGTGGCGCCGACTTCGGCCGGATGGGGCAGGAAGTACCCGCTGGCCGCGTGGACGTATTCGCCCTGCGGGTCCTTCTCGTAGGGGTCGACGAACGCGCCGGCGGCCAGGACGGCCTGGACGGAGGCGGCCCCGTAGGCGCGGAACCGGAAGGTAGGCGGCAGGGGTTTCTTCCCCGGCTCGTTCGGGGCGGGCACGCCCTCGTCGGGCACGGGCACCTCGGAGACCGTGCCTCGCATGACCCGAAGCAGCATGCGGTGGGCCGCATCGTCGGAGCCGAGGAAGGAGGTGATTCCGTCCGCCGTGTCGAGATCCGGCAGGGATGGTGCCGCGGGCAGGTCGACCGCGGGGGCGAGGCACTGCTGCCATGGTGGGCGCCCCGTGCCGTCGTCGCGGCGCCACCAGCAGAAGTGCCCCGCCGCCGTCCGCGTCGGCAGCGGCACGGCGTCGCCCATCCTGTTCCGCAGGTCGTCGGCCGCGGTCTTCGTCATGCCGTCGGCCCAGGCGCAAGGGCCGGCGAGGTGGGCTCCAGGGCAACTCGGACCGGCCACGGACGGATCGTCGTCGCAGAGGAACTCCCCGCGGCAGAGGAAGGCATCCCCCTCGGGGGAGATCCCCGTGCAGAGGCTGAAGTCCCGGTCGGTGCCGGCCGCCAACCAGACCCGTGCCCCGTCCGCACCGCCCGTCACGAGGGCCGTTCCCACGATCCGGTCCCCGTCTCGGCGGGGCAGGTCCGACCAGACGACCTGCGGGAGAGCGTGGTCGTCGAAGAAGGCGCGGTAGGCCAGGTAGTCCTGCACGCCATGGGTCCAATCCCGCATGTCGAGTCCCTCGGGGGCGTCGTCGGGGGCGAGATGGCTCATTCCGTGGTCTGCGTTCATCCGGTGGAGGAGCACGACCTGGTCGGCGGGCACCTCGCCCTGCATCCACATGGCGTCGTTCGATCCCACGGACCAATGGAAGTCGGGCGTTCCGTTGAGCAGGAAGATCCGATCCTGCGGCGCCTTGCAGTCGAGATCGGGCAAGAGCCGCCCAAGACTTCAGGTGTCGCGCAGGCCTTCGACGGCAGCGTCCCCGTCCTCGAGGAACGGCAGGATCGCCGGCCCCGGAAAGCCGGGAAAGTTGCCCGTGGCGCAGCCGTCGGCACGCTTGCCGCCGCCTTCGCAAAGTCCCCAGTCGCTGACCATGCGATGCATCATGTCTGTCCCCGTCTCCGTGTCGAAGGCGTCGAAGACCTTGCAGACCCCGTGTTCGATCCGCGGATCCCCCACGGTCGCGTACAGGCAGCCCATCCCGCCCTTGGACGCGCCGGCCACGGAGAAGGCCCGGGGGATCTTCGTCGCGCCGGACGCCTCCGCGACTCGGGCGAGGAAGGTTGCGCCCACGGAGAGGGCCCGCACGTAGGGCATGGCCGAGAAGGTCGCGAGCATCCCGTCGGGCAACGCATCGTCGCCCATGGCCTGGGCGGCGACGTGCAGGGCGAAGAACTGCAGTCCGGTGAAGTCGTTGGCGGTCCACCAGCCGGTGTCGGGTGCGTCCGGGTCGCAGACGAGCCCCAAGGGGTTGTCGGCCGTTCGAGGCGCGGCGGGATACCAGCGGCGGGGAAAGGAGACGTCGCCCAACCAAAGCACCATCGCCCCGTGGCGCGCCGCCACCTCCCACGCTTGATGCCACGTATCCTCGGCCCCCTCGACGTCGTTGTCACCTGCGGTCCCCGATTCCCGGAAGGCATCGGCCCACTTGAGCCCATCCCCCGTCGTGGCGAACTGGGTCGTGAAGATCGCAGCCCGGTCCGTGGAGAGTTGGGGGGTGCGCTCGGTGGCGCCCGCGCAGGGATAGGCCACCATGTAGGGGTGGAGGAGGCGGACCTCCTCGAGATCGTCCACGAACGCATCGACGTCCTCGGGGGTGCTCGCCGTCTGGCTGGATCCGATGGGTTTCGGCGCGTTCCAGCACGTCCATGTGCAACCGTAGATGTCCTTCTCCTTGGGTTCGTGACCGCATCCGCGCGCGGGATTGGCGGGCCCGAGCAGGGGCGTACCCAGGAATTCGGCACTGGCGGCCGGTGTGGGCAGTCGCATGGTGCCCGATGTGAGGATCCCCCAGTCGAGGCACAGGCCCACGTCCCGACCTCCGGCCACCGGATCGAGTTGGATCCGCACGTAGTCGGGAAGGTCCAAGGATGCGAGTGCGGGCCAGGAGTCGTCCGCCACGCAGATCTCCTCGAGGGGGAGCGCGGCGAGATCGTCCATGGAGGGGGAAAGCCGTTGGAGCAGTCCCGTCAGGTCGGTGCGGCACGTTCCTCCACCACCCGTGGTCCCCGTCTCCCCCGCGTCCGTCGGGCTGCCCGTCGATGCCGTTCCCGTCGTGGTGTCCCCGGCCGTGCTGCCGCCGGAGGTCGACGATCCGACCTCTCCCGGTCGCCCGCCCGCGCCGGAGCAAGCGGCACATGCCAGGAGGACGATCGGCAAGGCGCGGAGGAAGGCTCGGGACGGCGCATCCATGCCACCACCGTAGCGCCGGCTCCCACGGCATGTCAAGACATATGTGTCTTGACTATGCGGCGCGGACGGTGCCCCGCAGGCGGGTGATGTCGCCCCCGCCGCAGTGGTCAGGGGACGAGGTGCCGCTCGAGGAAGCGAAGGTGGGCCGCCAGTCCGACGGGCCGGCCGCCGGCCTCGAACCCCTCGGGCAACACGCGCCGACTCTGCCACAGCCCGACGTAGGCCTCGTTGGCCAGGGCGGCACGGTGGCGGGCCTCGGCCGCCGCCAGTCCGATCTCGCGGTAGGTCCGGCACAGGAAGGCGAAGCGCGCAGACAGGGCTCGCGCCATGGCCTCGGCAACCGCCGGATGCTGTTCGACCGCCGCGGCCAGGGCGACGAAGTCGCGGCCGGCCCCCGCGTGGGCGAAGGCCTCGCGGACGAGGGTTCGCAGGCGCGCGCGCGGTTCGGCGATGCGCTCGAGGCGGGCGATGTAGTCCAAGGTGGCCCGCCGTTCCCAGAGGGCCAGGGCCTCCTGCAGAAGCTCGTCCTGGTCGCGGAAGTGCCAGTAGAAGCTCGCGCGGGCCACCTTCAGCCCGCGGGCAAGGCGCTGGACGTTGATCCCCGACACCCCCTCCCGCAGCAGGGCCGTGAGCGCTGCCTCGGCCCAATCGGCCCTGGACAGTCGTTCGGCGCGGGTTCGACCGCGACGTCGGGATCGGTTGGAGGCGCCCGCCATGGACCTCTTATACCGGCACCGGCCGACGGCGTGGGGGGAGGGCGCGGGAGGAACGCCCCACCCGGTCGCACGACCTTCGGGATGGATCTCGCCCTCGGGAAGGTACCCTCTCCCACGAATTCTTCTGACGAGACAAGATTTCTATATCCTTACCCAGCGCAGCCCATCGACCGCTTCGTGTCGCCACATTTCGCGACTCCGCGCGTCGCTCGGCAAGGGAGCGCCCCGCCGCAACGCCC
>RFGU01000132.1 GCA_003696955.1 Deltaproteobacteria bacterium | reverse complement strand
CTTTCGCCCATTGCGCAATATTCCCCACTGCTGCCTCCCGTAGGAGTCTGGACCGTGTCTCAGTTCCAGTGTGGCTGATCATCCTCTCAGACCAGCTACCCGTCTTCGCCTTGGTGAGCCGTTACCTCACCAACAAGCTGATGGGCCGCGGGCCCATCCCCTGGCGCCCCTTGCGGAGCTTTCCCGTGCGGATCCGAGGATCCGCGCGTCACATCCGGTATTAGCCCGAGTTTCCCCGGGTTGTCCCGGTCCAGGGGGTAGGTTACCCACGTGTTACGCACCCGTGCGCCACTGTCCTCCACCCCGAAGGGTGGATTCTCGTTCGACTTGCATGTGTTAGGCCCGCCGCAAACGTTCGCTCTGAGCCAGGATCAAACTCTCCAGTTTGATGCTTTCGTTCGAGCGAGCGGTTGGCTCGTGCTCGGTTTTGGGTTCGATGACCTGCACCCTTCCTTGCGGAGCGGTACAGGCCTCGGGGTTGCGGGACGTTACCGTCACCGCGCTCCCGCACGTCGTGTTCGCGTCCGTCCAGGCACGCTGGACGGCGCGGGTTCGTTCCGTGTTCCTCTGACCAGTTTTCAGGGGGCGTCGCCGAGCGCAGCTCCCGAGGGGGCTGCGCGAGGGACCCGGAGATGTAGTCGCTTCGGTGTGGGCCGTCAAGCCCCCGGAGCGATTTTTTTTTCGACGATGATCGCGCGAGACTCGCGCCCCCTGTTACGATCCCTCGGGCCGGGCCGCCGAGGTGCTCGGTGTCCCCGTCGGGGGTGGCGATCCGCCGTTCGGCGAGAGCGCCCTCCGTCGTCGGGGGCACGGAAGATGCCACCTTTTTCGGTGCTGTCAAGCCCTGCTCGGAAGCCAGGAGCCCGCGCTAGTCCGAGGGCGCCGCAAAGTCAAAAGGTTTCGTAATCTCAGGATGTTACACACCACGAGGGGCAGACGGTGGCTGTGCAGGGCACGCCGCTGCGGACGCACCGACCGGAGGGCGCAGCGCCCGCGCCGCCGACGTGCGGGGAGATCGGCCCGATCCGCGTGACGTGCGCGCGCCGGTGGGGGCGTTGCCAAGGGAGGTTCCCCCTGGAAAAAGCGGTACCGCGTGTCCCCAAGCAGGCCCCAGATCCCAGGTCTCCTCCGCATGCTCGGTGCCGTCGCCTGCTTCGCCACCATGGCCGCGTTCGTCAAACAGGGCCGCGCCGTGGGCATGAGCACCACCGAGACCATGGTCTATCGCATGGCGCCGGGGCTGTTGTGGATCGCCGTGGAGCTGCGTCGCACACGGGCGCCGTGGCGACCACGCCGTAAGACGGCCACGCGGCTGCGTACGCTCTTTGGCGTGCTGGCCATGGCGGGGAGCTTCTACGCCGTCTCCGGCCTAACCTTGCTTCAACATACGATCTTACACCTTCTCCAACCGGTCTTCGTCTCCATCCTAGCGCCTCTTTTGCTTCGGGAGCGGCTGAGAGGAGCGGCCCTCGCCGCCCTCGCCCTGGCGCTTGCGGGTGCACTCGTGGCCATTCGTCCCGACCGTGCCGTCGGTGAGATGGCGACCATGTCGTGGCGGTTCGGCCTCGTGGGACTCGCCGCCGCCGTCGCCTCGGCCCTCGCGCACATCACGGTGCGCCTCGCCACGGGCCGACTCGGCGGGCGTTCGTCGTTCGGGTGGCTACGCTACGCGGACGAAGGCCCCCCCGATCCGCCGGAGACCGTCGTCCTTCACTTCACCCTCTGGGGTTCGGCCCTGGCCCTGGCTGCCGGAGTTGCGACGGGGGACTTTCGAGGCCTGCCGCCCACCGTCGCCACGACCGAAGCCATCGGGCTCATCGCAGGCATGGCCGGTTTCGGCGTCCTCGGACAGCTTCTGATGAGCCGTGCCTACGCCAAGACCCACGCGCCGCTGGTCGCCGTCGTCGCGTACGCCGCGATTCCGATCTCCATCGGGCTCGATGCCCTGCTGTGGGGGACGCCGGTGTCGGTCTCAGGCGCGATCGGCACGGTCCTCATGGTCGTCGCCGGTGCCCTGTTGGCCAGGGCTCGATGACGAGCGCCTTTCCGGAGCCGTTCCCAAAATCGGCTATGTTGCACACCGCCCATGGCCCAGTCCGGCAACAAGCAGAAGTACGAGAGCAAAAATCCCATCCAACGGGCGCTGATCGACCACTTCCTCGGTCAGGTCGTCCGGCTCGTCGAAAAGGTCCGTCCCACCCGAATCCTCGACGTCGGATGTGGAGAGGGATTCGTGCTCGACCGTCTGGCGCGAGCCGGTGTGGAAGCCGAGCTCTACGGACTCGACATGTCGGCGTCGGCGGTGACCGAAGCGCGGGCGCGCCTCGGGGACCGCGCACGCATCGAGGTGGGGGATGCGCGCACGCCCCCCTTCGACGAGCCGTTCGACCTCGTCCTCATGACGGAGGTCCTCGAACACATCCCGAATCCCGAGGACATGCTGCCCGTCCTCGATCGGCTGGCCCGCGAGCACCTGATCCTGTCGGTGCCCTGGGAGCCGTTCTTCATGGGGCTCAACTTCCTTCGCGGCAAGAATCTTTCGCGATTCGGAAACGATCCGGAACACGTCAACCACTGGGGGCGTCGAGGCTTTCGGCGCTTCGTCGGGCGCCGCTTCGACGTCGTCGATGCCCCGCTGGCGTTTCCGTGGACCCTGGTCCTCGCGCGCAAGCGTCCCGCGCCGGACGTTCCTTCCGCCTGAGGCGTCCCACGCAGTGCCTCGCGCCGCCCCGGGCGTGCGCAGACAGGGTCAGTCCTTCGCCGGATCGCCGGCCTCGGCCGCTCGAGGCGCCGTGGGGGACGCCGCGTCCGGCGAAGGCGTCTTGGGCAAGACGGGCAGCTTCGTCGGCTTCTTCTTCGGGGCGGGGCCCTTGGCCTTGCGCCGATAGATCTCGATGCCGTGCTTCTTGGCCACGAGTTCGAACCTTCGACGGCGCTTCATCCGCTCGAGGGCCGCCTTCTCCTTCTTTCCCATGTCCTTGGAGAAGACCATGACGAACTCGGCGTCCCGGATCACCGGGAATCGATAGACGTCCGGCCGATTCGACACGTGGGGGCCGAGCCTGCTCGATGCCGAGAGGGGGACGTCGGGTGGTACGAGCTCGCGAACCTTGTGATAGAACCATGCATACCGCTCCAGCACGTTTTCCGGCACGTCGCGGAGAAGTGGCTCCCAACCTGCACGGAACGACTTGTTCTCGGCCAAGATCCCGAACTTGGCCCCTGCCAGGAGGGTCGCGACGAGCGAAACGGTCGTCCCGAGGACGGCCACCCGGCGTCGGCCGAAGGAGGCATAACGGTTCCGTAGCCACGCAAGACCGTCCGCCCAACCCGCGATCACGAACGGCACCACGACGGCGTTGTACTGGAAGTGGATCGAGTACATGTGGTGGCGGCTCGACAGCAGGATGAAGAGCGCGCCGTAGAGGTAGAGCGGATACCGGCGCTTCGACAAGAGCGGAAGGCCGCACAAGGGCCCGAGGATGGCCAGCAGATAGGCCACCTTCTCCTCCGAGAGCACGTGCTGGAGCACGAAGACCGGATTCGTGAAGAACGACAGGACGAGCCCCCGGGCGCCCTCGTCGGCGTGGGGGATCATGTCGGCGTAGAAGTAGATGTACGAATACGTGGTGCGCGAGGCCTTCATCAACAGGCCCGGGTCGGGCATCACGAAACGCTTGACCGCGACCAGATAGGCCAACGACACCGCGATGGTGGACAACCCGAGCCACGGGCGCTTGCGCGCCCAGATGGCGTAGAAGCCGATGAAGCACGCGAGCAGGCTCATGTCCTCCCGCGTGGCGAGCAGCAGAAGCCACGCCGGGACGTAGAGCCAGGTGGCCTGGGTGTCGACGAGATAGACGACCCACAGGATCGTCGGGATCGCGAGGGTGATGGAGTGGAAGTCGAACAGGTTGGCGCCGTGCAAGGCCGGGTACAGGCCATAGAGCACGGCCATGGTCGCGCCCACCCACCACGAGCCGTGGAGCTTGCGCCCGAGCAGCAGGAGCGGAACGACGCCGGTGGCCACCCAGACCGACTGCGCCACGAGCAAGGTCTCCGCCCGCGGTGCCAGCCGGTAGGCGGGGGTGAGCAGATAGAGCACCGGATCGAAGTGGGCCGCCGTGTGGTTGCCGCCCTTGATGAAGCTGCAGCGCAGGAACTCGCCGAACGTCGTGTTCCACACCACGTTGTCGTAGATCCCCAGATCGTAGATCTGGGTGCGCATGTGCACGTGGTGCGCGAGGGCGAGATTCGACACCTTCCACCCATAGATCACGCCCGCCCCGAGCCCCACCGCGATCGCCACGGGCACCGTACGGCGGGCCGCTCGCTCCAACGTCACCTCGTCGATGCGGGCCAGCCCGCGGCGCACGAGGACGCCGCACGCTGCGACCACGGCGAAGATGGCGATCCACGTCCAGAACGGGTGTTCCTTCTCGACCTTCGGTACGACGAGCAGCGATGCGAAGGGGGCCGCCAAAAGGGGAGCGAGTCGGCGGTTGAGATCGGCGAACGCGCGGTCGAATCGCCCCCGGCCGGGTACTCCACGGGCCAACGCCCAGGCGACGTAGCCCGCAAGGCCGACCGCCACGGCGCCGGCACACCAGCGGGCCAACGCCACCCGCTCGTCGTGGGGAAGCTCGTTCTCGACGAGGTAGTCGATGGCCTTTCGATGGAACAGGGGCCAGATCGCAACGACCGGTGCCAGCCAGATCCAGATCGCGATGGAGATGCGACGCCACGCGAAGTCGGCCGCGGCCACCACCGCCGCCGCGGCACGGCCTTGCGGGCGTTCGGGCTGGGGTGGGACGGAGGAGCCCGCGGGGCTCCCCGAGGACGGGTGCGCTTGGGCCGTCACGGATCGGTCCGACAGGGCTGCGAAGGGTAGCACCGTCGCCCGTCCCCCCCAACGGGGCCGTCGAGTCCCCGCGGGGCCTTGTCGCCGTTCGGTGGCCCCCAAGCCGCCGCCAGTGATGTTCCGTTCAGCGGTCGCCGGGCTCGCACGCCGCGGGCGGCTCGATACGCCGCGTGGCCAAGATCCCTTCGCGGCGCCCCACCAGGGAGAGTACGTCTCCAGCGCGGAGGGGCGCACGGGGATCGATGGGCAGGTGCTCGTCCCCCCGGCGCCACTCCACCACGAGCACCCCGCAGCGTCCCCGCAGATCGAGGTCGGCCAGCGTGACGCCGTCCAGGCGCGCAGGTACCACGAGATGGTCCAGCACGACACCTGCCGCCAACACGACCTCCTCGTGGATCCCGTCGGTCGTGACGAGATCGATCTCGCCCTCCTCCCGGGACAGGAGTTCGTCGGCATAGCGGCCGAGCACGTCGGCACGACGCAGGACGCCGACGAGGCGCCCGTCGGGATCGACCACCGGCAGGGCATCGAGATCCGACCGGGCGAAGACCAATATCGCGCCCGCGATGGTGTCGTGGGGCTCGAGGAGCGGGACGTTGGTATCGGCGAGATCCGCCGCCGTGGATGCATCCGACAGCTCACCACGCACGACCCTGCGAGCGAGCCGCCGGCCGTCGACGACGCCGGCCACCCGGCCATCGTCGTCGACCACGAACACGGTCGCCGCAGGATCGTCGCGAAGGGCCTGCTCGATCTCCGAAAGGCCCGCTCCCGGCGTGAGAACGCGCCGCGCCGGCACCGCAAGCTCCGTGATCCGCGCCCGCCGGATCGCGTGGTCCTCGCGCTCGTCCGGAAGGACGACCTCCCGTGCGTGTAGGATGGCCCGATAGAAGGGTTCGGCACCGAGGCGTCCCGAGACGAACGCCGCCAGGATACAGGCCAACATGAGCGGCAAGATGATGCCGTAGTCCCGCGTAAGTTCGAAGATCATGACGATGGGCGTCAGGGGTGCGTGCATGAGCGCGGCGAAGACCGCCCCCATGCCCACCAGGGCGTAGCTTTCGACACCCGACGAAGGTCCGGACAAGAACGTCTGCATCGCCGTGCCCACCAACGTGCCCACACACCCGCCGAGCACGAGCGACGGCATGAACACCCCGCCGAACGCTCCGCCTGCAATGGACACGACCGTCGCCAGGAACTTGGCCAGGAGCAACACCGCGGCCACCTGCCAGACCAACGCACCATGGAGGGAGTCACCGATGGTCCCGGCGCCCGGGCCGAGCACTTCGTTGTTGCGCGCGGCGAGGGCTAGCCCCCCGACGCAGAGCCCCGCGGCCGCAGGTAGCCAGACCGCATGGCCGAATCGCTCCTCGATCCACCGCGATGCGGCGACCACGGTGCGCACGAACGACGCCCCCACCACGCCGGCGGCCGCCGCCAGGGCCACGTAACCGACGATCTCCGCGGGCACCGGCGGCGGGAGGCCACCTACGGCGAACTCCGATCGTTCCCCCATGACGGCGTAGGACGTGAAGGTCGAGGCCACGGCCGCCACGATGAGGGGCAAGAAGGTGTGCAGGCTGCTCGGTGCGAAGGTGCGGATGCTTCCGAAGACGATCTCGACTGCGAAGATGACGCCCGCCAGTGGAGCGTTGAACGCGGCCGCGATGCCGGCGGCCGCCCCCGCGCCCACGAGGGCCACCCGACGCCGGTGACGAAGACCGAAGAACCGGGCGAGCACGCTGCCGACGGTGGCTCCGATGGCCACGGACGGCCCTTCGTGCCCGACGGAGGCGCCACTGGCGATGGAGATCCCGGTGCCCACGCCGGTGACCGCGGCACCCACGCCGCGGATCTCGCCCCGGCGCACGGCCACGGCCTCGATGACGCCGGGGACCCCCTCGACCAGACGCACCGGGACGAAGCGCCGGACGCCCGCGCGCACGAGGCCCACCAGTACGCCCCCGGCCGTCGGCAGCGCGACGACCCATGCCGCGCGCCGCAACCCGTCGCCACCGGGGGACGGAAACCACCTGTGGACCCACTCGATCCATGCGAGCAACAGGCCCGCGGCCGCCCCCGCGGCGACCCCGACCATGGCGGCCAACAACACCAGGTAGACGTGGTCGTCCCGCGTGATCCGGGCCAGATGCTGCCCGATCCGGTGGCCGAGGAAGTGGGTGCGAACGCGCCACCCATGGAGCAAGGACCGCAAGCGGGCACCCCGCGAGGTCACGGGTGCGAGTCGAGCGAACGTCCGGGTCGCCCGCATGGTCGCCGAAGCGCCGGGGCTGGTCCCGTCGCGCGGCCGCCCCGCGTCGTCGGATTCGGACGGAGTCGTCGTGCGCGGAGCGTCCCCCATGGGTTCCCGGCCGCCACGCTAGGCCCGCCAACCGCGCGACGCAAGCGGCCTCCGCCCACGAGCCGGGGGCGTCTCCGGCCCCGCCCTTGCCGGCTGCCCGTTCGGCACGCCATGCTCCGCCACCATGTTGGCCGCATGCCATGCCTCGGTCGGCGAGGGGCTTTGGGCCCTTGCCGAGAAGACCCCCAACCTGGAGGCGCGCGCCCTTTCGCCCCAGGTGGGGTGGTGGTTCCTCGCCCTGGCGACGCTGATCGCGCTCTTCTTCATCCTCCAGCGGGAGAAGTGGCGCCTTTGGTGGTTCCGCATGGAGGACCCACGCTCCCTGGGCCTGTTCCGCATCTGCTTCGGCTTCTTCGTCATCGCCAACATCAACGGCCTGTGGGAGTACTTCCGGTTCCTGTTCACCGACGAGGGCATCTTCACCGCCGACGTCGCGCGCCAGGTGTTCGCCTCGGCCCAGTTCCAGGGTTTCGGCGACGGGCTCGTCGAGGACGAACCGTGGGGGTTCTTCGACTTCCAGGCATTCCTTCAGTGGCTCAAGGGCCCGAAGTACTCGCTGCTCTACTTCTGGGACAGCCCGACGTTCTTCTGGATCCACCTCGCGGCCTTCGAGATCTGCGGGCTGTTGTTCATGGTGGGGCTCTGGACGCGACCCATGGCGTTCCTGACGTTCTTCCTGATGAACAGCATCATGCTGCGCAACCACCTGTTCTGGGAGGGCACGGAACTCGTCTACCGCGTGTTCCTGGCCTACCTGGTGGTCTCACGTTGCGGGCACGCCTACAGCATCGACAACTGGCTGCGCTGCCGAAGACTGCGCAAGCAGGGGCTCTTGTCCGAACGTGGCGGCCCGGGCAACGGCGCCGGCCTTCCCCCTTCGCCTGAGCATCCCAAGGGGCTCGCCCCGATCTATCGGCTGGTCCCGGCGTGGCCGCGCCGTCTGATGATGCTGCAACTCGCGACGATCTACACGACCACCGGGATGCTCAAGAACGGCAGCATCTGGGCCAAGGGCGATGCGTTCTACTACGCCCTGAACCTCGATCACTTCTATCGCTTCTATCCCCAGCCCATGTCCCACTACTTCGGAACGAACCTGTTCCGACTGATGACGTGGGTCACCCACTGGTGGGAGGCCTTCTTCTTCCTGGTGATCGTGGGGCTCGTGATCCGGTTCCAGATCTACGAACGGGTCCCCTCCCTCTCCGGCTGGCGCAAGGTGGCCTTTCGCCTGGTCTGCGCCGGGCTCGTGCTGACGAGCGGCACGATCCTCCACACCGTCTGGCCCGTGCACTTCACGCCCTTTCCCCGGCCCTACCTGTTACCGGCATGGTTCGGGCTGTGGACGGCGGTCTACGCCTTCTGGTGGTGGCTCGGCCATCGCCCGCCACGGGTGAGCCGAATCCTCAAATGGAAGCTGCCGCGGACGTACGTGCTCGACCGTGAGTGGTTCGCCCGGTGGTTCCTCGGCCGGCGCCTGTGGCTGGGCCTTGCCGTCGTGTTCCAGCTTCACCTCGTGGTGCTGATGAACATCGGGCTGTTCCAGCACGCCATGCTGGCCGCGAACATCACGTACCTGACGGGCTACGAGGCCGCCCTCTTGGTACGCGCCCTCGGGCGCCGCCTGCCCCGATTCGTGCGCTTCGTGCCCGAGGACGTACGTCGCGGTGAGCCCCCGACGCCCGCCGAGGACCCGACCCTGCCCGGCCACCACCGCGACGCCGCCGAGTTTCCCGAGTGGGCCCTCTTCGCCCTGGTGGCCTACGTGGTCGGGGCCATCGTGGCCCGGGCCTTCGGCGCGCTGCACGTGGGCTGGGTGACCGTGCTCGCGCCTGCGGCCATCTTCGTCGTGGTCGTCGCCTTCCTCTCGGGGTGGCGCGCGCGCGGCAAGACCCTGCCCCTGGTGGACGCCTACAGCGGCCTTCCGCGACTTCCATGGGCCTACGGCCCCGTGGGGCGGGCCGTCGTCGGCACGCTCATCGTCTGGCACATCACGGCAGTGGCCGTGTGGCTCCTGCCCGACAAGGACTCGCTCCACAGCTTCCGCGGGCCGGCGCGGGCGATCTTCGCCAAGTGGTTGACCGTCACCCAGACGGACCAGGGATGGGGCATGTTCGCACCCAACCCGCCGCGGGCCAACGTGTTCATGAAGGTCCTCGTCACGGACCAGGACGGCAACGTCTGGGACCTCCGGACGGACGTCTACGCCCCCGAACGCAAGCCGATCCCCTGGATCTGGAACGATCGCGCCCGCAAGATGAATCGCCGGATCATCGGCGGCGAATCGGGCGGCGGTTCATGGTACCGCAAGTGGTACGCGCGCTGGGTGTGCCGCGACTGGGAACTTTCCCACGACGGCGTCCCGCCCAAGAAGGTCGAACTCGTCAAGGTCTGGTACACGATCCCGACCCCCGAACAGGTGCGCGACCTCGGCTGGTACGTCCCTGAGGACCTCTACGAGCGCACGCACCTCGAACAGGTGGTCTACACCGAGGACTGCGCCAAGGGCATCATGGCCCAGACGCCGCCGTGGATCCGCGAACGCCACGGCCTGCCCCCCGAGGGGCCCAACCGCTTCAAGCCGTGGATCAAACGCAAGAAGCGCACCTGGGAGGCCAAGCGCCGGCGCGAGAAGACGGGCGAGGCGCGCAAGAAGCCCCACCGCATGCGACCGGCTTCGGTCGGCAAGAAGGGCGACTAATCGTCGCGGTCGAACTCCGACGCGACGAGGCGGGCATAGACCCCGCCGCGCGCCAGCAGCTCGCCGTGGGTGCCCTGCTCGACGATGCGCCCGCGGTCGAACACGCAGATCCTGTCGGCCCGCTCCACGGTACTCAGGCGGTGGGCGATGACGACGACGGTTCGGCCGGCGAAGACGGTCTCCATGGCGCGTTGGATCTTGGATTCGGTCAAGCTGTCGACGCTGGCGGTCGCCTCGTCGAGGATCACCAGTTCGGGAGAGCGCACGAGCACCCGCGCGAAGGCGATGAGCTGTTTCTCGCCCGCGGAGAGTCGGTTGCCGCGCTCCCCGACCGGGGTGTCGATCCCGCCGCGTCGCTCCACCAGATCCCAGGCATGGACCGTGCGCAGCGCCCACGCCACGCGCTCGCGCATGGCCGCGTCCACGGGTCCCAAGGCCACGTTGAAGGCGAAGGACTCGTCGAAGAGGAACACGTCCTGGGGGATCATGGCCACGTGCCGGCGCAACACGGCGGGGGGCACGTCGGCCACCTCGACGCTGCCGCCCCGGACCTGCAGCCGTAGGTGTCCCCGGTATCCGTCGTAGAGACGCACCAGCAGGCGGGCCAGGGTGCTCTTGCCCGACCCGGTACGGCCCACCACGGCGACGACCTGTCCCGGGGCAACGTCGAGATCGACCCCCTCGAGCACGAGTTCCTCGCCGTAGCCGAAGCGCAGGTCCCGTGCCGAAAATCCCCCTTCGAACCCCGCGAGCGGGTCGGCGGCCGTGGGCTCGGGTGCGGGCTCGGCCGCCTCGTCGAGGAGGCCGTAGATCCGTTCGAGGGAGGCGGCCGCACGTTGGATGGTGGCCAGCTTGCCGGAGAACTCCCGAATCGGCACGAAGATGCGCTGCAGATAGTCGACGAAGGCGTAGAGCAACCCCACCGAGATCGCCGCGCCCGTGGCGACGTCCGGCGCCGCCGTGAAGATCAGGATGGCGATGGCCAGGGCGGCGATCCCGTCCATGAGCGCGTAGAGCAGCGCATCGTAGACGTTGGCCCGTTGGGTGGCCCGCAGATACCGGGCGCCGAGGACCTCGTACTGTGCCACGGTGTCCCGCCGGCGGCCGAACACCTGCACGATCTCACTGCCCCCGAGCCGTTCGGCCAGAAAGCCCGTGGCGATGCCCTGAGCGCGCCGCGTCTCGAGCTGCAGGTGGCGCAGAGCGGCCGAGAACACGCGCACGACGACGACGAGCACGGGCGCGAGGGCAAGGGTGAACAGGGCCAGTCGTGCATCGAGGGCGAACATCGCAGCCACGATGGACACGATGACGATGAGATCGGTCAGGATCGTGAACACGCCGAACGAGAGCGTCTCGCTCAAGGCCTCCACGTCGCTCGTGGTCCGCGAAAGGAGCGTTCCTACGGGCACGCGGTCGAAGTAGCGCAAGGGAAGCCGAATCACGTGATCGAAGACGGTCCGTCGAAGCCGCGCCACGGTCGCATGGCCGGCGCGCTGCAGGGCATAGACCTGCACCGCCTGCGCAGCGAACTCGACGAGCACCACCGCAAGGAACACGAGCACGGTGCGTGTGAGTGCGGCCGGATCTCCAGCGGGCAGGTCCCTGTCGATGGCGTGCTTGGCCACCAGGGGACGGGCGGCCGTGGCCGCGGCCACGATCGGCATGGCCATGAGCCCGACGAGGACCCAGCCCTTCGACGGGCGGGCGAACGGCCAGAACCTGCGCAAGAGTGCGAACGCCGACGTCGCCTTCCGCGAGGCTTGGCTCACCGCTCGCTCCCCTCCCCGCGTCCCTGTTCGGCACGGATCGCGGCGTAGAGCCCCCCGGCTCGGACGAGCTCATCGTGGCTGCCAGCCTCCACGACCCGTCCGCCGTCGAGCACGACGATGTGATCGGCGTGCTCGAGCACGCTCGTTCGGTGGGACACCACCACGGTGGTGGGGGCCTCGGCCGTCGAGGCGCCATGGAGGCCCGCGATGGCCTCGACGAGCCGTGCCTCGGTCCCCTGGTCCACGGCGCTCAGCACGTCGTCGAGCAAGAGGATCGGGGCGTTCCGCACGAGGGCCCGCGCCAACGCGATGCGCTGGCGCTGGCCGCCCGACAACATGATGCCGCGCTCCCCGACCACGGTGTCGAGCCCTTCGGGCATGGCAGCGAGGTCGTCCTCGAGGGCGGCCAATCGGATGACCCGGTCGAGCCGCCGCGCTGCTTCCGGGGACGCCGGATCCACCTCGGGCGGCAGGCCGAACAGGATGTTGTCACGAATGGTGGCCGAGAACAGGAACGGCTGCTGCGGAACGTAGGCCACGGCCCGCCTCCAGTCGGCCAGCCGCACCGACTTCACGTCGCGGCCATCGACGAAGATCGTCCGCTCGGGGGGCTCGAGGACCCTCGCGATCAGCGAAAGCAGCGTGGTCTTGCCGGCACCGGTCGATCCGACGATCCCCACCGTCCCGCCGCGGGGCACGTCGAACGACACACCGCACAGCACCGGTTCGGTCTCGTCATAGGCGAAGGTCAGATCACGGACCGAAAGAGACGGCGGGGCGGACAGCACCAACGCCTCGCCCCGCTGCTCGTCCACCTCCGGCTCGCCGAGCAGGGCGTCGATGCGCCGCAAGGACGCCATGCCGCGGGACATGGACGCGAGCACCCATGCCAGGGACGTCAGCACCGACACCAGGGAGAGCAGCAGCGCACTGAAGGCCACGAGGTCGCCCACGCTCAGTTCCCCCGCCATGACCTTGCGACCGCCCCACCACAGCACGACCGCCGTCCCCACGAGCCCCGAAAATCCCAGGACCGGCATGGCGAACGCCCGCATGGAGGCCACCCGGAGCTGCAGATCGAGGTAGGCGTCGTTGCGCTCGTCGAAGCGGGCCAGCGCCGCCCGCTCCGCACCGAGCACCCGGATGGCGCCGACCCCGGCGTAGCACTCGAGCACCCGATCCGACAACCGCGCGAGAAACTCCATGCCCCGTCGCACCAGGGCGTAGAAGCGGCGAATCGTGTGCCGCATGTAGAGGGCCCCGAGCGTCACCGGGACGAGGCACGCCAAGGTAAGCTGCGGGTGGGTACGCCACATCTGCACGACGTGCATGGGGATCGCGATGGCGACGTTGCAGATCTGCAGGCTCGCAAACCCCGCCAGCAGGCGCAGGGCGGTGGCATCGTTCGTGGCCAGACTCACCAGTTCGCCGACGTTCTGCCGCCCGAGGAACGTGCGGGGCATGGCCAGCAGATGGGCGAAGACGTCGACGCCGACGCGATACTCCACGCGGCGCGCCGGATTGAAGAACAGGATCCGCGACAGGGTGCGTACGAGCACGATGCCCACGCCGAGGACCACGAGTTCCCAAGCGGTGGTCCGAGCGGCGGCGATGGCGGCCCGGTCTCCCGCGCCGAGCAGATCCACGGCCTCGCCCGCGAGCTTGGGGATCCGGACGACGGCGTAGTTCGTGGCGACGAGGGCGACGGCGCCGGCCACGTAGGACGGTACGTTGCGCCGGACGTACCCGCGGTAGAACCGTGCGAGGGGGCCTGCGAGGTCTGCAAGGCGTTCGCGCACCGCGCGGCACGATGCCCCATGGCCGCCCCGGGGCCAAGGGAGCCTGCGCGGCCACGCAGAATCGACACGTTCGGCCCGACCGACGGGATCCCATCAAAGACGAAAGCCGCGGCCCGAAGACCGCGGCTTCCGCCCGTCGTGGGAGGTTGGGCGCTCAGCCCTCGCCGCCCTCGGCGGCAGCCTCTTCGCCACCTTCGGCGGCAGCCTCTTCGCCACCCTCGGCGGCCCCTTCTTCACCACCTTCGGCGGCCTCCTCGGTGGCGGCCTCCTCGCCACCCTCGGCGGCCTCTTCGGCGCCCTCGGCGGCCTCCTCGGTGGCCTGCGCGGCCTCCTCGGGGTTGGCGGTGTCGGCGGAACCCTTGCCACAGCCGAACATCGCGAACGCGACGACGGAAAGCATGGTGATCTTCTTCATGGTGTGGTCTCCTGCGAATCGTGTGTGAAGGATTGGGCGAGCGGCCGCTCGGGCCGCTTGCCGAACGCGCACACCCCATACCGCGCTTGGCGCCGATAGGGAAGGCCCTGCGCGAAAAATTCTGCACGGCCCGCGCGCATAGTGCGCAGATCGCTCCCCGCGCGGCCCGCCGGCCGCCCGCTATCCGCCCTTGCCGCCCTTGCCCGCCGCCTTCTTCCCCGCCTTGGGGTCGAGGGTCGGATCCTTCTCGATCTCGTCGAGGGCGGCCCGGACCTTCTCGATCCCGGTGCGCACCTCCTGCACGAGGGCCTTGAATTCCGGATTTTGCCCCACCTTGGGGTCGAGGACCTCGAGGATGCGCTCGAAGGTACGGTACGCCTTGCCGAGAATCGCCTGGGTGTTGCCGCCTTGGGCTCCGTGGCCCGTCAGCTCGTCGTAGCGCTTGGTGAGGGCAGCGGTGCGCTTGCCGAGCTTCTTCCTGAAGGCTTCGTGGGCCGCCGCGGGATCCTTCGCCTCGGCCCAGGACGCCGCAGCCTTCTCGATGGCCTCGAGTTCCTTCTCGAGGTCGTCGAGGAGCTTGCGGTACTCGGGCAGGCGGCGCTTGATGTACTCGCGCGCCCCCTTCTCGAACATCTTGGCGTTCTCCGCCGCGATGTCCTCCTTCGGCGTGATCCCGAGCTCGCGCAGGGCCTTGCGCCGCTCCTCGGGCGTCTGGGCCGGCTTCGGGGACTCGACCTTGTCGACCTTCTCGGCCTTGTCCTCCCCCTCCTTCTTCGGGTCCGGGGCCATCATGGCCTGCTCGATGGTGGATGCACGATCGCCGCCGCAGCCGAGGACGTACGCGCACAGAAGGGAACCGATGATTCGTCGAACGGATGGAGCCATGGACACCTCGCAAGGCGACGGTACCACGCCGGGCGGGGCCCGGCGCCGCTGGCCCGTACCGCCTGCTATCTTCGTCGCAGCACGTGGATCCGGACACTCCATCGTCGCCGGGGGGCCCCGCCGTGTCGGCGGACCCTGCCACCGTCCTCGATCGCGCGGCGGCCATGGCCACGGGCCGGCTCGCCGGCCGGGCGGCCATGGCCACGGTCGTGGGCCGTACCGGTTCGGCGCCCCAGATCGTGGGTGCCCGCCTCCTGCTCGACGATCGCGGGCGCATCTTCGGCACGGTGGGCGGCGGCGCCCTCGAGGCCCGCACCCTCGAGGTCTGCCGCCGGGTGCTTTCGAGCCGCGTCCCCGAGCGCATCTCGTTCCACCTCGTGCGCGATCTCGGCATGTGCTGCGGGGGCACCATGGACGTGTTCGTCGAACCCGTAGAGGCGGCCCCCCGCTTGTGCGTGATCGGGGCCGGCCATGTCGGCCGCGCGGTGGCCAAGATGGCGCGCGTGGCCGGCTGGCAGGTGATCGTCGTGGACGATCGTGAAACCGAACTGGCATCGCCCGACCTCACCGGATGCGATTTGCGACCGGCCGACGCCGACGAGCTGGCCACCGTCCTGTCCGATCTGCGCCCCGAGGACCACGTCCTGGTGGTGACCCGTGACCACGCCCGGGACGAACGCGCCCTCGACGACCTGCTCGACCGCCCCCTCGCCTACCTCGGGATGATCGGCAGCCGCCGCAAGGTGCACCGACTCGCCCGGCGGATCGTGGAACGCAGGCGGGCCCTCGGGCGCCCCATCCCGCGGCTCGACCACGTCCGGGCCCCCGTCGGACTCGATCTCGGCGGTCACACCCCCGGCGAGATCGCCGTGTCGATCATGGCCGAGCTGTTGGCCTTGCGCTCGGGTCGCGAGCCCCGGTCGCTGTCGTGCATCGGTGAGGCCTTCGCCCGAGCCATGGACGCGACCTGCGACGATGCGGACGCAGCGGGCCGCTCGGACGCCGTCCGCGCCTCCCCCACCGGCGACCAACGCTGAAGGGGGCCCACCGGAGGCGAACGACGCCGTCCATGCCGCGGCCCGCCGCCCCCTGTTAGACTCGGCCACCATGTCGTCCCATCGTCTCGCGGGTGTCGCCGCCTGTGCCGTGATCACCTCCTTGGGGTGTGCACCGAAGAAGAAGGATGCGCCGCGCCCGACCTCGCCCGAAGCGGCCCCCACGGCCGACGATCATGCCGACGCGGCGCCACTTTCCGTCGAACACCCCGTGGCCTGGACGGACGTCGACGTGCGCATCGAGAACCTGGATGCTCACCTGCAGACGTGGTCGAAACTCTCCGTCTGGTGGGAAAAGCCCCCCGCCGCGCCACCCGACGCGCGCGCGGAGTTCGAGTCGCTCCTGCTCGGTCTGGGGGCGGGCCCTTCCCTGCCGGCATCCATCGACTACAAGGGCGCCCACGAGGTCGTCTTCTCCTACCCGCAACCGGACCAACGAGCGGTGGCCAGCGAGAAGTATCGTCTCGCAGGGCGGCTGGCCGTGACCGACGTGGCCGGATTCCTCGAGGGGTTGCCGCCGAGCCTGGCTCCCCGCCCCCTCGGCGGCGGACTGTGGGAGTTGGCCATCGATCAAGATCGCCTTCTGCTGCGGGAGCAGGCGGGAGCCCTCGAGGTCGGCGCATCCGAACGCGACCTCGAACGGGCCCACGACCTGCCCCATCCGGCCGACCCACCCTATCGTTTCGTCGCGAGCATCTCGGGCCTTGCGGAGGCCGACGTAGACCCGGGCCCCCTCTTCGGCCTGCCCGAGGGCGATCCGCGGGCCGAGCGTCTGGCGGACGTGGTGAGGGGGATCGAGCGGATGGCCCTGGCCGCCGACTTCGGCCCCGACCGCGACCTGCGGCTGGCGTTCACCGTGGATGCACCGGTGGAGAAGCTCGGGCTCGAGCCCCTCGGCGCACCGTTGACCGCCCCCGGCCCCGTCGAGGCGGCCTTTCCCGCCGAACCCCTACTGGTCGTCGAGACGTCCCTCCGAGACGCCAAGCCGGCGTTCGAGATGCTCCGCAAGGGCCTGCCCGTCGACGAGATTCCCGATCCCTTCGGAGCCCTGCTCCGGTCCGGGCTCGACCACCTCGGGCGGATCGTCGAGCTTTCCACCGACCGCGGACTCGGCGCCATGTTCCTCGACGAACGGGGCAACTCCACGTTGCTGCTCGCTGCCCGGGTGCGGGACGCTGCCGCCGCCGGCCGCAGTGCCCGCGGCCTGCTCGAGACCCTCGAGTCCGCGGCCAAGGCACAAAACGATCTGGTCGGCAACGACCCCAAGGCGAAATTCCGAGCCAAGCTCGCACGCGGTGGTTGGACCGTCGGCAGCACCAAGGCCGACGTGCTCACGATCACCCCACCCAAGGACGCCGACGTCGAACACACGCCCATTTCGACCTACTTCGATCGCTCCCGGTTCCACGTCGCCGCGTGGGTCCAGGACGAACACGTCTTCGTCGTGATGGGTGCCGGCGCACGCAAGATCGCCACGGGGCTCGCCCGCAATCTCGGGCGCAGCGATCGCCAGCCGTGGGCGAGCCTGGAGCTTGCGCGCGCCGAAGGTGGCTGCCAGGTCTGCCTCGGCCTCGAGGGCAACGGCATCATGCGGCTGTTGCTCGCCATCACGGCCGGTGACACCAAGGATGAAGCCCGCAGCAAGAAACTGTGGAAGAAGGTACGAGCACTCGCCCGACGCAAGGAGCGGCTCGCAGCCGGTCTGGCGCTGAACCTCGTACCCGGTAAGGGCACGGCCCGGGGGCAGGTCGCGAAGTCGGCGCTCTATCCTCCCCGGGAGTACGTCGAGGCTTTGCTCGACGCCACGAAGCTGCTCGACGAACCCGACGCCGCCCCGGAGGTGGGCGGGCTGGGAACGCGCGGCTCCGGCCCCGACACGGCGCCCTCGTCCCCGTCGCCATGAGCCCGCGGATCGGCGCCGTGGTGCTGGCGGCGGGAGCTTCGCTCCGGATGGGGCGCAGCAAGGCCGCCATCTGCTGGGGCGCAAGGTCCTTTGCACGGCACGTCGTCGACCTCGCGCTCGGTCGCGGATGCGATCCCGTCGTCTTCGTGTGGGGGGCCCACCGTCCGCCGACGGACGTCGAAGGGCTCGAGGGGGTGACCACGCTGGAACACCCCGGTTGGCCGGAAGGGCCGTTTTCGACCCTACGGGCCGGGTTGGCCGCGCTCGCCGACGATGCCGCCGCCCTGGTGCTCACGGTCGATCGCCCGCACCTTCGCCCTTCGACCCTTGCGGCGCTCCTCGACGTCCACCGGCGGACTCCCGACGCCGTCGTGCAGCCGGCCTACGGCGGGCGTCACGGTCACCCGGTGCTCCTGCCGTCGTGGGCGTGCCGGGCCCTGCGCGAAGCGTGCGAGGCGCGCACGCTCCGGGAGTTCCTCCGCGCTCCGAACGTCGCCCCCGCACGCCGCTTCGTCGAGGTGGACGATCCGGCCGTCGTCGAGAACCTCGACACCCCGGCCGACCTTTCCAAGCTGCCCAAACCCTGTTAGGGGACCGGCCATGGATCTCGCCCCCATCGCGCATCTGCACCCGTCCTTCGACGACGAGCACGGCCTTTTGGTGCTCGACCTCCACCACGGCAAGGCGAACGAGATGGGCACGGCGGAGCTCGACGCCTTCGACGCCCTGTGCGAGCTGATCGAGCAGGCGTCGGAGATTCGTTGTCTGGTGACGACGAGCCGTCGCCGTTCCTCCAAGGGCAAACCCATCTTCATCGCCGGAGCCAACGTCAAGGAGCGTGTCGGTTGGGACGACGCAAAGGTCAAGGCCCACGTACGTCGCCAGCGGGACCTCATGGTCCGCCTGCGGCACCTGCCGATCTTCACCATCGCCCTCGCAAGCGGCGTCACCCTCGGATGGGGCGTCGAATTCCTGCTCACCGCCGACTACGTCCTCGCCACGGCCGAGGCCAGCTTCGGCCTCCCCGAGACGGGCCTCGGCATCCTTCCCGGAGCCCGTGGAACGGCCGAACTGGCCCACTTGGTGGGGCCGAACCAGGCCCTCCGCCTCGGATGCACGGCCGAACGGATCGGGCTGGACGAAGCGCTGCGCATCGGGCTGGTGCAAGAGGCGACCGCCGACGTCGAGGCCGGACTCGAACGGAGTCGGAAGCTCGCCGGGGCGGTGGCCCGCAACAGTCCGACAGCCGTCGCGGCGTTCAAACAGGCCGTTCTCGCCGGCCTCGGACGCCCCGAATCGGTCCGTCTCGAACTCGAGGCGCGAGCCTATGAACATTGCGTCGACCATGGAGAAGCGGCCATCGGACGCAGCCATTTCGAAGCCACGTTGCGCGGAGGTACACCACCATGGGGACCGCGGCGGGTACCGGCCGCACCCTCCGATACCTGAACGAACATTCCTCTCCTTATATCGGGCGATATCGCCCAATGTAAGGAATGCTGCTCCAAATCTTCGACCGGCAGTGATTTCGAATTGCGCCGTGCGTGCATTAGATTATGATTTTGTTGTAGCTCACACTACAAAAATGACGTTCATCAAACACTTCCGCGCAACGCCGTCGTTGCCGCCGATCCCCCCGCTCGTTACGCTGCCCGGCAACGAGTGGCGACCGGTTGTTCGGTCGGATCACCCATGACGAAGCCGAAGGCCACGGATGAATCTGCGCCGCGCGCGTCGCCGCCGGGACGGGATCCCCCCGAACGCATCGCTGGACGCTATCGCGTCACGTCGATGCTCGGCCGAGGTGGCTTCGGGCAGGTGTACGCGGCCGTCGACGAACTGACCGATCGCGAGGTCGCGCTCAAGCTCATTCGACATCGGGACCTGACCGCTCGGGGGGGCGACACGACGTCGGCCTCGGAGGATGCCTCCCGCGCGTCCATGGGTCCGTTCGGCAGGGCAGCGACCCGGCGCACGGTCACCCGCACCTTCGGTTCCACGCCGGAGTCGGCATCGAGCGAGGCGGTCTCCCAGTTTCGCGAGGAGTTTCGGATCCTCACCCAACTGCACCATCCGAACCTGGCCTCGGTCTTCGATTTTGGACGGTGCAAGGAACTCGACGCCGAGTACTTCACGCAAGAGCTCGTCCGTGGCCCGGTCCTGTCCGACTTCCTGAAGGGCGCCTCCCGGGAGACGATTGCGGCCATCTTCGTCCAGCTCGCCCAGGCGCTCGACTACATCCACACCCTCGGTCTCATCCACGACGACATCAAGCCCTCGAACGTCCTCGTGGACACCGACGACGAGGAGCGCGGTCCCCAGGCCAAGCTCATCGACTTCGGGCTGGTGCAGGTGGTGCGCGGGCGGGCGCCCCATGCGTCCGCAGACGACGACAGCATCGTCGTGCTCGGCACCCCGGGGTTCGCCGCGCCCGAGAAGGTCCGAGGCGAGCCCGCAGACGTTCGGTCCGACATCTACTCCCTCGGCGCCACCATGTACGCGGCGATTCGCGGTCAACGCCCCTTCGCCGGCAAGACCTTCAAGGAGGTCCTGCGGGCGCAGAAGGACTGGCGCCCCGAACTCGCCGGTGCCCTCGTCCCGTCGGCGGGCCCGGTCGTCGCCGAACTCATCGGGCGCATGCTCGATCCGGATCCCGCGAAGCGACCGCCCTCCGCGCGCACCATCGTCCTCGAACTGCTGCGTCGGGAGGCCCCACACCTCCGGGACCACGGGCCGACCAAGGTCGATCGCCGCGAGTTCGCCCGCCTGCTCGTCGAGCACCTGCCCTTCGTCGACCGTGACAAGATCCTCGAGGGGTTGCTTCGGCGCGCCTCGGAGATCCTGCTCGGCAACGCCGACGCCGGCGCATCCCGGTCGGGCGCACGCCCCCGTCTGATTCGCACGGTGATCGTCGAGGCACCCGAAGGGATGGGCAAGCAGCGCCTCATGGCCGAGCTTCGCCGGGAGATCCAGATCGGCGACGGCTTGTTCATCGAGGCCAACTGTTGGAGCAGCGAAAGCGGTGTCCTCGGTCCCTTCGG